>JBGATT010000126.1:0-12785 GCA_044229035.1 Gemmatimonadaceae bacterium | reverse complement strand
CCCCCCGCCGTCGGTCACCCGGGCGTATCCGGCCCGGCCGAGGAGGGCGGCCGCCTGTGCCGAGCGCATGCCGCTCGCACAGTAGACCAGGATCCGGCTCTTGGTCGTGAGCCCGTCGATGCCCTCGAGGCCATTCGGGAGCGTATCGAGCGGCACATTCACCGCCCCGGGCAGGTGGCCGAGCCAGAACTCGAGCTTCGAGCGGACATCGATGACATGATCGACGGGGAGATTCCTGAAACGGGCCATTGGGGCTCCAGGGTGAGGACGGTGGGCGCATGGACCGTCGGAACGGTCAATAACTATACGGGAATATATGTGCTCGCTGGTCGACCCGCAACCACCGCGGCACGAGCGCCCCCGGGACGTGCGACCGGGGTACGAGACCCGGGGGGCATTTCGCCATCCCCCGCCCTCGACGGTGACCCGCCTCGCGAACGGGGCGTCATCTCACGAGGACTCCCGGCCGAGTGGCCGGGCGACTTTCCACATCCCGGAGATTCCCGATGATCCGTCGTTTCGCGCTCGCCCTCGGCCTCGCGACCGTGCTCGCCGCTCCCGCCGCCGCGCAGATCCCCGTGCTCGACATCCGTGTGGGCGCGCAGGCCGTCATGCCCACGGGCGACCTCGCCGACCTCTACAAGGGTGGCTACGGGGCCTACGGCCGCGTCGGCATCCCGCTCGGCATGTTCAAGTTGATGGGCACCGCGACGTACACGATGCTCCCGGGCAAGACGGTCGACATCCTCGGCACGCCGGTCGGCCTCGATGACGAGTCGGTGCTCGGGTTCGCGGTCGGCCCGCACCTGTCGCTGCCGCTCGTGGACGCCGGACTCGAGTTCGGCTGGTTCAGCAACTTCGAGAAGATGGGCATCGTGCCGAGCGTCTCGATCGGGCTCGGCAAGCTCGACCTGATGGCGTCGTACACGATCGTGAACACCGACCCCAAGGCCAACTGGATGGGCCTCGGGATCGGCCTGCGCTTCTAGTCAGTCGCTCGCGGCCGGGAGCTGCGGCACGGACGTCTCCGACGCCTGCCGCAGCAGCCCGGTGCGCGTGTACTCGACCAGCTTGTCGCGCGTGTCCATGATGTCGAGGTTCCGCATCGTGAGCTGCCCGATCCGGTCGAGCGGCGTGAAGAACGCCTCGCCCCGCTCCATCGTCAGCCGCTCCGGCTTGTAGGTCAGGTTGCGGCTCGTCGTGTCCATGATGGAGTAGTCGTTGCCGCGCCGGAGCTCGAGGGTGACCTCGCCCGTGACCGCGCGCGCGACCCACCGCTGCGCGCTCTCGCGCAGCATGAGCGCCTGGCTGTCGAGCCAGCGCCCCTGGTAGAGCAGGCGCCCGAGCTTCCGGCCGTTGAGCCGGTACTGCTCGATCGTGTCCTCGTTGTGGATGCCGGTGACGAGCCGCTCGTAGGCGATGAAGAGCAGCGCCATCCCCGGCGCCTCGTAGATCCCGCGGCTCTTCGCCTCGATGATGCGGTTCTCGATCTGGTCGGTCATCCCGAGCCCGTGGCGTCCGCCGATCACGTTCGCCTCGAGGAACAGCTCAAGGGCGCTCCCGAAGGTCCGGCCGTTGAGCGCGACCGGCACGCCCTCCTCGAAGCGGATGCTGACGGTCTCCCGCGCGATGGCCGTCTCGTCCTTCCAGAAGGCCACGCCCATGATGGGCTGCACGATGTGCATCCCCTTGTCGAGGAACTCCAGGTCCTTCGCCTCGTGCGTCGCCCCGAGGAGGTTGGAGTCGGTCGAGTAGGCCTTCTCGGTGCTCATCTTGTACGCGAAGCCGTTGGCGATGAGGTACTCGCTCATCTCCTTGCGGCCGCCGAGCTCGTCGATGAAGCGCTGGTCGAGCCAGGGCTTGTAGACCTTCAGGTTGGGGTTGGTGAGCAGCCCGTAGCGGTAGAACCGCTCGATGTCGTTCCCCTTGAAGGTCGAGCCGTCGCCCCAGATGTGGACGTCGTCCTCGCGCATGGCGGCGACGAGCATCGTCCCGGTCACGGCGCGGCCGAGCGGCGTGGTGTTGAAGTAGGTCTGGCCGCCGGTCGAGATGTGGAAGGCGCCGCTCTGGATCGCGGCGATGCCTTCGGCGACGAGTTGGTGCCGGCAATCGATCAGGCGGGCCTTCTCGGCGCCGTACCCCATCGCCTTGCGCGGGATCTCCTCGTAGTCGGACTCGTCCGGCTGGCCGAGGTTCGCGGTGTACGCGTAGGGCACCGCCCCGTTGGCGCGCATCCAGTGGAGCGCGGCGCTGGTGTCGAGCCCGCCCGAGAAGGCGATGCCGACGTTCTGTCCTTCGGGAAGGCGCTGCAGGATGGTGGCCACTCTGTCTCTCCGACGCGGGCGGTTTGGTCGCGGCGAAAGCTAGTCGGTCCGGGCGCACTCCCATAGTTTCCGGCGCATGTCCGACGCCCGACCGCCCTTCCGCATCCTGGTGCTCTGCACCGGCAACTCCGCCCGCAGCCAGCTCGCCGAGGCGATCATCGCCACGCGCGGCCTGAAGCGCCCGTTGGGGCAGGTCGTCGCCGAGAGCGCCGGATCCAAGCCCGCCGCCAAGGTCAACGAGTACGCGATCGTCGCGCTGCAGAACCACGGCATCGAGTGGCGGGGCCGCACCCCCAAGTCCATCGACTCGCTCGCCGGGCAGCAGTTCGACCTGGTGATCACGGTCTGCGACAACGCGCGTGACGCCTGCCCCTTCTTCGCCGGCGCGAAGGCGCAGGTGCACTGGGGCCTCACCGATCCGGCCGAGCACATCTCCCCGGCCACGGCGCGCGCGGCCTTCGCGCAGACCTACGACGCGCTCTTCCAGCGCGTCAACCGCCTGCTGCGGCTCCCGCTGGAGGAGATGGACGCGGTGAAGCTGACCGTCGAGGCGCAGGCGATCCACGACACCCTGACCGCACCGGCGCGGCGCTCGTCGGCGCGCCTGCGACGGCCGTCGTGAGCGCCGGGCCGCTGGACGTCGAGGTCTGGAGCGACGTCGCCTGTCCCTTCTGCTACATCGGCAAGCGGCAGCTCGCTGACGCCCTCGCGCGCTTCGCGCACCGCGACGACGTCACGGTCACCTGGCGAAGCTTCCAGCTCAACCCCGACCAGCGGACGGACCCCACGCGTCATCCCGAGGACTACCTCACGCAGGAGCGCGGGCTCCCGCTCGCGCAGGTGCGGCAGATGAACGCGCGCGTGACGGCGATGGGGCGCGAGGTGGGGATCGATCTCGCGCTCGAGGACGCGATCATCGCCAACACCTTCCGCGCGCACCGCGCGCTGCACTTCGCCAAGTCCGCCGGGCGGCAGGATCAGCTCAAGGAGCGCCTCATGCGCGCCTACTTCTCCGAGGGGCGCAACGTGGACGACCTCGACACCCTCGTCGGCCTCGGCGCCGAGGTCGGGCTCGATGGCGAGGCGTTGCGCGCCGCGCTCGCCGCGGACGATTCGAGCGACCCCCTCGGCGACGCCGTCCGCCGCGACCTGTTCGAGGCGCGGCAACTCGGGATCGGCGGGGTGCCGTTCTTCGTGCTGGACCGCAAGTACGGTGTCTCGGGCGCGCAGGGGAGCGACGCGCTCCTCGCGGCGCTCACGCAAGCCCACGACGAACGGGAGCACTCCTGATGCGCATCGCCTTCCTCGGGTACGGCAACGTCGGCGGCCCGCTCGCCGACCAGTGGCAGCGGCTCGGGCATGATGTCACCCTGGCGACGGCGAACCCCGACTCGGAGACGGCGCGCGCCCTCGTCGCGCGCAATCCGGGGCTGCGCATCACCGCGCCGGCCGATGCGGTCGGGTCGGCCGACGTGGTGGTGGTCGCCATCCCGTTCAAGGCGCTCGAATCGACGCTCGCGCCGCTCCGTGACGCGCTCGCGGGGAAGACGCTCATCGACTGCGTGAATCCGGTGGGTCCCGGCCTCACGCACGGCCTCGAGAGCAAGCGCTCCGGCAGCGAGACCATCCAGGCCTTGCTCCCGGCGACGCGCGTGGTGAAGGCGTTCAGCATCTACGGCTACGAGAACTTCGAGGACAACCGATTCCCCGCGGCCAACGTCAGGCCGGCGATGCTCTTCTGCGGCGACGACGCGGCCGCGAAGTCGACGGTCGGCGGCCTTATCGCCGAGCTCGGATGGGAGCCGGTGGATGTGGGCGGGCTCGTGCAGGCGCTGCACCTGGAGCACATGACGCTGCTGTGGGTGCGGATGGTGCGCGCGGGGAAGCAGTCGCCGCACCTCACCTGGGCGCGCCTCGCGCGCTGACGGCGATCAGCGCGCGCTGACCCGGCGCACGACGAAGTACCACGGTACCCCGAACAGCATCGCGCCGATCGCCGCACCGGCGGAGGCCTTGCCGTACTCGCCATCGAGGAACGAGATGGCGATCACCGTGCAGAACACCACGAAGGGGATGAAGGCCAGCACCGCCACGCCCACGGTACCGAGCGGGATGCGGAAGGGGCCGCGGAGCTCGGGCTCCTTCGCGCGGAACCAGACGAGCGCGGCGAACTCGAGCATCAGCGCCGCCGCGTAGAAGATCGCGTCGGCGACGATGAGGTTCCCGAAGGGCAGCAAGGCGAAGACGGAGTAGATGGACGCACCGAGCAGCACGGCGACCCACGGCGTGCCGCGCACGTCGGTGCGGCCGAAGACCTTGGGGAGCAGGCCGTCGAGCGACATCGCGAGCGGGATGCGCGTATAGACGAGCAGCAGCGCGTTGAAGAGCGCGAGTGCGCTCGCCATCCCCGCGAGGGCGAGCATCGGGGCGAGGATGACGCCCATAGAGCCCGTCGCGGCCTCGGCGATCGCCGGCCAGCCACCCTCCTGCCACGTGGTCCAGTCGGTGGCACCGAGCGCCGGGAGCAGCGGGATGAAGTAGCCGAGCGCGACGACCGGCAGCGCGAACGCGAGCGCGCGCGGGTAGGTGCGACTCGCGTCCACGACCTCCTCGCCGACGGTCGAGGCGTTGTCCCAGCCGAAGTAGTTCCAGAGCGCGGTGCTCAGGCCGACGACGAGGCCGGTGGTGATCCCCTGCGAGGGCTTGGAGAAGGGCGCCCAGGGCGCGTGCGTGACGTTCGGGATCGCGAAGAGCGCGACGAGCGCGAAGGTGCCGAGCACGAACGTCCCGATGGCGACCGAGACGCGGCCGACGGGGAGCGCCCCGCGCAGGTTGATCCCGGTGGCCCCCCAGATCACCGCGAGCGCCACGATCCAGCGCGTCCCCTGCGACATCTCCGGGACGAAGTACGCGAGATACTGGTTGAACAGGGCGGGATAGATCGCCATGTCCACGAGCGAGTAGAGCCAGGTGTACCAGCCGTTCTGGAAGGCCCAGAAATCTCCGAAGGCCCGGCGCACCCATCGGTAGTAGCCCCCTTCCTGCGGGAGCATGCTCGCGAGTTCCCCGATGATGAGGATCTCGGGGAGCGACCAGACGAGCGGGATCACGAGCAGGATCGCGAGCGCGAGCCCGGGGCCCGTGCCGGCGACGAGTCCCTCGAGGGTGAACGCGCCCCCGGAGACGTTGAAGAAGATGATGAAGACGAGCGAGAGCGTCGTGAGCGAGCGCCGGAGCATTGGCGCATATTCTAGTCCGTCCGCATCCCCCCGTCAGGCCCCATGACGCTCGACCTCCAGAACGCGCAGCTCCTCGCCGTCACCCTGATCTTCGCGCTCTTCGCCGTGGCGGAGCTCGCGATGGGGCATTTCTTCCCCCACGCCGCCTCGGCCGAGGACAACCGGCTGGACGTCGCGGTGGGCGTCACGTTCCCCGTCATCTCTGGGGCGGTGTTCGCCGGCTCCAAGGCGCTCTGCGCCGTGCTGATGCCCGAGATGCGCGACGCCTGGGCGGATTGGCCGTGGTGGCAGATGGTCCTCGTGCTCCTCCTTGCCGACGACCTGACGCAGTACTGGTGGCATCGGCTCTCGCACACGTCGGTGATGTGGCCGCTGCACCGGGCGCACCACTCCGCGGCGTACATGAGCGTGCGGGTGGTCTATCGCAACAACGCGTTCTACTACGCGCTCATGCCCGGCCTCTGGTTCAGCGGCGCCCTGCTCTACCTCGGCTTCGGCTGGGTGTTCGTCGGCTACAGCGTGGTGAAGCTCGCGGTGATCATCGGCGCGCACTCGGCGGTGCGCTGGGACCAGTGGCTCTACCGGTACCGCCCGCTGCGGCCGCTGGCGTGGGTGCTGGAGCGCACGATCTCGACGCCCGCGACGCACTTCGCGCACCACGCGCTCACGCAGGACGACGGCATCGGGCACTACATGGGGAACTACGGCAACCTGCTCTTCCTCTGGGACGTGCTCTTCGGCACGGCGCGCATCACGCGGCAGTACCCGCCGGCCTACGGATTGAACGACGACCGGCGACACGGCCCGGAGCGCTGGTACCACCAGATGTTCTTCCCGATCTTCCGGTCCCGCCGCGCCGAGACGGTGCTCGGGCACGAGAAGCACCTGCCGATCGATTGAGGGACGCCTGATGGACGCCACCGACCTGATCGCGAGGCTTGGACTGACGCCGCACCCCGAGGGCGGACACTATCGCGAGGTGTTCCGCAGCAGCCTCGCGGTGCACCCTGCCGACGGACGCGCGGCGCGCGCCGCGCTCACCGCGATCCACTTCCTCCTTGCGGCGGGGGAGCAGTCACGCTGGCATCGCGTGCGCTCGGACGAGGTGTGGCACTTCTCATCGGGCGCGCCGATGGAGCTGCTGCTGCTCACCCCCGACCTCGGCGAGGCGGTGACGATCACCCTCGGGCGGCTCGAGGAGGGGCACGTGCCCTTCCACACGGTACCGGCGGGATGGTGGCAGGCCGCGCGACCCGCGGGGGCGTTCTCGCTCTGCAGCTGCATGGTGGGCCCGGGGTTCGACTTCGCCGACTTCACGTTCATGGACGACGCGGAGGATCAGGCGCGGGTCCGCGCACGATTCCCGGTGCTGGCGTCGCTCCTCTGAGCCGCGGGTGAACGCCTACTCGCGCGGCCTCAACTACGCGCTCTACCAGGCCGGGTGGTTCGCGTGCATCCTCGGCGCGGCGTGGGGCTGGCCATGGACTGGGGCGACGATCGCGACGGCACTCATCGCGGTGCACCTCCTGCTCGCGCCGCAGCGGGTGACCGAACTGCGGCTCATCGGCGTCGCCCTCGCGTTCGGCCTGGTCGTCGAAGGCTACCAGGCGCAACGCGGGACCTACGCGGCGTTCACGTCGGGGAGCGTGGTGGCGTGGATGTCACCGCCTTGGCTCCTGCTCATGTGGGCGCAGTTCGCGACGACGTTCCGGTGGAGCCTGCGCGGGATCATGCTGCGACCGGTGCGTGCGGCGCTGTTCGGCGCGGCCGGCGGGCCCATCGCGTTCTGGGCCGGTGAGCGACTCGGCGCCGTGACGCTCGCGACGCCGCTCTGGGCCGCCTACCTGCGGCTCGGGCTCACGTGGGGGATCGCCCTCTGGGCCTGCGCGGAGATCGCGCGGCGTCAGTCGTCGCCGTCGACCAACGTCCCGTAGTCCACGAACAGCTCCTCGCCCGCGGCGATGTCGCGGAGCGCCTCGAACCAGGCGCCGTCGTCGATCGACTGGACGTTCGGCTGCTCGGCGTGGTTCAGGAAGTGGACGAGGTCCATCTTCTTGAAGCCGTCCTCGGGGAGATGGTAGTGCGTCTCGTCGTAGAGGCAGTAGGTCTCGACGAGGTGGCGCGCGTGGTCGGGGAGGGCGTCGATCTCGGCGCGCGGCACGGCGATGAAGCCCTCGGTGCCGCCACGCGGCGGCGAGAAGATCTCGCGGCAGCCCTTGGGAATGGGGCGGACGGCGAAGACGCCGATGCCGGCCACCGGCGAGGGCCGGATGGCGACGTAGGTGCGATGACGGAGATCGTCGAGCAGGCGCGTGTGCGGCATGGGCGCGGAAGTTATCGCTGGCGGAGGCGTCGAGGAATGGCGCACTATTCCCGCATGCGCCCCCTCGACCAGCACTTCGCCCCGTTCCGCACGAACACCATCGGGCATGACCTGACCTTCCGCACGCCCTACGGCGAGCAGCGGCTCGTGTACGCCGACTGGACGGCGAGCGGCCGCCTCTACCGGCCGATCGAGGCGACGCTCGCCGAGCGCTTCGGGCCGTACGTGGGGAACACGCACAGCGAGTCGTCGGTGACGGGGTCGACGATGACCATCGCGTACCACGAGGCGCACGCGCGGATCCGGCGGCACGTGAACGCGGGCCCGGACGACGTCGTGCTCACGCCGGGCGCGGGGATGACGGCGGCGGTGAACAAGCTGCAGCGCATCCTCGGGCTCAAGGCGCCGGAGGGATTGCGCCGGCATCTCGTGATGCCGGCCGCCGAGCGGCCGGTGGTGTTCGTGACGCACCTCGAGCATCACTCCAACCACACGAGCTGGTACGAGACGATCGCCGACGTGGTGGTGGTGCCCCCCGACGCGCAGGGGGTCGTCAGTCTCGCGGCGCTCGAGGAGCAGCTGCACGCGCATCGCGACCGGCCGTTCAAGATCGGTGCGTTCAGCGCCTGCTCCAACGTCACGGGCGTGTTCACGCCGTATCACGAGATGGCGCGCCTGGTGCGCCGCGCGGGCGGGATCAGCATCATCGACTTCGCGGCATCGGCCCCGTACGTGGCGATCGACATGCATCCGGCGGGCGATCCCGACGCATCGCTCGACGCGGTGCTCTTCTCGCCGCACAAGTTCCTCGGCGGCCCCGGGGCCTCCGGCGTGCTCGTGTTCAATCGCGCGCTCTACCATAACTCCGCGCCGGACGAGGCGGGCGGCGGGACGGTGGCGTGGACCAACCCCTGGGGGCAGTACGCCTTCCTCGAGGACATCGAGGCGCGCGAGGATGCGGGGACGCCGGGCTTCCTGCAGGCGATCAAGGCGGCGCTGGCGATCTCGCTGAAGGATGCGATGACGGTGGAGGCGATGCGCGCGCGCGAGGAGGAACTGGTGCCGCTCGCGATGGACCGCCTGAACGCGATCGCGGGGGTGCACCTGCTCGCGCCGGCGGTGCGGCACCGGTTGGCGATGCTGTCGTTCTGGGTGGAGGGGCTGCACTACAACCTCGTGGTGCGGCTGCTCAACGACCGGTTCGGCGTGCAGGCGCGCGGCGGCTGCTCCTGCGCGGGGACGTACGGGCACTACCTCCTGCACGTGGACCCGTCGCGGTCGAAGGCGATCACCGACCGCATCGACCGCGGCGACCTCTCGGAGAAGCCGGGGTGGGTGCGGCTCTCGTTCCATCCGACGACGACGCAGGCGGAACTGCTGCACGCGCTCGACGCGGTGGAGCAGGTCGTGCGGCATGGCGCGCGGTGGGCCGAGGACTACGTGTACTCACCGACGAGCAACGAGTACGCGCACCGGGACGGCGACTCGACGCTCAGCGCCCGGGTGGCCGAGTGGTATGCGGGGGCGCTGGGGTGATGAGAAATCCCAAGACCGGAGCTTGAGGCTTCCGGCTACGGTATCGGGATGGCGACCGGCACCCCGTCGGTCCAGACATAGCCGACGCCCGCCGCCGTCACTCCCGATCGATCCGCGACGCTCGCGAACACGATGCCGCCGGGCACCGCGAGCGGTACGTTCCCGCCACCCGTAGGCCCCCAGCAGTAGGCGGCGCCCGCCTGAGTCAGACCACAGGTGCGCCACTTGCCCGCGGCGCGCGCGTGGTGAGAGCACAGGTGCGGCCGTCATGACGTCGCCGTCCACCGCGCCCCAGCAGTGGGCCGCGCCGCCAGTGGTCAGTCCGCAGCTGTGATACCAGCCCGACGAGATGTTCGCGAAGGTCAATCCGCCGGCGACGGCCTGCGGTGTGCTCGCCGGCGTGGCGGGCGACGAGCCGATGCCAAGGAGGCCATAGCTGCCGAGTCCCCAGCAGTATCCGGCGCCCGCTGCGGTGACACCGCACGAGAACTGCACCCCGGCGGAAACACTGCCGAACGAGTGACCACCGAGCACGGCGACCGGCGCCGGGATCGTCACGTTGGACCCATTGCCGATCTGCGAGGCGGAGTTGTTGCCCCAGCAGTAGGCGGCACCGGCGACGGTGACGCCGCAGGTGTGGTCGTAGCCTGCGGAGACCTGCTGGAACTGCAGTCCGCCCGACACGAGCACTGGCGTGGTGCGGGACGTGAACGTCCCGTCCCCGAGCTGACCAGAGGCGTTGCTCCCCCAGCACCAGACGGCACCGCCGGTGACGATTCCGCAGACGTGTCCGCCGCGCGATGAGAGGCTCGTGAAGGCGAGTCCGCCCGGCACGAGCGTCGTCGGTGGCCCGAAGCAGTAGGCCCCGCCGTCCGTGCCGACGCCGCACCCGGCATCGCCGCCGGCGATACGCTGCAGCGCGAGGGTGGGCAGGGCGATCGACTCGATGGTCGCCGACCCGCCGACGACCGCGGCGGTGGTCGCCGTCACGGCATGTGTTCCAGCCGCCGGTCCGAGCGTCCACAGGCCCGCGGTCGCGATGCCCTCGGCGTTGGTGCCCGCGGATGTGCTTGCGAGGGCTCCGCCTCCCGCCGTCACGACGAAGGTCACGGTCACACCTGGGATGCCGAGGCCGCCCATGTCGGTGACCTTGGCCGCAGGACGGACGGGGAGCACGGTGCCGAAGAGCGCGCGCTGCCCCGCCCCGCCACTCGCGAGGATGGCGCTCGCAGGCCCCGGCTGGACCAGCGTCTCGTTCGCCGAGACGCCTGTGAGGCCCGGGGACGAGAAGCGGAGTCGAACGAGCGGCGCGGACGACGTGATCGCGAGATTCGTGAAGGTCGCGACACCGTCGCTGGCGGTGTTCATGGTCACGGTGCCGGCGAGGGTCGCGGGCCCGCCATTCGTCTCGACGATGATCGCCGTGATCGGAACGCCTGCGAGCAGGACCGCAGCACCGCTCGCGTCGCGTAGCTGGATCCTCGGCTGGATGGGAAGCGCCGACCCGTTCGGCACGACGACGCTCGGCGCGGTGATGACCACGAGCTGGGTCGCCGGCAGTGCGCCCACGGTGACCGAGCTCGCCGCGGCACTGAGTCCCGGGGCCGAGAAGGTGAGCTGAGCCGAAGTGCCTGGCGTCGCCGTGAGGCCCACGTTCACGAAGGAAGCCACGCCGGCGACCGCCGTGACGGTCGCGGTGCCCACGATCGTCGCCCCCGCCTCATTCGTCATCGTCACGACCGTCGCGTTGTCGCTGGCGACGACGTTGTCCGCGGCGTCGCGCACGGAGAGCACCGGTTGCGTCGTGAACGACGCGCCGGAGATGGCGCCGGCTGGCGCGGTGGTGAGGACGAGTCGCGCTGGCGCGCCGGGGGTGAGCACCACGGTCTGGTTGACCGATGTCAGCCCCGGGGACGAGAAGGTGAGCGTGTAGGTCGTGCCGGCGGGGCCGCTCAGGCCGAGCCCCGTGAAGGTGACGAGACCCTGGACCGCCGTCGCCGTCGCGCTGCCGACGATCGTCGCGCCCGCGCTCACCTGCACCGTGATCGTGGCGGCGCTCGTGGTGACGAGCGCGCCCGCGGCGTCCCGCACCGTCACGACCGGCTGGGTCGCGAACGCTTGCCCGCTCGCGGCACCAGCGGCGCTGGTCGTGAGGGAGAGCTGGGTGGCCGCAGGCGGCCCCACGGGACCGTCACCCTCGCAGGCCGTGAGCGCCGCTGCGGCGAGCAGGAGGATCAGCGCCGCTCGTGCGGCAGCGGATGTGGGTCGAACGTCGCGCATGCAGGTCGCTCCGTGCGGGACACGGGGATTGCCGTTCCGGATACCGGAAAGGTACTCGCCGGGTCTGACAGCGGCTCAGGCCGGTACCCGCTCATCGAGCCAGGTGACCCGCGCCTGCACGAGCGTCGCGAGGAGGTTCAGCACGCCCATGGTGACGAAGAGCGCCTGGAACGAGACGAAATTGGCGATCAGCCCGCCGACCGCGATCGCCACACCCGAGATGAACTGCGTGTGCCCGCTGGCGATGCCCCAGAAGAAGGTGTCGTCGGTGCTGTCGCTGTCGCGCAGCTGCGAAGCGTAGTAGGCGTCCCACGAGGGCGTCGAGACCGCCTCGGCGATGCCGAGTCCCACCTGCACGAGCAGCAGCTCGGTGGTGTTCGAGACGAGCAGGTACGCGAAGGTGAAGAGGGTGTTGAGCGCGTACCCGATGGTGATCATCCGGAACTTCCACCGCGTGCCGTTCAGGAGTCGGCCGACGACGGGGTAAGCGATCCCGCTGACGATGAGGTAGGTGGCCCAGGCGGCGGTGATGTCGAGCAGGTCTCCGCCGACCTGTTCGCTGAAGACGGCGAAGAGGGGGCCGAGCAGGCCTTCGCTGAAGTACCAGAGACTCGACGAAAGGAGCAGGAGCGGGATACGGCGTGGCATGGTGGGGCCTCCACCCATTGGACGCCGGGCGCTGGCGATCGTTCAAGCGACCCGAGGCACCGGCCGATCCTCGCCGGTCGGTCGACCGCGCCTCAGTCGCCGAGCGTCTCCGCCACGGCGCGTGCCGCCTGCGTGATCGCCGTATTCGTGTCGGCGCTCGCATCCGAATCGGCATTCGCGATCGCGATGCGTCCGAACTTCCGGCGCCCGATCACCCACGGCTGGTCCGCCGGCGTGGCATACGTCGGCTCCCACAGCAGGTGGGGCGAGTAGGCGTAGCCATGCGGCCACCGGTTGACCGTGATGGCCCTGAGGTCGCGGCCCGCGTCGACGCCTGCGCCGCCACGGGCCGCGTCGAGCTGGTCGCGGACGTGCCCCTCGAACTGCGCGAAGGACGGGGTCATCAGCCGGCGGCGACCCTCACGCCACTGTTCC
>JBGATT010000008.1:0-42825 GCA_044229035.1 Gemmatimonadaceae bacterium | reverse complement strand
GCGGTGCTGGTGCGCGCGACGTCGCGCGGACCGGTGCTCTTCAAGCAGGTACGCGTGGGACTGGGCGGCGACCCGTTCACGCTGCTCAAGTTCCGCACGATGGTGGAGGATGCGGAGGCCCAGCAGGCGGCGCTGGCGCGGGCGAACCAGTACGCGTCGGATCCGCTGTTCAAGGTGAAGGGGGACCCACGCCTGACGACGGTCGGGCGCTTCCTCCGCCGGTCGAGCCTGGACGAGCTGCCGCAGCTGATCAACGTGCTGCGGGGCGAGATGTCGCTCGTGGGTCCGCGCCCGGCGTTGCCGAGCGAGGTGGCGCGCTACAAGCCGCACCACTTCGTGCGATTCGAGGTGCTGCCGGGGATCACGGGGCCCTGGCAGGTGGGCGGACGGAACGCGATCACCGACTTCGAGGATGTGGTGAAGCTGGAATCGGCGTACATCCGCGGGTGGACCGTGTGGCGCGACCTGGTGATCCTCGCGCGGACGGTGCCGGCGGTGGTGAGCATGCGGGGCGCATACTGACCCCGCACCGGGGCGTCGGCGGCTGTTTCGTCCGGGCCCGTCAGTCGTATTACATCAGAATTCATTCGCATGCGAAGCACGCCCATTCTCCCATCCTGCACCATGACCTCGACCTTGCGACGTCGCCTGTTCCTGGGGGGCATCCTCGCCCTCGGGGCGTGCCGTCCCGCCGCACCGGTGGCGCCGACGCCGCTCCCGCAGTCGATGCTGCGGCCGTGGACGACACAGCCCGGCGACATCGTGCGCGTGAACGTCTGGCGTGAGCCGGAGCTCTCGGGTGACCTGCTGGTGCAGAACGACAGCACGGCGATCGTCCCCTCGCTGGGGCGGATGAAGCTCGGCGGGCTCACGGCCGATTCGCTCAACTCGCTCCTCATCACGCGCTTCCGCGACCGGATCGTCAACACGCCGGTGGACGTGCGGCTGATCCGTCCGGTGCCGGTGTTCGGCTCGGTGCGGGCGCCGGGAGTGTATCCGGTCGATCCGACGTCCACGGCGATCCAGGTCATCGCGCGGGCGGGGGGCACGGTGGGCGCCGAAGGGTTGCCGCGCGTGCAGCTCCTGCGGTTCGACGGCACGAAGCTGAACCTCGCGGTGGAACAGTCGCTCGGGGCGTTCGACCTGCGGTCGGGGGACGCGATCTTCGTGCAGGACCAGTCCTTCTGGATCCGGAACCAACGGCAGATCACGACGGTGGCGGCGGTCTCGACCATCATCGCGTCGGTGATCTCGATCATCGTCCTGCTCGGGAACTGAGGCGATGAGCAATCTCCCGATGGTGGTGCCGGTGGAGCCGAACCAGCCCCTCGACCTGCGGCGCGGGTGGGCGACGATCTCGCGGAGCGCGTGGATCATCGTCGTGTGCGTGGGCCTCGCGGTGGCGGCGGGCGTGGTGGCGGCTCGCCGGGTGGAGCCGCTCTACCAGGCCGAGGTCACGGTGCGCATCGACGAACCGCGACCGAGCGCGACGGCGCAGTTCTACTTCGGTCCCGACTACCAGCAGCTCCTCGCCACCTCGACCGAGATCATCACGAGCCGGAACCTCGCGCTCGAGGTGGTGGACTCGCTGGGGCTGCGGCTCGCGGTCCTGCAGCCGCAGCGCACGCCGCGCAGTGACCTGGTGCTGTGGGCGGTGATCGCCTCGGATGCCCCTGACGCGGAGTACCGCTTCACCCGCACGGCGGGCGGCTACGAGGTGCGGCGCCTGCCCGGCGACGCGGTGCTCGGCACCTTCAGCGACACGATGCCGATCGACCTCCCGGGGCTGCGCCTGCAGCTCTCCCCGGCCGGCCGGCTGCAGGAACGGATGCAGTTCGCGCTCGCGCCGCGGTTGGTGGTGGCGAACGGCCTGCGCTCGTCGCTCGACGTGCTGCAGACCAACCGCGATGCCAACGTCCTCAAGATCATCTTCCGAGGGACCGATCCGGAGCTCACGCGCGAGATCCCGAACGCGGTGGCCCGGCGGTTCGTGCAGCGGAAGATGGACCTCGAGCGGGTGAGCGCGCGCGGGACGGTGACGTATCTCGAGGCGCAGCTCGGGTCGCTCGACGAGCAGCTCGCGGGAGCGGAGTCGGAGATCCGCGACTACCTGCTCCGCGAGGGGATCACGACGCCCGAGGACCAGGCGCAGTACTTCTTCAGCGAGATCAACGAACTCAAGAGCGCGGCGACCACGCTCCGCGGGATCCGCGAGCAGCTCGCGCCGGCCATCGCCGGCCCGCGCTCGACGGACTCGCTCACGCGGCGCCGCGAGATGCTCGAGCGGATCCTGTCGACCGACGCGTTCAGCGATGCGCGCATCGCCGAGAGCGAGGTCGAGCGGCTGGGTCTCCTCGTGGACGAGCGCAACCAGCTCCTCAACCGCCGCATGCCGGGTGACCCGGACGTGCGCGCGCTCGACCGGCGCATCGACGCCATCCAGGACGTGATCGAGGACCGCGCGCGCCGCTTCGTGGGCAGCGTGAACGCGCAGATCGTGGTGCTCGAGCAGCGGGTGGCGACCCTCGAGGAGGCGCGGAAGCGCATCCCCGAGCAGCAGCTCACGTTCCAGCGCCTCGAGCGCAATCGGCGCGTGCTCGAGGACCTCTCGATGATGGTGCAGTCGCGGCTGAAGGAGGCGGAGATCGCCGCGGCGGTGCAGGACTCGACGGCGCAGGTGCTCGACGAGGCGGCCGGTGCCCCGATGTCGATCTCGCAGTCGAAGACGATCATCTTCGCGGTGGCGGTGCTGGCGGGGCTCGTGGTGGGCGTGTCGATCGCCTTCCTCCGCGAGTGGCTCGACACGACGATCCGCAGCGAGGCGGACCTCGCCAACGTCACGGGTGTGGCGGTGGTGGGCATCATCCCGAACCTGCAGCAGCAGGCGCGCACCGGGGCGTACCGATTGGGTCCACCCGTCGCCGTAGGCGCGGCCGGGGCCGAAGGGGCGAAGGACCTCCCCGCGGCGGGTCGCGACTACCACACGCCGGCGGCCGAAGCGTACCGCTCGCTGCGCACCAACCTGAACTACCTCACGCCGCCGAAAGCGCCGCGCGTGATCGTCGTGACCTCGGCGCTCCCGGGCGACGGCAAGACGACGACGGCGGTGAATCTCGCGGTGACGCTGGCGCACCAGGGCCAGCGCGTGATCCTCATCGACGCCGAGACGCGGCGTGGCACGGTGCACGACGTGTTCGGCATCGCGCCGTCGCCGGGCTTCTTCGACCTGATGTACGGCCAGGCCTCGCCGGGCGAGTGCATCCGTCGCGTCGCGATGGAGTCGGGCGGGACGATCGACGTGCTGCCGCTCGGCAGCGCGCCGAGCGTGAACCCCGCCGACCTGCTCGTCGCCCAGCGCCTGCAGCCGCTGTTCGAGCGCCTGCGCGCGCAGTACGACTACGTGCTGCTCGACACGCCGCCGCTCAACCTCTTCACCGACAGCGCGCTGATCGGCGCGCAGGCGGATGCGTTGTTGCTCGTGGCGCGCGCGGACAAGACCGACCGCGAGGAGCTCCGCTTCGCGGTCGCCCAGCTGCGGAACGTGCAGGTGAACCTCGCCGGCGCGGTGCTGAACGACGTCGAGTTCCGTCGCGGGTCGCGATACCGGTCGGGCTACGGCTACTACTACGATTACGGCAAATGAGCGGACGCCGAGGGATGCCATGAGGACCTCGCGAGGAGGGATGCGCGCCGCGCCGGGCTCGGAGTCCGGCCCGGAGCTCGTGCCGGACGTCTTCGACACCGGGGCGGAACAGCCGGTGACGTCGGGGCAGTTCGGGGCCTCGATGCTCGTGGGGCTCGTGCTGCTCGCGGTGGAACTGATCGCGGCCCCGCTGGTGCTCACGCTGACGTTCGTGGTGTCGCTGCTCACGTGGTGGATGCTCGACCAGTCGTGGACGGGCCGTCGCCGCGGTCGGCACCGGCGCGGGCTGACGTCGCGCCTGCTCTATCTCAGCACGATCATGCTCGTGGGGCTCTGGCTCGGAGTGATGTTCATCTTCCGCGCGAGCGACCCGATGCTCGGGTCGGGCTTCACCACGACGCTGCCCGGGATGCTGTGGGGCGTGGACGCTGGGCTGATCCAGCGGCTGAACGGCATGCAGGTCGTGGCGCCGACCGGCGCGCTCGCCGTCGCGGTGCCGGGCGAGGCGTTCGCGCCCTTCTCGCTCTTCATGCACGGCACGGCCTCCACGGTGGCGGTGAGCCTGCTGGGCTACGCCGTCTCCTCCGGGCGCCGCCGCCTGCGGCGCGCGTTGCGGAGCCAGGGCCTGATGCCGCCGCGCGAGTCGCGCCCGGGCTCGCCGCCGGTCCGCTGAGTCCGGCATGACGACGACCGCGGTGCCCGTGGCCGAGGCGCGCCGGGAGTCGGTGGTGCCCTCGCTCCAGACGTTCGTGGTGGTGGCGTACCTCGCGATCACGGCGGCGGGGCTCGCCGGCGTCGGGGGCCGCGCGTTCGGCCCGCTCTGGGCGATCACCGCCGCGGTCACGGCGCTCACCCTCGTGATGCGCTCGCCGGCAGCCTACCTCGCCTTCGCGGTCTCGCTCTGGCTCTACACTCCGCTCTTCCGCCGGGTGCTCGACATGCACCACGGCTTCCAGGCGACGAACCTCGCTCTCGCCGCGCCGGTCCTCGCGTCGTCGGTCGCGATCCTCACGGTGATCCGCTTCTTCCGGGAACTCCGTGGCGTGCTCTTCGCGCCGGCGCTGCTGGTGATCGCCGCGGTGACGTACGGGTTCCTCGTCGGCGCGCTGCGCAACGGACTCCTGCCGGCGTTCTACGCGTACCTCACCTGGCTCTCACCGGCGCTCGTCGGCCTGCACACCGCGCTGCACTGGCGGCGCTACCCGGACATGAAGCGCGCCTTCATGCGCACGCTCGCGTGGGGGATCGCCCCCGCGGCGCTCTATGGCGTGGTGCAGTTCGTGATCATGCCGCCGTGGGACCGCATCTGGATGATCGGCACCGACCTGCAGTCGATCGGCCGACCGGAGCCCTACTCGGTCCGCGTCTTCGGGTCGATGACCATGCCGGGGACCTTCGCGGTGGTGATGGAGGTGGGGATGCTCCTCCTCCTCTCGGCGGAGGTGCGCGGACGGCTGCCGTCGCTCGTGCTCGGCTTCATCGGATTGCTGCTCTCGCGCATCCGCACCGCCTGGCTCGGATTCGTCTTCGGGCTCGGATTGCAGTTCGTGACCCAGCCAGCGCGCAAACTGCCGCGGAACTGGATCACGCTCGTCGTCGTCGGGCTGCTGGCGCTGCCGGTGATCACGATCCCGCGCATCCGCGAGGGGATCACGTCGCGCCTCTCCTCGATCACGTCGGGCGGGGATGACTCCTCGTTCCGCCAGCGCGTGATGACGGCGCGGGCCGGCTACGCGCTGGTCCTCGACTACGCGGAGGGGGCGGGGCTCGGCGCGACGGGCAGCGCGGTGACGGCGCGCTCGGGCGGCGGCATCCGCAACTTCGAGAACGGCCTGCTCGAGGTCTTCTACCTCTTCGGCTGGCCGGGCGGGCTGATGTTCTTCCTCGGCGTGTTCGGGATCGTCGTGCAGGGGATGCGGCTCACCGACGCGCAGTTCGACCCGTTCGCCAACGCGGTGCGCTCCGGCGCGGCGGCGCTGCTCGCGAGCCTGCTCATCTCGGAGATCTTCACCGGCGCGCCGGGGACGCTCTTCTGGGTGCTCATCGGGTTCGGCGTGTCGGCGCACGCGCACAACCTCGCCTCCGGCGCGACGATGGCGTACCGCGCGTCGCTCCTGCGCGCGCGATGACGTCGGCCGGCCGGCGGATCGCCGAGAACCGCGCGGCGCACGACCGGCTGGGCGGCGCGTACGACGCGCGGCACCCGGAGATCTTCAACGACATCGAGCAGGCGCGGCTCACCGCGTCGGTGGCGCGCGCGGTCGCGGCGATCATGAGCGCGACCGCCACGGAGTCGCGGGTGATGCTCGACATCGGCGCGGGCACGGGCAACCTGACGGACAAGCTGCTCGCGCATCCCGGCAAGGTGTACGCGAGCGACGTGTCGGAGCGGATGGTGCGCGACCTCGCCCGGCGGCACGCGGCGGGCGGGCGGGTGTTCCCGGTGGTGCTGAACGGTCGCGACCTCCAGCCCGCGCGTGACGCGAGCGTGGACCTGGTCGGGGCGTACTCGGTGCTGCATCATGTGCCGGACTATCTGGCGCTGGTGGCCGAGATGGTGCGCGTGACCAAGCCGGGCGGCGTGATCCTGCTGGAACACGAGAAGGCGCCGCAGTATTGGTCGCCGAGCCCCGAACTGACCGCATTCTTCGCGCAGGCGGTGGTGTGGCCGGAGAAGCGGTGGACGCGTTTCGTGGACCCGCGGCGCTACTGGGCGCGGATCCGGCCGAGACTCATATGGCAGCGCTGGCGCGATCCGCGCTGGATGCCCGAGGGGGACCTGCACATCTGGCCCGATGACCACGTGGAGTGGGCGCGGGTCGAGGCGCAGCTCGTCGCGGGCGGCTGCGAGATCGTGCTGGTGGAGGATCATCTCTCGTACGAACCGCGCTTCGACCGCGCGGCGTGGGAGCGCGCGCGGCAGTCCGTCGCCGACACGCGCGTCCTCGTCGCGCGCAAGCGCGCCTGAGGCCCCATGCCGCCGACGCTCACCGTCATCACCCCGTCGTACAACCAGGGACGGTTCCTCCAGGAGACCATCGACTCGGTGCTCTCGCAGGGGATCACGGACCTCGAGTACATCATCGTCGACGGCGGCAGCACCGACGAGAGCGTCGAGGTCATCAAGCGGCACGAGCGGCACCTCGCCTGGTGGGTCAGCGAGAAGGACCGCGGACAGTCGCACGCGATCAACAAGGGGATCGCGCGCGCCAACGGCACCTGGCTCGCGTACCTCAACTCCGACGACGTCTACCTGCCGGGCGCGTTGCAGTCGCTGCTCGACGCGCTCCGGGCGAAGCCCACGGCCCGCTGGATCGCGGGCGGCGTGGTCGGGTTCGGTTCGGCGGAGATGCCGGTGCATGAATGGCACCTGCCGACGGTCCCGCACGGCATGCTCGACCTGCTCTCGTCGCGCTTCCAGATGGCGCAGCCCGGGCACATCTGGTCGCGCGCGCTGGTGCAGCAGGTGGGCGGGTTCGACGAGTCGCTGCGCTACCTCTTCGACATCAACCTCTACGCGGCGCTCATCGCGCATGGCGTGACGTGCGAGGCGCTCGACCGCCCGGTCGCGGGCTACCGCTTCCATGCGACGAGCAAAACGGTGGCCGAGGGGTCGCTGTTCGAGAAGGAGTGGGACATCATCCGCGCGCGGTACGTGACGTCGCTCGCGCCACTCGACCGACTGCGCGCCACGCACCGGATCGGCCTGTTGAAGGCACAGGCGCTCGTCACGGAGGCAGCGGCGCTCGCCGACGCGGGAGACGGCGCGGCGGCGCGCGCGGGCTTCGCCCACGCGGTGCGCCGGCATCCCGGCGTGCTGTTCACGCGCGCCGGCGCGGGTTGCGCGCGCCGACTGCTGCGCGGCTGAGCGCGCCCCTCGTGGCCCGGGAGACCGCCGTGGCGCCGCATCGCGTCCTGCTCGCTTGCACGGGGCTCGGGAACGAACGGCGCGGGTTCGAGACCTTCACGCGCGATGTCGCACAGGCGCTCGCCGCCGAGCCGACGCTCGCGCTCGAGGTCTTCGCGGGTGGCCGTGACGGGCACGTGCCCGGGGAGCGGGTCGTCGCCAACTTCCCGCGCCGCTCGCCGATCGCGCAGCGCCTCGGCGCGCTGCTCGGCCGCGACCCATACTTCATCGAGCAGGGCTCGTTCTTCCTCGGGCTCCTTCCCGCGCTCGCGCTCCGCCCGCCCCAGCTCGTGTACTTCGCCGACCTCAATCTGGGGAACGCGCTCTGGCACTGGCGCCGTCTCACGGGGGCGCGCTGGCGGATGCTGTTCTACAACGGCGGCAACACCACCATGCCGTACACGCGGTGCGACCATGTGCAGCAGCTGACGCCGGCGGCGCTCGACGCGGCACGTGCGCGCGGTGAGCGTGCGGAGCGGATGACGCTGCTGCCGCATGGCGTCTCGCTCCCGTCGCTCGGGGAGCCGGTGACCGACGCGGCGCGCCGCGAGGCGCGCCAGGCGGCTCGTCTCGCGCTCGGTCTCCCGGTCGAGCGCGAGATCCTGCTGAGCGTGGGGCAGCTCGACCGGCCGACCAAGCGCACCGACCTGCTCATCCAGGCGGTCGCCGCGTTGCCGTCGCCGCGTCCGTATCTCCTGCTGGTCGGCGCGGATGGGCCGGACGGCGCCGGACTGCGTGCGCTCGCCACCGAACGGCTCGGCGATGGGTGGGGTTGGCGCACCGAGCCCAGGGAGCGGATGGGCCTCGTGTACGCGGCGGCGGACACGTTCGCGCTGCTCTCGCGCGGCGAGGGATTCGGGCTCGCGTACGTCGAGGCGCTCGGCGCGGGATTGCCGCTGCTCGCGCATGACGACGCGACGACCGCGTACGTGGTGGGCGATGCGGGCCTCCGCCGCCCGATCGCGACCCGCGACGACGCCGTCGCCGCGATCGGCGCGCTTCGCGCGCTCCCCACCGATGCCGCCGCGGCGCGGACGCGCCACGCATCGGTCGCCGAGCGCTTCGGGTGGGCGACGCTCGCGCCGCGCTACGTCGCGCTGCTCACCCGCGTCGCGACGGGACCGATATGAGCACCACCGGTCCGTTCTGGTCGGTGGTGATCCCGACGTACGACCGGCACGAGACGCTGGCCGCGTGCCTGGATCGCCTCGCCCCCGGCGCGCAGACGCTGGACGCGACGCGGTACGAGGTGGTCGTGAGCGACGACGCGCGGCGCGCGGCCACGCGCGCCTTCGTGGCCGAGCGATTCCCATGGGCGCGCTACGTGGCGGGCCCGGCGCGCGGGCCCGCGGCCAATCGCAACCACGGGGCGGCGCAGGCGCGCGGGACGTGGTTCGTGTTCACCGACGATGACACGCTGCCCGACCGCGGCTGGCTCGCGGGCTACGCCGCGGCGCTCGAGGCGGATCCGCGCGCGGAGGCGCTCGAAGGCCGCACCACCTGTGCCGCCGGCTTCGGGACGCCGATGCACTACGCGCCGGTGAACGAGCGCGGCGGTCTCTTCTGGTCGTGCAACATCGCGGTGCGCGCCGACCGGTTCCGGGACGTGGGCGGCTTCGACGAGGGCTTCACCGTCGCGCACATGGAGGACCAGGACCTGCGCGAGCGGCTGCGCCTGCACGGCATCACGGGCCGGTGGGTGCCCGATGCGGTCGTCGATCATCCCCCGCGACGGCAACCCTCCGGACGGAAGCTCGGCCTGCTGCGCGCCGCCGAGGTGCGCTACCTCTACAAGTTCGGGGCGCCGCGCCCGGTGCGGTGGCGACTGCTGCGCGGCGTCGCGTCACTCCGGCTCGGGATCATCCGCTCGCTGCCGTGGAGCGCGGACTCGTGGCGCGCACTGGCGTCGCTCGCGGCCGAGCTCGCGGCGGTGCTCCGGCATGGCGCCGAGTGGGAGCGCGCGGCGGCCGCGGAGTTCCCGGTGCCCATCACCGAGGGCGAGGCGGATCTCGTCGCGCTGATCGACCCGCGGCAGGCCTTCGCGCGACGGCCGCTCGACGGTGCGCACGAGGATGGCGCGACGGTCTCGGTGATCGTGCCGACGTGGAAGCGGACCGCGGACCTCACGCGGTGCCTGCGCGCACTCGCGGCGCAGACGCGTCGCATCGACGAGGTGATCGTCGTGACGCGCGAGGACGACGAGGCGAGCCGTGAGGCGGCGCGCGCGGTGGCGATGCCCGAGGGTACCCAGGTCGTCCTGCCGCGCCTGCGCGCGCCGGGCGTGGTAGCGGCGTTGCAGGAGGGCATCCTGCAGGCGCGTGGCTCGGTGATCGTCCTCACCGACGACGATGCCGAGGCGCGACCCGACTGGATCGCGCGGCTGGTGGCGACGTTGCGCAGCGACCGCGACATCGGAGGCGTGGGCGGCCGCGACTGGCAGCCGCACGAGCGCGGCGAGGCGGCGACCGTCGGCGTGGTGCAGTGGTTCGGGCGCGTGGTCGGCGCGCATCACCTCGGGGCGGGGCCCGCGCGCGACGTGGACGTGCTCAAGGGCGTGAACTGCGCCTTCCGCGCCCCGCTCGTGCGCGCGGTGGGGATGGACGAGTCGTTGCGCGGCGATGGTGCGCAGGTGCACTGGGAACTGGCCCTCTGCCTGCCGCTGCGGCGCGCCGGGTGGCGACTCGTGTACGATCCGGCGATCGCGGTGGAGCATCACGTCGCGCAGCGGGACGGTGCGGATCAGGTGCATCGCGGGCACTTCGCGGCCGCGCCATTCGGCGACGCGGTGCACAACGAGGCGCGCGCGCTCTCGCAGCACTTCGGGCCGGTGCGACACGCGCTGTTCACGGTGTGGGCCGAGTCGGTGGGCACCGTCGCGGCGCCGGGACTGCTCTCGGCGCTGCGTCTGCGCGCGCAGGGGCTGGCGTGGGCGGGGGTGCCGTGGGCCGCGCCCCGCGCCGCCCGCGCCACGGTGCGCGCGGCGCGCCGGACGAGCCCGGCGCCTGCCCGCTGGATCCCCATGCCGGGGACGCTGCCATGACCGATCCGCGCGTCCTCGTCGTCATGCCGCTCGGCGAACAGCTCGGCGGCGGCGAGGTGATGTTCCAGCAACTCATGCGTCACGGGCGCGGGCACGGCGTCGAATGGATCGCGGTGTTCACGAAGGACGGCCCGATGGTCGCCGAGACGCGCGCGCTGGGGATCGAGACGCATCTCATCGAGGCCGGGCGCATCCGCGACCTGCCGAAGCGATTCGGCGCCATCCGCGCGATCGCGCGACTCGCGCGCGAGCGCCAGGTGTCGCTGGTGTTCGGGTGGATGGTGTCCTCGCAACTGCTCGCGGGCCCGGCGGCCTGGCTCGCGGATGTGCCGGCGGCGTGGTACCAGGTGGGACTCCCCGCGCCGGATTGGATGGACCGCTTCGCGACGTGGTGCCGGGCGCGCGGCGTGGTGGTGCTCTCGCGGGACGTGGCGGCGGCGCAGGCGCGCATTCGGCCGCACCGTCCGCAGTCGCTGGTGTATCCGGGAGCCTCGCTCGAGCGCTTCGCCGAGGTCCGTGGGGAATCGCCGGCGGCGCTGCGCGCGCGGTTCGGCCTTCCGACCACGGGGCCGCTCATCGGCATCGTGGGGCGACTGCAGCGCTGGAAGGGGATGCACACCGTGATCGACGCGATGCCGGCGGTGCGCGCCGCGCATCCGGGGGCGCACCTCGTGATCGTCGGCGGCGCGCACGACACCGAGCCGCGCTACGGCGACGAACTGCGCACGCTGGCGGCGCTGCGCGGCGTGTCCGATGCGGTGACCTTCGCTGGGTACCAGGCGGACGTGCCGCGCTGGATGCAGGCGATGGACGTCATCGTGCACGCGTCGGATCGTGAGCCGTTCGGGATCGTGGTCGTCGAAGCGATGGCGCTCGGGAAGCCGGTCATCGCCGGAAGCGCGGGCGGTCCGGCCGAGATCATCGTCGATGGTGTGCATGGCCTGCTCACGCCCTTCGGGGACGCGAGCGCACTGGCCGCGGCCATCCGGCGCTACCTCGATGATCCCGCCTTCGCCGCGCAGGCGGGGGCCGCGGCGCTCGCCCGCGCACAGGAGTACTCGGCCGAGGCGTACGCCGCGAGACTCTCCGCGGTCATCCTCGACCTCGCGCTGGAGCCGGAGGAATGACCATGCGGCCGCTGCGCATCCTCCACCTGCTCAACACCGTGCGCGAGACCGGCAACGGGATCATCAACACGGCGATGGACCTGGCGTGGGGGCAGGCGCGGCTGGGGCACGAGGTGCACGTCGCGTCGGCGGGGGGCGAGTTCGAGGCGCGGCTGGCCTCGTGGGGCGTCCGCCATCATCGGATCGACCAACGGCGACGCCCGCTCACGCTGTGGCGCGCGACCTACCAGCTGAAGGCGCTGCTCGCCGAGCACCGCATCGACGTGGTGCATGCGCACATGATGACGGGCGTGGTGCTCACGCGGGCCGCACGCGCGCCTCGCGCGCGCGGGGGGCCGGTGCTGGTGGGGCACGTGCACAACGTCTACCAGCGCAGCGCACGCCTGATGGGACTCGCCGACCTCACGCTGTGCTGCGGCACGATGGTGCGCGAGGAGATGCGGCGCCTCGGCGTGCCGGAGGCGCGACTCCGCGTCGTGCTCAACGGCACGGTCGGGAGTCCGCGGCTCCCTGACCCGGCGGCGGTCGTGCCTGCCGCGCTCGCGCAGCCGGCGATCGTGACCGTCGCGGGAATGAACGAGCGGAAGGGGATCGCCGAACTGATCGAGGCCTTCGGTCTGCTCGCGGCCACGCACCCGGGTGCGCAGTTGTATCTCGTCGGCGACGGACCGGACCGCGCGAGGTTCGAGGCGTCGGCGGCGGCGTCGGCAGGCGCCGGGCGGATCCACTTCGCCGGCTTCCAGCGCGATCCCTCCCCTTGGCTGCGCGCGGCCGCGGTGTTCGTGCTCGCCTCGCGACGCGAGTCGTTCCCCATCGTGATCGGCGAGGCGCGCGCGGCGGGGTGCGCGATCGTCGCGACGGCGGTGGACGGCGTGCCGGAGTCGCTCGACGACGGGGCGGCCGGCGTGCTCGTCCCCGCACGCGACCCGGCGCGGCTCGCGGCGGCGCTCGATACCCTGCTCCGCGATCCCGAGGCGCGGGCGCGGCAGGCCGCGCAGGCGCGCACCGGCCTGGAGCGCTTCCACGTCACGCGGATGGTGGAGGAGACCGTGGCGTTGTACCGTTCCGCCCTCCGATGATCCGTCTCGCCTTCGTCGCCCTCGAGGTGCATCGCCGCGGCGGGCAGGAACGCGCCGCGGCGGAGGTCCTCACGCGGCTCGCGCCTTCGCTCGAGCTGACGGTGATCGCGAGCGCGTGCGAGCTGCCCGGCGTCGCGCTGCGCCATGTCCCCATCGCGCTCCCGAAGGCACCGACGATCGTGCGGACGACGCTGTTCGCTCGGGCCGCGGCGCGCGCCGCGGAGGCGGTCGTCGCCGCGGGAGGGACGACGGTCGTCGAATCGATCGGCGCGGCCGCGCGCGAGGCGGACGTGATCACCGCGCAGTTCTGCCAGGCGGCGTTCACCGCGCGCTTCGGCGGGCTCCGCGGTGGCCGCGGGCTGCGCGGCGTGTGGCAGCGCGCGGTGCAATCGCGCTTCGTCGCCGACGAACGGCGGGCGTACGGCGCGGCCCGCCTCCGCCGCGTGATCGCCGTCTCCACCGGTGTGGGACGCGAACTCGAGGAGTTCTATCGCGTGCCCGCCTCGCGCATCACGGTGATCCCCAATGGCGTGGACCACGCGACCTTCCACCCGGTCGATGTGCCGGCGCGCGCCGCCCTCCGCGCGCGCCTGGGCCTCCCGCAGGACGCGTGCATCGCGCTCTTCGTGGGCGGCGACTGGGAGCGGAAGGGCGTGCGGGACGCCATCAGCGCCATCGCCGGGCAGCGCGACCTCATGCTCGCGATCGTGGGCAACGGCGACGCGGCCGCGATGCGCGCGCACGCGGCGAGCGTCGGCGCAGCCTCGCAGGTCCACTTCGCGGGCCCGTCGCGCGAACCGCAGCAGTGGTACCAGGCCGCCGACCTGCTGCTCTTCCCCTCGCGCTACGAGGCCTTCTCCCTCGTGACGCTCGAAGCGGCCGGGTGCGGGCTCCCCATCGTCGCGCACGCGATCAACGGGACCGAGGACCTCATCACGCACGGCGAGAACGGCTTCCTCAGCGCGATGGGCGTCGAGGCGCTGCGGGCGCACGTGCTGCAGCTCCGCGATGACACGGCGCTCCGCACCCGGATGCGCGCCGCGATCGCCGCGACCTCGGCGCGATACGCGTGGGACCGGATCGCCGACGAGCACCTGCGCGTGCTCCGCGAGGTCACGGCATGACGACGCGACGGAGCTCGGAGCCGGTGCGCTTCATGCCCGGGGATGCGCTGCGCGTCGTGCAGATCGGCATGGGGTGGCAGAGCGAGCAGGCGGGCGGGCTCAACCGCATGATGTTCGAGCTGCATCACCGGCTCGGGGCGCTGGGCGTGGAGATGCAGGGACTCGTCGCGGGGAGCGACCTCGCCGAGCGCGAGACCGCCGGCCGCGTGCGCGCGTTCGGCGCGCTCGACGCGCCCATGTGGCGGCGCATGCGATCGGTGGACCCGCTGCTCCGCACGATGCTCGGCGCGGCGCACGAGGAGGTGATCCTCGGGCACTTCGCCCCGTACGCGCTCGGGGCGCTCGACGCGGTGAAGGAGCATCCCTTCGTCGTCTACTTCCATGGGCCCTGGTCCGACGAGTCGGTCGCGGAGGGACGGAACGCGATCTCGGGGTTCCTGCGCCGCCAACTGGAGCGCACGGTCTACCGGCGCGCGGATGCCTGCATCGTGCTCTCGCGCGCGTTCTCGGAGCTCCTGCAGCAGGAGTTCGGCGTGGCGGCCGAGCGCATCCGCGTGATCCCGGGCGGCGTGGACGCGGCGCGGTTCGCCGCGCTCCCGTCGCGCGCGGAGGCGCGCGCGCAACTCGGCTGGGACGCGCAGGTGCCGACGGTGCTCGCCGTGCGCCGACTGGTGCGCCGCACGGGCGTCGATCGCCTGATCGCCGCCGCCGCGGCGCTGCGCGCGCGCGTGCCCGCGGTGCGGATCCTCATCGCCGGCGAAGGGGAGGAGCGGGCCGCGCTCGAGGCCCAGGCGAGGGCGCTCGGCGCGGGCGACGCGGTGCGGTTCCTCGGCTTCGTGCCGGAGGCGCAACTGCCGCTCGCCTACCGGGCCGCCGACCTCACCGTGGTGCCGAGCATCTCGCTGGAGGGATTCGGGCTCATCGTCCCCGAATCGCTCGCGGCCGGCACGCCGGTGCTCGTCACACCGGTCGGCGGACTCCCCGAGACGGTCGAAGGCCTCTCGCACGCGCTCGTGCTCTGGGACGCGAGCGCGCCATCCATCGCCGACGGCATCGCCGAGGCGCTCACCGGGCGCCGGGCATTGCCGAGCGCGGACGAGTGCACCGCCTTCGCGACGCAGCGCTACGACTGGCCGGTGGTCGCCGAGCAGGTGGCGTCGGTGCTGCTGCAGGTGCGGCGCGAGTGGGCGCGATGAGCGGCGCGGTCCCGCGCGTGCTCTTCGTGACGCACAGCGGCGTGCTCGGCGGCGCGGAGCGCTCGCTGCTCGACCTCGCCGGGGGGTGGCGGGCGGACCGGCACCTGCTCGTGCTCGCGGACGGTCCCGTGGCGGAGGCCGCCCGTGCGCGCGGGATCCCCGTGACGGTCGAACCGCTCGGCGCGCTCGGCGACGTGAAGCGCGAGTCGGGCGGACCGGGACTCGGCGCCCTCGCGGATGTCGCGCGCCTCGCCGGGAAGGTCTCGCGCATGGCGAAGGGGTTCGACCTGATCCACGCGAACTCGCAGAAGGCGTTCGTGGTCGCGGCCGCGGCGGGCCTGCTCGCCCGTCGCCCGGTGGTCTGGCACCTGCGCGACATCCTCAGCACCGCGCACTTCTCGCCGCGCAACATCACGGCGGCGGTCTTCCTCGCGAACGCGCGCGCCGCGGCGGTGATCTGCAACTCGCGTGCGACCGCCGACGCGTTCGTCGAGGCGGGGGGAAAGCCCGAGTTGGTGCATGTGGTGCACAACGGTCTCGATCCCGCGCGCTTCGATGCGGTGACGCCGTCGCAGACGGCTGCCCTCCGCGCCGAACTCCGCGCCGGCGACGCGCCGGTGCTCGCCGTCTGCGCGCGGCTCGCGCCGTGGAAGGGACAGCACGTCGCGCTGGCGGCGCTGCAAGCGCTGCCCGACGCGCATGCGTGGATCATCGGCGCCGCGCTGTTCGGCGAGGATGCTTACGCGTACGGGCTCCGCGGCCACGCGACCGCGCTCGGCGTGGCCGACCGCGTGCGCTTCCTCGGGGAACGCGAGGACGTGGCGGCGCTGCTGCAGGCCGCGGATGTGGTGGTGCACGCGGCGGTGGACGCCGAACCGTTCGGGCGCGTGGTCGTGGAAGGGATGCTCGCGCGCCGACCGGTCATCGCGACCGATGCCGGCGGGGTGCGCGAGATCCTCGTCCACGGCGAGACCGGCTGGCTCGTCACCCCCGGCGATCCCGCCGCGCTCGCCGCGGCGGTGGCGGCGGTCCGTGCGATGCCGGCCGTGGCGCGCGACGCGATGGTGGCGCGCGCGCGCGCGGACGCTGAAGCGCGCTTCACCGTGCCGGCGATGATCGCCGGGGTGGAGCGCGCGGTCGCGGGTCTCAGCGCCCGCCGATCCCCACCGTGAGCCGCAGGATCGGCCCCTTCGCCTGATCGACCGGACCGCCGGTGACGGCGGTGCCGCGATACTCCCAGTCGGGGCGATTGGGCGCGACGCGATAGCCCGCGCGTGCCCCGATGGTGAGGCCGCGCCGCCGCGCCGCGCTGCGGACGACGAGCAGGTCGGCGGCGAGCATCGGTTCGAACACCCAGTGCTTCCCCTCGAGCCGGCTCTCGCGTCCTGGATCGGCGACGACCTCGGCGAACGTCGGCGCGGGTGACGAGGGCACGGTGGCGCCGCCGGCGCGATCGCCGACGGTGAGCACGTAGTTCCCGCGCCCCACGCCGAGCGTGGGCGCGATGCTCAGGCGGCCGCGCGGGCGCAGGTCCCAGCCGAGCGTGAGCGTGGTGTACGACGCCTCGATGCGCGCGGAGAGCCCCGTCGCCGTGCTCTCGGAACCGCCGTCGAGCCGCACATGCTCGGCGCCGATGCGCAGCGGCCCGAACGAGCCGAACCCGCCGCCGCCGAATCCGATCGCGTCGTTGGAGACGGCGGCGAACCCGCCCGTCGCGAGGACGCCGTTGATCCCGTCCACCGTGAAGGTGCCGCCGCCGGTGCTGACGAAGACCGACCAGCGCGCGGGGAAGAACGGTACCGCGCAGTCACAGGCCTGCTGCGCGGCGGCCATCGGCGCTGCAAGCGTCAGGGCAGTCGCGAGGAGGAGCGTGCGAACGAAGGGGGCAGGGCGGGCGGTCATCCGAGCTCCGGGTGCTTGAGATGGTGCGTGGTCGCCTGCTGGTACGCGTGCGCCACCCGCAGCATCGCCTCCTCGCCGAAGAGGCGGCCGAGGAAGGTGATCGAGACCGGCGTGCCATCGGTCTCGCGGAAGCCGCTCGGCAGGATCACGGCGGGATGCCCGGTGAGGTTCGTCGCGGTGAGCTGCGCGCCGTTGGTCGGCGCCACGATCACGTCCACCGACTGCATGAGCGTGTCCCACTGCTGGATGGCGAGGGTGCGGACGCGGTTGGCGTTCACGTAGTCCACCGCGGGGATGAGGCGCGCGGTGCGGAAGGTGTTGGGCCAGGCGCCGGCGTTCTGCTGCGCGAGCTCGCGCACGCGTCCGCTGCGCGTGAGCTCGTCGAACGCGGCTCCCGCCTCCGCGGTGAGGATGATCCGCATCGCGTTGTAGTTGAGGTCGGGGATCTCGACCGGGACGAGGTCGATCCCGAGGCCGCGGAGGGTGGCGAGCACCGCGTCGTCGAACGGCTTGGTGGCATGCCGCTCGAGCGGGGCGTCGAAGGCGCTCTTCACGTAGCCCACGCGCAGGCCGCGGAGCGGCGCCGTGCCATCCCAGTTGAACGGTGCGGCGTGGCAGGACTGGTCCTTGCCGTCAGGACCGTGCAGCGCGGCGAAGATGAGCGCGCAGTCCTCGACCGAACGGGCCATCGGGCCGAGCTTGTCCATCGACCAGCTGAGCGCCATCGCGCCGGTGCGCGGCACGCGGCCGAAGGTCGGTCGGAGGCCGGTGACCCCGTTGCGCGTGCTCGGCGACGAGATGGAGCCGAGCGTCTCGGAGCCGATCGCGAATCCCACCGCGCCGGCGGCGGTGGCGGAGCCCGGTCCGGCGGACGAGCCGCTCGACCCCTGGTCGAGCTTCCATGGATTGCGCGTCATGCCGCCGTACCAGCGATCGCCCTGGGCGAGTTCCCCGAGCGTGAGCTTGGCGATGAGCACCGCGCCCGCGGCGTCGAGACGCTCGACGACCGTCGCGTCGTGATCGAAGGTCTGGTCGCGATACGGGGCGGTGCCCCAGGTGGTGGGATGGCCCTTCACCGCCAGCAGGTCCTTGGCACCCCACGGGATGCCGTGCAGCGGCCCCTTGTAGCGGCCGGCGGCGATCTCGGCGTCCGCGGCGCGCGCGCTGGCGAGCGCGCGATCGCGCGTGAGCGTGGTGACGCAGAGGAGCTTGGCGTCGAGCCGCGCGAGGCGCTCGAGGTACATCGTCGTGAGCTCGACGCTCGTGACCTGCTTGCGACGCACGAGGTCGGCGAGCGTCGTGAGCGGCGCGAAGGCGAGGGACTCGAGCGAAGCGGGGCGGGCCTGCGGCGTGCGCCGCGACATCACGATCGGCCGCTGCGGACCGGTGGGGAGCGCGTCGGGCCGCGGGAGCGGGTTGAAGACGATCGCCGGCGCGGTGGCGTTCTCGAGCTTCACCTCGTGGAGCGCGAGGAGGTTGCGCGTCTGGCCCTTGAGGCCGTCGAGCATCAGCGCGCGTTCCTCCTCCGTGAAGGTCACGCCGGCCACCTCGGCCGCGGCGACGATCGTGGCGTCGGTGATCTCGGCGCCGGCGCTCACCTGCGCCCAGAGCACGCCGGGGAAGAGCGACGAGCCGGCGCCGAGGGCGCCGAGGTGGGTGAGGAAGTCGCGGCGGGCCGCGTCGTGTGCGTGTGCCATGCCATGGGGGAGGAGGTCCCGTCGAATCTGCACGGCGTGCGCCCGGACGGCGAGCGGCGGCCCGGTCCGGTGCGGGGGATGGGCCGATTATACTGTGTGACGCGCGATCCGCGCCCGTGCCCAGGAGACCCCGTGCCGCTCGTGCCATTCGAGACGCTTCCCGACGACGCCCGCTGCTGGGTGTTCGCTGCCCGCGCCCCGCTCGACGAGGTGGACGAGCCGCGGCTGCTCGCGGCGGTCGACGGGTTCCTGCTCACCTGGAAGGCGCACGGCAACGCCCTCACGAGCGGCCGGACGTTCGTGGACGAGCACTTCCTCGTCGTCGGTGTCGATGAGCGCGCCTCGGATGCGTCGGGGTGCTCGATCGACGGGCTCTTCCGCGTGCTCGAGAAGATCGAGGACGGGATCGGGACGTCGATGGTCGGCGGCGGGAACGTCTACTTCCGCGCCGGCGGGCTCGTGATCTGCGCGACGCGCGCGCAGTTCGAGGCGATGGCCACGATGGGCGAGCTCGATGGCGAGACGCCGGTGTTCGACACGACAGTGAGCACGGTCGGCGACTTCCGCGCGCGCTTCGAGCGCCATGCGCGAGAGTCGTGGCACGCGCAGCTGATGCCGAAGCGCTAGCGCTCCGGCATCGGCGCGGCGCGCGTCAGGCGCGGAAGTAGTCCGCCTGCCAGTCCTTGATGGCGCCCTTGATCTCCTTCTGCGTCGTCAGCTCGCCCTTGAGCACCCGGTCCACCAGCGCCGGCAGCTCGGCGTCGCTCGCGAAGCGGAGCGCGACCATGTGACGCGGGGCCAGCTCGAGGATCCGCGGGTGCATCGCGGGGGGGAGCAACTCCTTGAGCCGCAGGCGCATCTCGAGCCGGATCACGCGGTCCTGCACGCGGAGGGCCATGATGCGCGACGCGAGGATGCCCATCGCCACCGCCCAGAGCAGGAGCGCGTTCCCGACGTTCATCGCGCTGGGGTTCCGGATGGCGACCCACGTGAGGTGGAAGGCGGCGAGGAGCGTGACGGGCGAGGCGAAGAAATGGAAGAGCGGCTGCCAGGCGGCGTGCGAGGCGGCGGACTGGGTCTTGTTGGGCACGGGGGCTCGAGACGTGAAGGGAGCGGGGCGGGGGGAGGCGGCCACGGCCTGATCGGGTGACACGCGACCCCGGGAATGATACCGCTCCCGGGGCTGGACAGCGCATGGACCATCGGTTGCCGGACCGATAGGTTCCCTCCACGTGCCACCAGAACTCTCGACCATGGTCTCGGACGGCAGCTCGGCCGTCGCGGCGCAGTCGCTGTCCGCGGCGGTCGCGGCCGCGTACGGCCTCACGTTCATCGGGCTCTGGCTGCAGTTCCGGCGGCAGTCGATGGCCGTGCTCGCGCGCGCCTGGCTGCTCTACGGCGCCTTCTCGGCCGTCACGCCGCTGGCCTCGGACAAGCTCCTCGCGCTCGCGCCGTCCGCGGGCGTGGATGCGGTCACGCTCGCGCTCGCGATGCTCTCGGTGACCGCCTTCGCGGACGCCGCGCTCGTGATCGTCGACCGGCGGGCTTGGCGCACCCGCGTGTGGGCGATCGGCGGTGGCGCGGCACTCATCACCGCCGTGGGGCTCGCCGCGCGGATCGCATGGGTCGTGGAGCCCATGCAGGGTGTCGGGCTGCGGGTGTTCGCGATCCTCGGCACGGCCCTCGCGCTCGCGCTCGTCGTGCGCGCCCGACGCTTCCCGGGACGCCTCTATCTCGCGCTCGGCTTCACCTTCCTGCTCACCCGGTTCGCCGGGGGGCTCCTCCTCGAGCTCGCCCGCCCGGGGCAGCTGACCATGGCGGAGCAGCCCACCGCGTTCACCGCGTTGCAGCTACTGACGCTGACGCTCGCGGGCTACTACATGACCGTGGCCGCCTTCGCGCAGGAGCGCGAGGGGACGCTGCGCGAGCGGGTGGAGCTCGAGCGCCGCCTGAGTCGCGTGCAGCGCATGGAGTCGATCGGCCGCATCGCGGGCTCCGTGGCGCACGACTTCAACAACATCCTCACCGCAACGCTCGGCGCGACGGAGTCGATCGCCGATCCCGAGGCGACGCCGACCGAGCGGACGGAGGCGGTCCGCGACCTCCGGCAGGCGGTCGAGCGCGGGCGCGCCCTCACGCGGCAGCTCACGGACTTCTCGCGCCCGGGGACGGGTGAGGTCGAGGCGTTCGATCCCGCGATGCGCCTGTCCGATCTCCTGCCGATGGTGCGGCGGCTGGTCGGCGAGCGGATCACGGTCGACGCAGAGCTGCCCGGCGAGGGTCGGCTCGGGCGTCAGGTCAGGGTCAACGCGGTGCAGTTCGACCAGGTGCTGCTCAACCTCGCGGCGAATGCGCGCGATGCGATGCCCGACGGCGGGATGCTTCGCATCTCGTGCCGGATCGACGGGCGCCACGGTGTCGAAGGGCTCGCGGGCCAGCGGGTGCGGCTGCGCATGACGGACACGGGCACCGGGATGAGCGCCGAGGTCGTCGAGCGGGTGTTCGACCCGTACTTCACGACGAAGCCGAGCGGGAAGGGGACCGGCTTGGGGCTCGCCTCGGCCTTCGCGTTCGCGAAGCATGCGGGCGGCGACCTCTCGGTGGAGTCCGCGCCGGGCGCGGGGGCGACCTTCGCGCTGACGCTCCCGCTCCTTCCCGGCTAGCCGCCCGTCGCGTCCCGCGCGTGGCGCTTGAGCCGCGCGACCATCGCGTTGAGGCCGGTCTCGCGCGCGCTGAGGCCCAAGCCCTGCATCATGCGCTGCACGAAGTCGTCCGGGATCGCGAGCGTCGTTTCGGGCGGCTGGTCGTTGATCGCCGAGAACACGATCGAGAGGAAGGCGGCGATGGTCGGCGACTGTCGCACGTTCACGTCGGCCCAGAAGTGCAGCCGGCCGTCGTGCACCTCGGGGAAGAGGTCCACGCGCGTCTGGCACTCGGGCACGGTGAAGGCGGCACGGTCGAGCGCGGCGAGGCGTTCGGGGAGCGGCTCGAGCTTCTTCGCGTACGAGACGAGCGCCTGCATCTTCGTCTCGCGGTCCATCGCGGCGAAGCGGTCGAGGACGGTGGCGATGGTGGGCGGGAGCGGCATGCTAGGTCCTCTGTGCGCGGAGGCAGTCGAGGCGGATCGCATCGGCGAGCCGCTGATGCGGCGCCTCGAGGCCCCAGCCCTTCACGACATGCTCGCGCGCCGCGTAGCCGGCCGCCGGCCAGGCCGCGCGCGCGACCCAGGCGCGGGAGAGCGCGGCGCGCAGCGCCTCCTCGGTCACCGCCGACGCGACCCATCCGGTGCGTCCTTCGAGCACGAGCTCGTCGTTGCCCCCGACCGGCGTCACGACCGCGGGCCGCCCATGCGCCATGCCCTCGACGAGCGCGAAGGGAGATCCCTCCGACCGCGACGGGAAGACCAGCAGGTCGGCCTCGGCGAAGGCCGCGCCGATCTCGCCGTGCGGCTTGAGCACCACGCGGTCCGGTCCGAAGCCGTGCGAACGCGCGAGCCGCTCGAGCAACCGCGGATGGCTCCCGCCTCCCTGCAGCGTCAGCACCCACTCGCGTCCCCGCCACTCCGGATGGGCGAGCGCCTCGAGCAGCAGGTCCTGGCCCTTGTACGCGGGATCGAAGCGCGCGAGGCAGAGCAGGCGCACCGGTCCCTTCGTGCGGATGGGGTGCGCCTTCTGCACCGCTTCGCCGGCCGCGAGCGTCGCGGCCGTGACGCCGTTCACCGCCGACTCGACGTTCGCGAGCGCGGTGCCGAGCGCGCGATCGAGCGCCCGGTGGTTGCGCGCCGACACCGTGAGCACGCGTCGCGCCTGGCGGGCGAGCGCGAGCGCGGCATCGGTCCGCGCATCATCCACGAAGTGGTAGTCCTCGTGCGCGTGCTGCAGCACGAGCCAGTACGGCGTGCCGCGCGCCGCCGCGGCCTCGCCGGCCGGGACGCACCAGTTCATGTCCCCCATCCCCGCGAGGTTGAACCAGACCAGGTCAGGGGAGATCGCGTCGAGGCGCGTGCGCCACCGCGTCGCCTCGGGCACCTCGGCGCCGACCATCCGCCGCAGCAGGCGCTCGCGCAGCGGCGGCGGCGTGAGCTCGGTCATCGCATGGAAGGTGACGCCGCCGTCCACGAACGGGGCCGGGTCGGCGTCGCGGTAGGCGCGGGGCGCGAGCAGGTGGAACTCGAACGCGTCGCGGTGCGCCGCGTCGAGCACGAAGTGGCGCCAGAGGTTGTGCGCGCCGCCGGGGGCACCGATGAAGCTCACGATGAGCACGCGCGGACGCGTGGCCGTCATGGCGCCACCGTCCCGCGCTGCGCCATCACGTCGCCCTCGCGCGAGAGGACCCACGCCGCGCCCTCGAGATAGGTGCAGTCCCCCGCGCTCCACGCGTAGTCGTCGCGCGCGGTGCCGTCCATCGTCACCTCGAAGGGGCAGATCCCGTGCAGCTCGTCGAACATCGCGTTCGTGCGGCGGTCGGAGAGGTAGGCGCGCACCGTGTAGCGTCCCTGGAAGAGCCGTGCGCGCGGCACCTCGAAGCGCAGCGTGTAGCGTCCCGCCTCGCGGCGGAATCGCGCCCCCGCGTCGAAGCACCAGAGATGCACGATGTTCCGGTCCTCCGCGTCGGCGAACTTGCAGGAGAAGCAGAGCGTCCCCGCGGGCTCGGGGATGTCGAGCGTGAACTCCACCTGCATCGGCTCGCCGTGGCGGTGCACGCCGCCGGGATCGCTCGTCACCACGCGCGCCGCGAGCACGCGATTGGCGCGCGGGCCGCCGGCCGGCGCCTCGTACGCGCCTGCACGCGCCTCGCCGCCGCCCTGGAGCGCGCGATACCGCGCGATCCCCTCGGCCGTGGCGCCGTCGAAGAGGCAGGTCCCGCGGTCGAGCAGCAGCACGCGTTGCGTGAGCGCCGAGACCGCTGGCATGGAGTGGCTGACGAAGATCACCGTCCGTCCGCCGCTCGCGACCTCGCCCATCTTGCCGAGGCACTTCCGCTGGAACTCGGCGTCGCCCACGGCGAGCACCTCGTCCACGATGAGGATCTCGGGCTCGAGGTGCGCGGCGACGGCGAAGGCGAGGCGCACGTACATCCCGCTCGAATAGCGCTTCACCGGCGTGTCGAGGAACCGTTCCACCTCGGCGAACGCGACGATCGCGTCGAAGCGCGCGGCGATCTCGCGCTTGCGCATCCCGAGGATCGCGCCGTTGAGGAAGATGTTCTCGCGCCCCGAGAGCTCGGGATGGAACCCGGTCCCGACCTCGAGCAGCGACCCGACGCGGCCGCGGAGCCGCACCTCGCCGGTCGTCGGCGGGGTGATGCGCGAGAGCACCTTGAGCAGCGTGCTCTTGCCGGCACCGTTGCGGCCTATGATCCCGACGGCGCTGCCGGAGGGGATGGAGAACCCGACGTCGCGCAGGGCCCAGAGGTCCTCGCCCGGCGCGCCACCGAAGGGTGCGCGCACCAGCTGCGCCAGCCGCTCGGGGAGCGTCGTCGCCGGCGCTTCGCGCGACAACCGGTAGCGCTTGCCCAGTCCGCGTGCCTCCACCGCGATGCCCGCCATCAGATCACGTCGGCGAAGCGTCGCTCGAGGCGACGGAAGAGCGTGATGCCCACGAAGAGCGCGAGCCCCGTCCACGCGAGCGCGGCGAGCACCGGCTGCGGCCCCGGCGCGGGTGTGCCCAGGAGGGAGGCGCGGAATCCCTCGAGCAACGTGGCGACGGGATTGAGCAGGTACGCCTCACGATAGCGGTCGGGCACCGTGCTCGCGGCGTACGCGACCGGGCTCGCGTACAGCAGGAGCTGCATGGCGACGGGCAGGATGTGCTGGACGTCGCGGTAGCGGACCATGAGGGACGCACCGATCAGGCCGAGGCCGAAGGCCAGGAGCACGAGGAGCAGCACCCAGAGCGGAGCGAGCAGGAGGGACGGTCCCGGCATCGCGCCCGAGGCGAGTCGCATCGCGAGCAGCACCGCGAGCGCGACGGCGCCGTCGAGGAGCGCCGCCGGGATGGTCGAGGCGGGGATCACCGCGCGCGGGAACCAGACCTTGGCGATGAGGCCGCTGTTCTGCACCAGCGACCCGCTGGCGCGCGTCACGATCCCGGCGAAGAGCCCCCACCCGGCGAGTGACGCGAAGGTGAACTGGAAGTACGGCACGCCGTCGCTCGGCAGGCCGGCGACCACACCGAAGACGAAGGTGAAGATGAGCGCGCCGAGGAGGGGCTGGAGCACCACCCAGAGCACGCCGAGGACCGTCTGGCGGTAGCGCAGGCGCAGGTCGCGGTCGGCCAGGGCCCAGAGGAGGTCCCGGAACGCCCACAGGTCGCCGACGAGCCCGAGGGTCCGAGCACTGTCCGGCTGGATAACGAGCACGGGGGGCTCTGCGTACTGGTGCGATAGGGCGGGCACGATGCAGAAATAGGGCATGGCCCCTCCGGGAACACAATCCCGTCCCCAGCGATAGATACCCCATGCCGACCAACGACCTGCCGTCCAGCGAACTCACGCCCGAGCGCGTCTACTTCGACCGCCGCACGTTCCTCACCGCCGCCGGTGTGATCGGCGCGGGGCTCGTGGGCGCGAAGGCGCTCAAGGCCTCGGTCCTGAAGGCGGCGACGCCGGGCCAGGAGCGTCCGCTCGGCACGCCTTACGGGCTGCAGCCGACCGACGTCGCGACGCCCGAGGAGGACGTGACGACCTACAACAACTTCTACGAGTTCGGGACCGGGAAGGACGACCCGGCGATGAACGCGCGGGAGTTCCGCGCGCGGCCGTGGACGGTGAAGGTCGAAGGGCTCGTCTCCAAGCCGGGGAGCTACCAGCTCGAGGACTTCCTCAAGCCCTCGCGGATGGAGGATCGCATCTACCGGATGCGGTGCGTCGAGGCCTGGAGCATGGTGATCCCGTGGCGCGGCATCCCGCTCGCCGACGTGCTCCGCCGCGCGCAGCCGACGAGCAAGGCGAAGTACGTCGAGTTCACCACCCTGATGGACCCGGCGCGGATGCCGGGCCAGCGCTATCCGGTGCTCGACTGGCCGTACAACGAGGGGCTGCGCCTCGACGAGGCGATGCATCCGCTCACGCTCCTCGCGACCGGCGTGTACGGCAAGGACCTGCCGAACCAGAACGGTGCCCCGCTGCGCCTCGTGGTGCCGTGGAAGTACGGCTTCAAGGGGATCAAGAGCATCGTGCGGATCCGGCTCACCGAGACGATGCCCGCGACCTCGTGGGCGCTCGCGAACCCGTCCGAGTACGGCTTCTACGCCAACGTGAACCCGCGCGTCGATCATCCGCGGTGGAGCCAGGCGACCGAACGGCGCATCGGCAACTTCCGGCGCATCCCCACGCTGCCCTTCAACGGCTACGCCGAGCAGGTCGCCTCGATGTACTCGGGGATGGATCTCGCGCGGAACTACTGAGTCGTGTCGCAGCCCTGGCTGGGCCTCGCGAAGCAGCCGCGGGGATTCGGCGTGCTGCTCGTCATCGCGTCCGCGCTCCCGGCCCTGACCATCACGGTCGCGGTGGTGAGTGACGTCTTCTACGGGTCGAGCTGGCTGGGCGCGGATCCCATCAAGGAAGGCGAGCACCTGCTCGGCGAGTGGACGCTGCGCGCGCTGTTCGGCACGCTGCTCATCACGCCGCTGCGGTCCCACACGGGATGGAACTGGCTCGCGAAGCATCGCCGCACGCTCGGCCTCTTCGCGTTCGCCTACGTCGTGCTCCACTTCCTCACCTGGCTGCTCCTCGATGCGCAGGTGTGGGTGAGTGAATACGTGGGCTGGGCGGACGTCTGGAAGGACATCACCAAGCGCCCCTACATCACCGTCGGCTTCCTCGCGATGCTGCTCATGGTGCCGCTGGCGCTCACGTCCACCAAGGCCGCGATCGCGCGGATGGGGAAGCGGTGGCGGCCCCTGCATCGCCTGATCTACCCGATCTCGCTCCTTGGCGTGCTCCACTACATCCTCTCGGTGAAGAAGGACATCGCGGAACCGCTGATGTATCTGGGTATCCTCTCCGCGTTGCTGCTCTGGCGGGTGTGGGATGCGCGTCGCCGGGCCGAGGTGCGCGTGTAGATTGCGCGGGTGACCAGCCCTCGCACCGCCCTTCGATACGACTGCTTCGCGATCGCCGCGCCGGGGCTCGAGTCCCTCGTCGCGCACGAGCTCGTCTCCCTGGGCGTCGCCGATGCCACGGCGGTGCCGGGTGGCGTGGAGTTCGGGGCCGATGCCGCGCGGCTCGCGGCGGTCCAGCTGCGCACCCGCACGGCGAGTCGCGTGATCGTGCGCCTCGCGCGCTTCCAGGCGAAGGCCTTCCACGAGCTCGAACGGGCCGCGCGCCAGGTGGAATGGGCGCGCATCCTCCCGAAGGGCGCGCCCTTCCGGTTGCGCGTGACGTGCCGCAAGTCGCGCCTCTACCACTCGGATGCGGTCGCGGAGCGCGTCGCCGCCGCGATCATCCGCGGCGTCCCGGGCGCGACGTTCGAACAGGGCGCGGGCGCGGACGACGACAGCGACGATGCGGCAGGCGCCGCGCCGTCCGACGGCCTGCCGGCGCAACTCCTCATCGTGCGCTTCGATCGCGACACCTGCACCATCTCGGTCGATGCATCAGGTGAGCTGCTGCATCGTCGCGGCTACCGCCTCGCGGTGGGACGCGCGCCGCTGCGCGAGACGCTCGCCGCGGCGATGCTCGTGGGCGCCGAGTTCGATCCGGCGCAGCCGCTCGTGGACCCGATGTGCGGGTCGGGCACGATCGCGATCGAGGCGGCGATGATCGCGCGACGGATCGCGCCCGGGCTGGCGCGGCGGTTCGCGTCGGAGCGATGGCCCGAGACGCCCGCCGGCACCTGGACGGCGGCGCGGCGCGCGGCCGAGGCGGAGATCCGTCCGGCGACCGGTGCGCCGATCATCGCGGCGGATCGCGATGAAGGGGCCATCGCGAATGCGCGGGCGAACGCGGCCCGCGCCGGCGTGGCCGAGCAGATCGAGTTCCGTGTCGCCGCGCTCTCGGCGCTCGAGGTGCCGCAAGCGCCGCGGGGCCTGTTGATCGCGAACCCGCCGTACGGCGTCCGCGTGGGGGAGACGCCGGCGCTGCGCGACCTGTTCGCGCGGCTGGGTCAGGTGGCGCGCGAACGCTGCGAGGGCTGGCGTGTGGTGCTGCTGAGCGCCGACCGCGCGCTCGACGCGCAGGTGCGGCTCGCGTTCACCGAGGTCCTCACGACCCGCAACGGCGGGATCGCGGTGCGGCTCGTCGCGGCGGATGTGGGCGCGGTGCCGTCCCGCGGCGGACCGACGTCGCCCGCCGCGACGAAGCGGCCCCGCCGCTAGAACTCGAAGCCGAACGCGAGGTTCAGGTGCTGCGCGGTGCGCGAGCCGACGGTGAAGTCGGTCGCGATCCGCCGCCACTCGAAGCCGAGCACGAGCGGCCCGGCCGGGCGCCAATGCAGGTGCGCCTCGGTCGTCGCGTTCCTGATCCGGCCACCTGCGGCGATGTCCGCGTCCTCCGGATCGTCGAATCCCATGCCGCCACCGATGAGGAGGCGCGGCGTCGCCTGGAGATTGACCTGACCCCATCCGCCGCGCGTGCGCACCGGCGCACCACCGACGCCGAGTCCCTGCGAGACGCCGCCGCCACCCAGTCCGCGCAACGCCTGCCCGTCGAAGAACTCGCCGCGCACCTCGAGCCGCGAGCCGATCGGCAGTCGTACGGTCGCCGCCATCGCCTCCGAGGCGCGCTCGGCGTCCGTGGCGTCCGCGACCTTGCCGGTGTGCATGCCCACGGTGATCGACCCGGGTCGCTCGGCCTCACCCCACGCCATCCGGACGAGTCCCTGCAGGTACGGGGTGCCCGTACGCTCGGCCGCGTCGAACTGCGTGTCGAATAGCCCGGCCGCGTCGCCGCTGGTGGGGGCGAGCACCGCCGCCTCGACGCCGAGTCGCACGCGCCCGTTCGAGTGCACGCCGCCGCGGATCTGCGGCAGCCAGAGCCAGAGATTCCCGGCGGCGGTGAAGCCCGGCACGCCGACGGACGCGAGCGAGACTGGATCGACACCCGTGATGAGCGGCTGCTCCTGCCCGACCATGACGAAGCCCTTCGCCCACTCGAGCGTGCCGCGCGCGGTGCGGAGGCGCACCAGCGGGAAGGTCCGTCCGCCGGAGCTCGGCTGCTGGCCGCCGAAGAAGTCGGCGTCGAGATCGCCGCGGAAGGTGCCGCCCGCCACCTCGCTCACGGCGAAGCCCACGCCGAGCGTCGTCTGACGGATGGTCATCGCGAGACCGCCCTGCGGTCCGGTGCCCGAGTCGGGGCGTGCGAAGACCGGCACGTCGACGTTGTTGGTACGCGCGTCGTTCTTCACCACATGCATGAGCGCGCGGCCGGTGAACTCGAGCGAGACGCGCGAGCGGGTGCGCAGCGCACTCGAGGCCTCGGTCGCCATCTGCTCGCGGAGCGCCTGGAGCGCCGCTTCGGCGTCCTCGACGCGCTGTCGGAGCGAATCGAGCTGCGCCTGCGTGCGCTCGGGTGCCGCCTGTGCCGCGAGCGTGACCGGCATCACGCCGAGCGAAAGGCCGAGCGCGACCATGCTTGACCATCGGCCGCGCCGAGGGGTAGCGTTGTCAGGCACAATCCAGAGGAAACAATGCGGCATCGTGGCTCCGTCGTCGGTCGGGTGGGTCCCTTCGTGGTCGCCATGGGCATGGCGATGGCGGCGCCGTTCGTGCTCGGCGCGCAGGGCACCCTCACGGGGCGCGTCGCGATCACCGAGCGTCCGGGCGAGACCACCACGGACTTCAGCAGCACCATCATCTATCTGGTGCCCAAAGATACTGCGCGGCTGCGCATGCGGCCGGTGGAGGCCTCGCTCGCGATGAGCGGCCGCGCCTTCGTGCCGCACGTGCGCGTGATCACGCCCGGCAGTCGCGTGGCGTTCCCCAATCAGGACCCGTTCAGCCACAACATCTTCTCGTCGACGCCCGGGGCGCAGTTCGACCTCGGGCTCTACGGGGCGGGGAAGAGCAAGGAGGCGCCGTTCCGTCGTGCGGGCGCCTACCCCATCTATTGCAACATCCATCCGCGCATGACCGCGTTCGTGGTGGTCTCGCCGTCCCCGTGGTACGCGCAGGCGGGGAACGACGGGCGGTGGACGATCGTCGGCGTGCCGGCCGGCGAGTACACGCTCACCGTCTGGCATGAGCGCGCGAAGACCGTCGAGACGCCCATCACCGTCGTGGCGGCGGGGCTGCCCGAGATCGCGACGACGCTCGATGCGCGCGGCTACCGGTTCGTGGAGCACAAGAACAAGTTCGGTCGCGAGTACGACCGGAGCGCGACGCGGTACTGAGCCCGGCGCGCGACCGCACGCGGCGCTCCTCCCCCCAGCCCCACCGACCGTGAAGCCGAAGGGCCTCAGTCTCACCGTCAAGATCTTCCTCTCCACGGCGGTCGTCGTCGTGGTCATCATCGCGACGACGCTCGCCATCGCGGCGCGGCAGGCGAGCGACGCCGCCGACGTCTCCGTGAACCGCGTGCTCGGCTCGGCGCGCGAGGCGGTGAACGCACAGCTGGCGGGGAGCGCGAACGGGTTGCGCGCCGCGGCCGAGGCCTTCGCCGAGAACGCGAACTTCGGTGCGCTCATCGAGGCGGCGGAGCCGGGCGATGCGCTCGACCAGGCCCAGGAAGCTGGGGCGACGCTTGGCGCCAAGTGGGTGCAGATCACCAACGCGAGCGGCTTCCGCCTCGCGAAGAGCGACGAGCCGGGCGCGGATACGCTCACCCTCGGCGAGCGCTCGCTCGAGGTCGCCTCGGCGCTCGGCGGGCAGTCCACCGGCGGGTTCGGTGTCACCGCACGGAACGAGCTGCTGATCCTCGAGGCGGTGCCGATCTACCGCGGCGCCGACCGCATCGTCGGGGCGCTCTTCGCCGCGCGCGAGATCGACTCGACGTTCGCCGCGAAGGTGAAGTCGAGCGCGGCGAGCGAACTCGACGTGATCTTCTTCACGTCCGACACGGCGGGGGCGACGGTGATCGCCGCCTCCACGCTCGGGCGTGACGCCGAGGTGGTCCGGGCCATCTCGGCGCTTCCCATGGGCTCCGCGGACTCGAGCGAGGCACGCGTGGAGACCGACCTCCGCGGCCGCCACTTCATCGGGCTGGCGGAGGTGCTCCGCGGGGCCGACGGCGGCGTGGTCGGCCGGTACCTGATGCTCCGCGACCGCAACGCCGAGTTCGCGAGCTTCCAGCGGCTGCAGCGCTCGCTGCTGCTGACGGGTGGCGTGGGGATCCTCGTGGCCGCGCTGCTGTCGCTGCTCATCGCCAACCAGATCACGCGTCCGGTGGGGAAGCTGGTGGAGGCGACGCGTCGCGCCGCCGACGGCGACTACAAGGCCGTGATCCCGTCCACGAGCAAGGACGAGATCGGCGTGCTGGCCGGCGCGTTCCGCGGGCTCCTCGCCGACCTGCGCGAGAAGCAGGAGCTGGTGGAGTTCCTCTCGAGCGCGGACGCCGCCAAGACGGTGCAGATGCGGGCGATGTCGGCGACGACCGAGCAGCGCGTGGCGGGGGTGGGGCTCACGCCGGGGAGCCGCTTCGCCGTGCGCTACGAGGTGAAGGAGGTCCTCGGCGAGGGCGGGATGGGGACCGTGTTCAAGGCGGTCGACACCGAGCTCGGCGAGGTGATCGCGATCAAGACGCTCAAGCAGGACTTCCTCTCGCAGGACCCGACGGCGCTCGAGCGGTTCAAGAGCGAGATCCGGCTGGCGCGCAAGATCTCGCACCGCAACGTGGTGCGCACGCACGACCTGGGCGAGAACTCGGGCGTGTACTTCATCACGATGGAGTACGTGGACGGGAAGTCGCTGAAGGACCTGATCCGCGCCAAGGGGAAGCTGCCGCTGCCGATCACGCTCTCGGTGGGGAAGCAGCTCGCGCGCGCGCTCGAGGTCGCGCACGAGCAGGGGGTGATCCATCGCGACATCAAGCCGCAGAACATGGTGGTGGAGCCGGACGGCGTGCTGAAGGTGATGGACTTCGGCATCGCGCGGCTCGCGTCGCGGAAGCCGGAGAGCGGCGTCACGCAGGCGGGGATGATCATCGGGACGCCGGAGTACATGGCGCCGGAGCAGTTCGCGGGGGACGCGATCGACGCCCGCGCGGACATCTACGCGGCCGGCTGCGTGCTGTACGAGTGCCTCACCGGGCGGACACCGTTCCAGGCCGAGACGCCGTACCAGCTGGTGGCGAAGGTGCTGGAGGAGACGGCGCCGAGCCCGCGGCGCCTCAATCCCGAGGTGCCCCCGGCGCTCGAGGCGCTGGTGATGGCGGCGCTGTCGAAGGATCCGGCGGGCCGGCCGCAGACGGCGCTGGCGCTGCACGACCGGTTGGCGCAGATCGGCTGACGCGCGGTCGGTCGCTGATCGATGTTCAGGCGATCGAGCTTCAGGTCCTCGACCGCGATTCGCATCGACGGGGTCAACGCTGGGGTCGTCGTGCGCTTGAACTCGAAGCCTCATGCGGCCCCGCACGACCAGCAGGTCGAGTTCGGCGCCCGCCCGCGTGCGCCAGCAGTACGCCTCGCCCGCTCGCGCGCCGAGGTGCTCGAATCAGGGCGCGAGCTGCGGCACCATGTAGGTCTCGGAGAGCGCGTCTAGATACCGTTGGACCGCGGTGTGCGCGACGCCGAATGCGCGTCCCGGTTCCGAGGCGTTCCATTGCTGCGCGCGGTAGTGCGCGACCATGAGCCAGAAGCGGCGGAGCACCGCCGCGCACCCAGAGCCGGTCCTGCCGCGCACTCCCCACCTCGCCGAGATCGAAACCCAGGATCAGGAAGCGGCGTCCGGAGGGGGCCTCGTCGACCAGGACGCGCAGGGTGCGGAAGAGCTTCGGGAGGTGCTGCACCTCGTCGATGATCACGAGTCCGCGTAGCCCGCGGATGGCGAGGAGTGGATCGGCGGGGCGGGCCCGACGTCGAGGTCGAAGATCGACACCGGACTGCGCTGCGCGGCGGCGATGGTGCGGGCGAGGGTTGTCTTGCCCACCAGCCGCGCGCCGAGGAGCGCGACGACCGGGAACTGCCGGAGCAGGTCCCGCACCGCGCGTCGATGGGCATCCCGGGCGGTTCCGTCGGATGGATCCTGTATGTTGAGCGCCAGTCGCTCAATTGGATCGCATCCATCATGTCCTTCCAGCAGCCCATCGCGAGCGACTTCAACGGCGCCGACGCCGCCGAACAGTTCGCGGCCGACCGCCGCGATTCCGCCTCCGTCGAGGAGTCGTGGGACCAGTTCTTCCGCTTCGCCGAGCAGGCGATGGGTGGGTGTGCCCCCGCGCCCGCCTCCTCGGCCGCCGCCGGGGGCGGTGCTGCGCATCGACCGGTCAAGGGGATCCATGTGCGCATCCCCAACAATCACCTCCTGATGCACGGCTCGTCGTCGGTGCCGCAGGAATGGCTCAAGGTGACGGACGAGTTCGGGGGGCAGATGGGCGAGACGTACGGCGTGCCGGTGGAGGAGATCGTCGACGGGTTCAAGCACGGCGTGCGAAAGGTGAACATCGCCACCGACCTATGGATGTCGAGCACGGGGGCGATCCGGCAGTTCGTCGGCAAGAATCCGAAGAAGTTCGACCCGCGGCGACCGCCGTGGCGACGACACGGTGAATTCACCCAAGTCGGAGTGAATTCACCGGTGCATCGGTGGTGGCGACGAAACGGTTCGCGTTGCAGTGAAAGCGGTTGCGCGAAAGCGGCGAGTGGCATGGTGCGTGCTTCAGGAGGGCCGAACGCCAGCGTTCGAGCGCGTCCCCCTCATCCAGAGCCGAGTCCGTGTCCGCCAATTTCCGGAGCATCAGTCGCGCAGTCGCCGTCTCCCTCGTCCTCGCAAGCCTTGTCGCCAGCGGAGTGGGGGCGCAGGCCGGCGCCCCGACCGTCACGATCAGCCCGGCATCCGGCGAGTACGCGCTGGGCGCCCAGATCGCCGTCACGGTCACGTACTGCGACAACAACGGCCTTGATACGGCGACCGCCGTGCTGCAGTTGGACGGCGTGGCGGTGAACTGGCCCAAGGTCGTGTTCCCTCCCGGGAACCCCGGGCCCTGTCTCGCGAAGGTGACGCAGTCGGGAACGGTGACACTGAGCACCCCCTCGCGCACGCTCCGGGCCTCGATCGAGGACACCTCGCCGTCGCCGCTCTGGAGTGGATGGACGCTCGTGACGTGGACCACGCCTGTGCCGTGGAGTGGAGGCACGGTCTCCCCGGAGCAGCAGTATCTGGAGACCGCGCCCGCGACCGTCACCACGCTCGCCTTCCGTGTGACGAATGTCGGACCGAGCACGCAATCGGTCTCGTCCTCGGCGGCCGGCACCGGGCTCGACTCCGTCGGTGTGCCACAGGGACCGGGCAAGGGAGGGACCGCATTCTCGCTGCTCTCCGGCGCGAGCGCGCTCATCACGGTCGCCGTCAAGTCGTCGAGCACCAACCTCTCCACCGGGCGGCTCACGCTCACGGTCACGAACGGCAGTCAGGTCGCGACCGCCTTCTCCGACGTGACCTCGCGGACGCCCGCCCCGCTCGTCAGCGGCCTCGCGCTCCTCAACCCCACCGGCATCACGGAGAAATCGCTCTGCGTCACGATCGCGGCGGGGCCGGGTGCCGCGCAGTGCGGCGACCTTCGGCTCGCGCACGCGATGCCGGGCGTCACGACGAAGAACAGGTTCCGCGCGCCCACGCTGCTCTACTCCGCGAACGCGGCGCAACCGACAGTCCTCATCCCGGCGGAGCTGACCGTGACGTCGGTGACCCCGAATGTCCAGTACACGGCCTCGGTGCGGATCACCGCCGGTCCCGATTCCGGGCTGGTGCTGTCCGCTGGCAGCTGGTCCAGCAACGACTGGGGGTCCGGTGGCCGTCGGCGCATCACTGCGTCGTTCGATGGCTCCGCGCTGTCCACCGGCAGACACCCCTACCTTCTCACCATCCAGCGGAGCGCGGGCGTGACCGATACGGCCAGCGGCGAGTTGCTCCACGTGAACCGCCTCGCTTCGCCGTTCACGGCCGGCTGGTGGCTCGCCGGGCTCGAGCAGCTCGTCTCCTACCAGTCGAGCAACACCGCCATCGAGCGGATGATGTGGATCGGTGGCGATGGGTCCGCGCGTGTCTTCCGCGAGACCGCGGTGAACTCCTGCATCTTCACGCATGATGCGCTCGACCGGCCCGACTCGATCGTCGGCACGGTCTCGGGCACGGGCTGCACGGCGAGGCAGCGTCGGAGCAGCAATGGCATCCGGGTCGTGTTCGACGACCTCGGGAACCACGTGCAGACCATCAACCGGATCGGTGAGACGACGACGTTCACGTACGGCGGGGGGCTGCTCCAGACGATCACTCTCCCGACCGGCACGCTCGCCAGGCAGTACCAGCTGGCCTACACGAACGGACTGCTCGACAGCGTGACCGCGCCGGACGTCCCCGGTGGATGGCGCACGGTGCGGATCAGGCGAAACACCGGCATGGTCGTGGCGGGCTCGAGCCGCTCCCGGATCCTCGCGATCCGCGAGAGCGCGACCGACAGCGTGCGCTTCACCTACGTCGGCGGTTCAGGCAACGGGGCCGGCGGCTACCGGGTCGCGACACGCGCGGATCGCATGGGGATCGCGACCACCTTCACCTACGACGCGGCGAACCGCCTCGCGAGCGCGAGCACGCCGGCGACCGCATCCCAGACCGTCACGACCACCTTCCGGATGGCCGAAGGGCAGGCCACCGCGCAGGCGCTCATCGCGGACTCGGTGTATACGCGGCTCGACGGACCTCGCGCCGACGTGACCGACGTCCACAAGTGGTGGATCAATCGACTCGGGGCACCGGTGCGGACCAGGAACCCCGTCGGCATGGAGTCGATCGTCACGTACGATGCGACCTGGCCCGCGCTCGCGGCGAAGGTGATCGACGCGGCCGGCGTCACGAATACCGCCACGTACAATGCGCGCGGTCTGCTGACCCAGTCGACCGTCGTCGCGCCGTTCGGTATCGCGCAGGGGAACGCGGTCACGACGGTGAAGTGGAACGCCGTCTGGGACCTGCCGGACACGCTCACCGACCCGAACGGCGTGCGGACGGCACGCCGGTACGACGTGGCGACGGGGAATCTCCTCTCCGAGTGGGTGGGGAGCGACTCCGGGCGCGCGACGCGGTACGAGTATGACGCGGTCACCAAGCAGCTCCTGCGCATCTTCACTCCCGCCAGCGGCACGGCGGACCGGATCCAGTACGATCCCGAACTCGGCAACGTCGCGAAGACCAAGTCGCCGCGCGGCGACGTCATCACGCCCACACGCGACCGAAACGGGCGCGACACGCTCGTGGTCGTGTCGGGCGACGTGGTGACCGTCACGACCACGAAGGTGCAGCGCATCGTCACCCACTACGACTCGGCCGGTCGGGCGTGGGAGACGATCACCGCGTCGCCCGCGATGCCGTACATGCTCGAGTACGATGCGCAACTGATGGACAACACGCCCGTCACGGCGGACACGCAGTTCGTCCGCACGACCTTCGACCGCGAGGGGCGACCGCTGACGATCAACGCGTTCAGCCGACCGGACCAGAACGTCTGGGACGTGTGCGACGCGCCGGTCGGCGAGTGCGTCGGCGTGCCTGCGGGCACGGAGGGTTCGTACGACATCCGGGAGTACGACTGGCTGGGCCGCCCGACCAAGCAGCGGCTGGGCTCGGGGCCGAAGCAGGTCTACTACGACCCCGCAGGCAATGTCGACTCCGCGGTCACCCGGAACAATCACGTCCTCCGCTCGAAGTACGATGCAGCGAACCGGCTCGTGCAGCGGCTCGTCCCGAGCGTGACGTATCCGCAGACCAACTGCACCGACATGCCGTACGGGATCCGCTATCCGTCCGCACCCTTCCCGACCTGCCTCATGAGGTTCCCGTACTACCCGAATGGGGCGGACTCGTCGCTCATGGTGGGCGCCGACACCGCGCGCTTCGTGTTCGACGCCGCGGGACGGCTCGTGCGCGCCGACAACAAGGACGCGCGGGTGAGTCGGAGCTACTTCGCCGGCGGCGCCCTGATGTCGGAGACCCAGCGGATCCGGAGCTACGGGACGTCGAACTTCGACGTGACCTCCTACTATCAATCGTACCGATACGATCTGGGCGGCCGTCGGGTCGCGCATGTGCTGCCGACCAACCTCGCCGGCGCGGACAGCATCGCGTATGTCTACGACTCTGACCGCGGATTCCTCCGGCACGTCGTGCACGGGCTGGACCGGATCAGCCTGACGCTCGATGCGGCGGGGCGCCAGGACTCGCTCCTCTTCGCTACACTCCAGTCCGGCAACTACGTGACGGGGGTCGTCGAGACGCGAGGCTACGACCCGGACGGCAATCTCGTGGGGCTCCAGCGTGTGCGCCGCAACGGCGCATCGATGGTCGCGCTCAGTAACAGCGCGCTCACGCTCGACGCGCGCGCGCGGATCCGATCGGTGGCGTCGGGAAGCGCGGCAGCCGAGGTCGACTCGCAGCAGACGCGGATTCGTTACGCCGGTTCGGGTGCCGTCCTCGCGTCCGAGCGATGGAAGACGAACTCGGTGTGGTTCGATGTCGAGCAGTTCCGTGTCACCGCCCTCGGTGACGTGTGGCGTTCGCGCGCGGACATCGGCTCGCAGCCGACGAAGTTCCCGGTGGTCTCGCAGTTCAGCGTCAACGGGGCACTCAAGAAGCGGACGCCGGTCCGGCCCGGGCTGAATCCGCCTGCGGAGGCGGCCTACACCGACACGACGGCCACGACCTACGACCTCGCCGGCAACGCGATCCGGACAGTGGCGATCTTCCAGCGCTACCAGGACCTCGGTGACCGGTACTACTCCGCGTCGCGCTCCTACTACACCGGGGACAACCGGCTCGCGGTCCACCAGAAGTACCATTCCACGGATGCCGCAAGCACGGGCAGCTGGGAGGAGTACCGCTACGACGCGCTCGGGCGTCGTGTCCTCACGCGGGCCCGTCGCGGGACCACCGGTGACCCGTACCGTTGGATGTGCGCCGGCAGCACGACCTGCGATTACTACATCGAGCGGACGGTCTGGGATGGTGACCAGGTCCTCTTCGAGCTCCGTGCGAACGGTCATGACACGCTGACCGCCGCCCAGCTCGACGCGCACTACGGCACGGGGCTGAACTGGGGCAAGGTGGGGTACGTGCATGCCGGCGGGATCGACAAGCCGCTCATGACGCTGGATGGGCGGGTGCCCACGTACAACTGGCGCGGGCTGCCGGAGAGTTCGGTGTGGACGACCGGAGCGCCGGCGGACTGCAGCGTGCAGAGTGGCGGGAGCTGCACCACAGTGGCGTGGTCTTCCGGCAGCAGCGTATATATGAAGCAGTATCCGTACGCTCCGGGGGGTTCGAACCCGCCGCAGTGGGTGGGGACGGTGCTGACGGACGCGGCGGGGAGTTCGGGGTTGATGTATCGCCGGAACCGGTACTATGATCCGGGGAGCGGGCAGTTCACGCAGCAGGACCCCATCGGCTTGGCCGGTGGGCTGAATCTGTACGGCTACGCGAACGGCGACCCGATCAATCTCCGGGATCCCTTCGGTTTGAGTGCGGATACGATTCGCACGGACGAGACAACCGCACCTTACGTGGACCAGTGTGGTGCCAGCTCCGCACGATGCAAGACCATGATCGACTCTCTCAACAAGCTTCCGGCCGACTGGAAGGTTGTTGCTGGCGCCGCTGGCGTTTGTGCTCCGTACATGGTTGGGTGCGTGTCGTACAACGACCTCAACGATGCCACTGCTGGCGGTACGATTACCCTGGTGCCCTCAGAGTTCGGCGCGTTCAGCTTCATGGTGAACGGAGTCAGCGCCTTTGGGCACGAGATCGGCCACGTGGTAACGAGGGACCTGAAGTCGAATGGAAAGTATGTCTGCCGAGGAAGTGAGAGTTGCGCGAAGGGAATCGAGAACGTCGTGCGCGCACAAGCAGGACTGCCACCGCGACCAAAGTAGGTTGAGAGGAGCCCACAACAATGCCGAGAATGCCCAGCGTGCTGTCGATCTTAAGACATGCGAGCGGCGTTGCGCTTGTCGCTTGGTGTTCAGCGCCTGCGTGTGCGCAACCGGTCAACGCAGATGTCGCCGCGCAGGTACGAGCGCGTGTCGCAGCTCAAGCGTCGATCGAGCTCCCCATGTGGCGAGCAACAACGCAACGCGGAATCTCTTCCGCAGAGGTTGATGCTCAGCAAGTGATGGAGTTGGCATCGGGCGTCTCTCTGTGGCGCGCTACCACCGCGACTGACCACTGGCATCCTTACCTTGTCGTCGCGCGCGCCGGCGCTGTGTGCGAGGGAGGAGGATTCCAGAATCCCGATCTGGAGTGTGTGTATCAATGGCTTCGTGAGGCGAACCCAAGCCTGAATGCCGACAGCATCTCGCGCCTCTTGGCGACTGCTGCTGACGGAGAAGGGGCGATCATGCTCAGGTGGCGGTCCGGCAGCACCCAATCTCTGGACGCGATGAAGCTTGCGGAGCGACTGCCCAACAACTGGCCGGTGGACCTGACCGGTTCATCAGACGCGGCCGGCCGAACGAGCACTCAAACTCGACTGACCGTGTTCTCGCAGCAGGCGCTGTCGTACGAGCAGCAGTGGCGCGCAGTCTCCTACGCCTTCGCATTCGACGCAGACGGAAGGCAGGTAAGGTGGACGCGCAGAGTCAGCGAGGTGCTCCGAGCACCGTGACCGAAGAGCCTAACTGCGCGTTAAGCTGCGGCCGCCCCACGGGGGCGGCCGTCGGCTTCAACGGCGGTTAGAATCTGGCCTGGGTCAGTCCACGCAGCAGGACCCGATCGGGATCGCGGGTGGGGCCAACGTCTACGGCTTCGCGAATGGCGACCCGGTCAATTATCAAGATCCGTTTGGGTTGTGCCCGATTGACAAGCCGCTCTGTAACTGGCTCAAGGCGACCTTGGTGCTCGTCGGCACTGACCTTGGGATGGTCGCCGGTGGGGGGGCGGGACTACTTGGTCTAGCAGCAGGGCCGGCTGCTGCCGCTACCGTGCCTGCAGGGGCGGTTGCCGGGGCCGCGGTCGGCGCGACGCTTGGCGCGGCGTTGGGCGGAGTGGTTGATGCGATGTTCTCAGAATCGTCGGGCGGTGCGGGCGCAGGTGGCGCGCGCCCTGACGAGCAGCCGACGTCCGTCAACCAAATGAATCAGCAAGTCCAGCGCGGCCAAGCGCCAAGGAATGTGACGCGCGTCGACCGCGGCAAGGTGAAAGGGGAACAAGACAATGTTCACTTTAAGGGTGGACACTCCCTGAATCGCGATGGTTCCTGGAAGCACGGGGGCCGGGAGCTGACTTCAGCGGAGAGGGACTGGCTTACCAAAGGCGGGTTCAATGCACCCAAGTGAAGCGCAGATCCGACAACACGTGTCTATGTGGATGGCGCGGGTGCTCGAAGCGAACGGCATCGATCGTTTCGATGACCTGCACGTCGACGAGATCGGGTCCTCGTGGTCGTCGCGAGAGCACTGGGTCGACGCGGCACTGCGGGTGTTGAACATCGCAGTGGCGATTCGTCAAGAGAAGCACCTCGAGGTCACGCCGGCAGTGGGATTCTCACTGAGGAGCGTGCCAACAGCGAACCACGCGCACTTGCGCGACCTGCAAGCAGTTGCCGCCGAACTCGATGTGAGCCCTCCGTCTCTCTACCTGTTCCATCCAGGACGAGAGCCGTGGACGACTGATCGAGGTTTCGCTCCCTGGGCGAAGCTGCGTGCCGCTGCGCCAAACCTACCGGACGTACTCGGATACCTGCGGACTTGGTGGGAGCCAACCGAACGGAGCTTTCAGCGCTCCCTCTTCATCTGCCTACGAACATCCGCCTAACGACGCGTTAAGCCGCGGCCGCCCCACCGGGGCGGCCGTCGGCTTGAACGGCGGTTAGATTCGGGCTCGGGTTGTTCCACGCAGCAGGACCCGATTGGGCTCGCCGGCGGGCTCAATCTGTATGGGTATGCGGGCGGGGACCCGGTCAATTTCTCGGACCCCTTCGGACTGTGTCCAGCCAGCACATGGCGGCGATTCGTATGCAACAGCATCGAAGCCGCAAGTACGTTCGCGGGGTCGGTCGGTGGATTCATCGCTGGTGGGGGCGGTGGGGCACTTCTGGCTGTCGCGACGGGCGGCACGGCCACGCCTGCTGTACCCATCGCTGCGTTTGCCGGCGCCGCTGCGGGCAGCGCGGCCGGTCTCGCTGCTGGTCGCGCGCTAACGGATCGGTTCTTCTCCGAAGCCGCGGATGGACCGGCCGGCGGAGGACGCTCAAGCGGGCTGCGCGAGCAACTCGCGGATCACGAGAAGAAGCTGGCTGACTACATCCGCAATCCCGACGCAAATGACAACTTGGGATTTCTTCAGAACGCGACATCGGAGGCGCAGCGGCAGAGAATCATTCAGGGTCGCATTCGAAACCTCGAGAATCAAATCAACAACTTCAAGAAGCTGATCGAGCAAGCTGAGAGGAGCCCTTGATGAAGGTCAAAGTATCGCAACTGCGGACCGTGAGCACTGTGCTGCTCGATCATCTCGAGAAGCTCGGCGTTGATGCGGTCGAGGTCGATGTCGACTACTACTGGCATGTGCCGCGCGACCAGGCCTACGATCCAACACGCACCGCTGTGGAGCCCGATCTCGGGCAGCTGTCAGATGACTGGGAGAAGCTCAAGATGATCGGGCGCGGCGAGCGTGAGCCTGTGGCACCGGCGCTGGAATGGCTGGGTGCGGTACTTCGCGCGGTCGGCGAGCGGGTTGTAGGGTGAAGCCACGGGCACGTCAGTAGCGTTCTTCCTCAGCCTAAGGACGCGTTAAGCGCGGCCGCCCCACCCGGACGGCCAGCGGCTCCAACGGCGGTTAGCATCTAGCCGGGGTCAGTCCACGCAGCAGGACCCGATCGGGATCGCGGGTGGGGCGAATGTGTATGGATTCGCGTCTGGCGATCCCATCAACTTTGCCGACCCGTTTGGGCTTTGGCCGACACGCACCCACAACGCGCTGCTAGACTATGCATTTAAGGGGCACGTCTCGGCTGCCGCGCTTGCCGCCCTGAAGGATGCGAGTCGCCAGCAGGATGGAATCTTGAATGGAGGTCAGTCTCTCGGCCGCTCTTTCATGCACGCGATGGCCCAGCCAGGCGAGTCGCCCGCCGAAGCGAAGGCCCGTCGTGCCGAGTTCATTTCGCATTCGCTTGCGCGGGCTCGTGTGCTCGCGGAGGACGGGGATGAGGCGGGCGCATTGCGCGAGCTTGGTAACGCGTTTCACACTATGATGGATCAGACCAGTCCAGCGCATACGCAGGAGAACGGCGACATGCGCACATGGAAGACAAGTGATGTCTTTGCGCACTGGTGGGCGGAGAGTGGAACTCCCTCCGCAGCTACTAAGGAAGCTCTAGCGCAGAGAATGGAGCGGGCGTACGAACGGGTATTTGGACGGCCATAAAAGGCAAGTGAGGCAGCGTGCGACAAGCGGCTAGACTTCTCGCGAGTGTTGTCGTTCACTACCTAGTGTGGTGGCACCTTGCGCTCTTGCTGGTCGGAGCTGTCGACGGCGCGCTGAGCTTGTCGCTCGAATCGGCTCAGGACTTTTTCGTCGAGTACTATCTCCCGAGCTTTGAGTACATTTTCTTCCGCCGGGGGAGGGAGATCATCACCCTAACACAGTTCGGAGCGGTCGCCGGAACAATCGCCTCGGTCTTGCTTGTTGAGACCAGTCGGCGACGGCGATCACGCGAATCGCCGGAGTTGTCTCGCCTAGATAGCTGACGGCTCGAGTCCTTGTGTTTCGCGGACTCGACACGACGGCAGAAGTGCGCTTGACTGGCCCCGTGGGATTGTCTCCGCGACTCCAGCGATCCTTGGAGACATTGGCCTATCGACGCGTTAAGCCGCGGCCGCCCCATCGGGGCGGCCGGCGGCTTCAACGGCGTTAGGTTCGGGTCCGGGCTGTTCCACGCAGCAGGACCCGATCGGGCTGGCGGGTGGGCTCAATCTGTACGGGTATGCGAGCGGCGACCCGATAAATGTCAGCGATCCATTCGGACTGTGCCCG
>JBGATT010000256.1:0-2116 GCA_044229035.1 Gemmatimonadaceae bacterium | reverse complement strand
GACCGCGAGGAGGCCCTCGCCAAGATGCGCCTCGCGCTCGAGACGTTCATCATCCAGGGCGTGACGACGACGATCCCGTTCCTCGGCACCCTCATGGATCACCCGAACTTCATCGCCGGGGACGTCCACACGAAGTTCCTCGAGCAGGAAGGGGCCGACCTGTTCACGTGACCCGCCGCGCCCGTGACGAGCAGGACGCGGCCAGTGGCCTTGGCTGGGCCCTGAGTCGCCTCGCGCATGCGCGGGGCGACTTCGTCGTCCTGGCCGATCGCGATGTCGCCGCGCTCGAGGCGCGACGTACCGAACTCCCGCCGGGGCGCACCGAGTGCGTCGTCGGCGACGTGACCGTGGAGGCCGATCGCGCCGCGATGCTCACCGCGGCCACGCGGCGCTTCGGCGGGCTCGACGTGCTCGTGAACAACGCCGGGATCACGCACCGCTCGCCGGCGCGACTGACCGATCCCGCGGTGATCCGTCGCGTGATGGACGTGGACTATCACGCGCCCGTCGCGCTCACGCTCGCCGCGCTCCCGCAGCTCCGCGAGCGCGGCGGCAGCATCGTCGCCATCTCCTCGATGGCGGGCTGGATGCCGGTGCCGGGCCGCGCCGGGTACGGGGCCGCGAAGGCCGCGCTGACGCAGTACTTCGAGGTCCTGCGCCTCGAGCTCGCCCCGCTCGGCGTGCATGTGCTCCTCGCGCACCCGAGCTTCCTCGACACGCCCATCGAGCGGCACGCGCTCGGCGCGGACGGGGCGCCGGCGCCGCATCGCCGTTCGACCATCGGTGCCGTCCGCAGCGCCGAGCACGAGGCGACGCGCATCCTCGCGGCGCTCGACGCGCGGCGCGCCACCGTCCGCACCGATCCGCTGCCCGCCGTCGCGGCACTCCTCTGGCGCCTCGCGCCCGGCTGGTACCGCCGTGCCATCGTGCGGCGCTTCGCCGGCGAGCTCTGACGCGGGACTCGCCGCTCGCTCACGCGTCCTGTATCATGTGGGGAGTGCACGGCCATGTGGACCTCAGGAGCACCGGATGACGCAGACGTGGACATCGTCGGGGACCGAACCGCTCATCGACCGGCTGCGCCGGGCGGTGATCGGACGTTACGACGTCTACGCCGAGCTGGGGCAGGGCGGGATGGCGAGCGTCTTCCTCGCCCTCGACCTCGCGCTCGATCGCAAGGTCGCGATCAAGGTGATGGCCCCGGCCCTCATGACGTCCGCGGACAACGTCGAGCGCTTCAAGCGCGAGGCCAAGGTCGCGGCGGCGCTCAACCACCCGCACATCATCGGCATCCTCGCGGTGGGCGACGACCCGGAGCTCGCCTACTTCGTGATGAAGTTCGTCGAAGGGCGCTCGCTCGACTCGGTCATCCGCGACGAGGGCCCGCAGTCGGTCCCGTTCGTGCAGAGCGTGATCGCGTCCGCGGGGAAGGCGCTGCACTACGCGCACACGCGAGGCGTCATCCACCGCGACGTGAAGCCCGCCAACTTCATGCTCGACCAGGACGGCTGGCTCGTCGTCACCGACTTCGGGATCGCGAAGCAGGGGGACGTGAAGGGGCTCACCGTGACGGGCTCGCTCATCGGCACGCCGTACTACATGTCGCCCGAGCAGTTCCACGGTCGGCCGGTCTCGCCGGCGGCGGACCAGTACGCGCTGGGGATCGTCGCCTACGAACTCCTCACCGGGACGCAGCCGTACACGGGTGACACGGTGGCCGAGGTGATGCGCGGCCATCTGTTCGACGAGGTGCCGGACGTGCGACAGGCGCGCCCCGAGGTGCCGGCCGAGATCGCCGCCTGCATCTCGCGGATGCTCGCCAAGGAACCCGAGGCTCGCTTCGCGACGCTCGAGGACGCGGTGCTCGCGTTCGGCGCCATCTCGCCGACGCAGGAAGTGCAGGTCCGGACGCAGATCATCGAGCTGGCGCGCACGGGCGTGATGCAGCAGCCGCAGATCAACGTGCCGTTGAGCCCGATCCCCCAGGTGCGGACGCGGCCCGCGGTCACGCCGCCGCCGCGCACGAGCACTGCGGCGGGGGCGGGAGCGAGCGCCGCCCACCTGGCGGCGACGACGCCCGTGCCAGGCATCCGGGCGTCGCGGTCCGACCGCGCGG
>JBGATT010000255.1:0-2129 GCA_044229035.1 Gemmatimonadaceae bacterium | reverse complement strand
AGGCCGCGGCGCGCGACGACGGAGGCGAGGCGACGCGGGACGTTGCCGCCGACGACCGGCCAGCCCTTGGCACGGGCGTACTCGACGAGCGGCCGGTAGTCCGTCTGGTAGTTCGGCCAGGGGCGCGCCGCGGCGAGGAAGTCGGCCTCGGAGCGGGTCCCCGCGAGGTACGCGTCGAGGCTCGGCTGCGCGTCGCGCTCGAACATCTCGAGGGCGAGCACGATCGGGCCGGTGCGGCGTCGCGCGATCGCGTCGAGCGCCGCCGCCTGGAGCTGGTGGGTGCGCGGGTCGTCGTGCTGTTCGCCGAGGAAGACGATATCGGCGCGGGCCAGGGAGACGGCCATCGTCTCGAAGTCGATGAACCGCTTCTTCTTCGTGTCATAGACTCGGTGAGCCGCGTAGCCCGAGGGCGCCTGAACGGCCGGCGCAGCCTGCGCCGCCGGGGCGGTCTGTGCCGACGCGCCGTTGACGGCGGCCACGAAGATGGCGAAAAACAGCTTTGAGCGCATTAAACGTTGTATTGAAAGTGACTCGAGCTCACATGGCGGCGGCAGTCGCACTATCTAAAGCAGTTTTGAAGCATTAATATTTGTCATGGCAAGTCCAATGAGGCTCATCGAGGAGGCTGCGGACGAGCTCGGCCGCCTCGATGCCATTGCCGGCTACGCGCCGCCGGCCGTGGCCCAAGCCCTTCGCCTCGGGGCGATCGCCGACCTCGGCCGACTCGCCACCGACGGGACGAGCCCGGTCCCGCTTCACGCCCTCGCCGCGGCGGATGGGGATCCGCTGCACGATGCCGACCTGCCGGCAGCCGTCCTGCACTGGCGTGACCTCATCCGCTCCGAGGAGCGTCGGGTCCGGAGCGGGGCGCCACTCGCGTCGCAGCGCTTCGCGATCGTCGCTCCCACCCTCTCAACCTACACCGAACGGCCCCGGCTGGAAGCGATCTGGCGTGAAGTCGGGACAGAACGCCCCGTGCTCGTTCGCGCGCTCGACGTCGCGGCATGGAGTCCCGACGCCGCACTCGGCGAGGCGGTCGCCGCGCTGGCCCTCTGCGCCGGTGGCCGCGCGGACCATGTGCGGTTGCTTCCCTTCGCCGACGTTCCGGCCGACGATCGTCAGGCCGCGCTCGCCGGCTGGCGCGCGGGTGATGCGGCGCCGTGGGAGCGCCTCGGACTCGAGGCGGTGGCGCGCCGCGCGCGCGGAGTGCGACGGCGCATCGAGGAGGCGCTCGCGGGGCTCGCCGACGAGGCGGGGCGACTGGACGGGCTGGGGCGCGCCGCGATCACCGCGCGGCGCGCGCTCGACGTGTTGCGGGTGCGATTCGTGACCACGATGCCGACGCTCGCCGAGTCGCTCGACTGCTCGCGCCCGGCGGCGGCCGACGCGCTCGACCGGCTCGTGGCCGCGGGCGTCGCGCGCGAGGTCACCGGCCGCGCGCGCGACCGGGTCTACGCCTGGGGCGCGGCGTGCACCGTGGCGGACGCGACCACCGTCTCCTGAGCGGCGGCGGTCTCGATCATCGCGACGAGCTCGTCCATGATCGCCCTGCCGCGATCCCGCGCATAGCGCGTGCGCAGCACCTTGTAGCGCTCGTCCTTCGTCATCGCCTGCGCCTCGGCGCTCTCGAACCAGGCCTGCATCTCCGCGGGACGCGGTCCCCACCAGGCGCGCTCGACGAACTGGTCGTCGAGCAGGATCACGATGGGGATCGAGCGCGTCCGCCCGTTGGTGAGGTGCGCGTCCATGAGGGGCAGGTGCTCGTCACGCCGGATGAGGCGGTGCGAGAGTCGCGGCGAGCTCTCGGCGAGCGCATCCACCCAGGGCAGCGTGTTGAGGCTGTCGCCGCACCAATCCTCGGTGACGCTGAGCAGGTGCCAATCGCGGCCCGTCGCCTCGATGCGCGCGGCATACTCGGGCGCGGCGACGGCGCGCGAGCGGGTGATGCGATAGTTGTCGACGTTCTGCGTGGCCGCGGCCACCATCTCGTCGAACGTCCAGCCGTTCTGGTAGGTGTCGCGGAGCGTGTCGTCCATGGATGGAGCATCGCTCAGGCGGAATGGCGCAGGCATCGGGCGAACCTTGAATCGGAGTGGGGTGACACCCGACCTATCCGCGGTGCCCGGCAC
>JBGATT010000254.1:0-2132 GCA_044229035.1 Gemmatimonadaceae bacterium | reverse complement strand
GGTCCTGGGCCGCGAAGTCGTACAGGAACACCTGCGAGATGCCGGTGCGATCCGAGATGAACGCCAGCGACTGGCCGTCCGGCGACCACATGGGATTGAGGTTCTTCCCCTCCTGTCCCGGGATCGTCGTCGCCTCGCCCTTCTCGAGGTCGTACACGTTGATCCGCCACGGCCCGATGCGCAGCGACGCGAGGTCGGTCTGCGGGCCCCGGTCGCTCACGAACGCGATCTGCCGACCGTCCGGCGACCACTGCGGCATGAGGTCGCTGTAGGTGTCGTTCGTCAGCTTGGTGAGGTTCCGTCCGTCCGCGTCGATGACGTAGAGGTCGGAGAGACCCCCCTGGGCCCCGCTGAACACGATCTTGCGGCCGTCAGGCGACCAGCTCGGGCCGATCATCGCCTGCAGCGGCGTGTCTAGGCGCCGCGTCACGCGCTTGCGGCGGAGGTCGTAGATGTAGAGCACGTCCTTCCCGCGCCGCTGCGCGGTGAAGGCGAGGTACCGCCCGTCCGGCGAGAAGGCGCTCTGCGAGTACGCGTAGCGCAGCTCCTCGAAGTCGGCGTCGAGCGTGCTCTTGGTGAGGCGCGCGAGCCGCTTGCCGGTCGTCGCGTCGGCCAGGTACAGGTCCGGGAAGACCTCGGCGCGGAAGAGCGAGCCGGTGGAGATGTACGCGATCTGCTTGCCGTCCGGCGAGATCGCCGGCGCGATGTAGAGCGGGATCACCCCGCCGGTGCGGCGCGAGTTGAGCATCGGGCTCGCCACGCGGCGCGGACGCTCGAGCGTGGCGACCTGCGGGAGGAAACGCATCTGCACGTCCTCCTTCCACTCCTCGCTGAGGTCCTCGAGGTCGAGCCCGGTGTACCGGCGGAACGCGCGTTCCACCCCGAGGCTCGGCGTGGCCTGCATGACCTCGCCGATGATCTCGTCCCCCCAGCGCCGGCCGACGTACTGCCACACCGACTCGCCGAACCGGTACGGGAAGAAGAGGTCGGGGCGGTCGGTCATCTGCTCGATCGTCGGGATGTCGCCGTTGAGGGCGGCATCGCGCATGATCGCGTCGGTGTAGCGATGCTCGGGGCCGACCGAGAGGTACTCGGCCATGCCCTCCATGAACCAGAGCGGCGGCGCGGCCGCGGCGAACTGCTGCATCCCGCCGCCCGCCCGGCCGCGGGCGAACACATCGTACTGGAAGACGTGCACCATCTCGTGCGCGAGCACATGCTCCGCCTCGCCCAGGTCGCCGGCGAAGAAGAACATGTTGCGCTGCCGGAGCGCGTCGGTGACGCCGCCGGTGCCCTCGCCGAGGTCGCCGGTCACGTTGTTCTGCGCGAACTCCGTGCGCGACCCGTAGATGAGGATCGGCTTGCGCTCCTTGAACTCGTGCCCGAGCACGCTTCGGAGCCGCGCATAGGTGCGCTCGGCCATCTGCCCGGTGTACTTCGCGACCTCCTCGAGCTCCGGGTAGTAGTGGATGTCGAAGTGCTCGGTCTTGAGGATCTGCCAGTCGAACTCGCGGAACTGGACATGGTTCTGTCCGAAGTACGAGGAGCCCTGGGCGGCGACGGTCGCCGGCACCAGGGCGAGCGCGAGGAGGACCAGCAGACGGCCGGGACGCGGCATATGGGGGATCCTAGGCGGTGACCGGCACGGCCGGGGCGTCGCCCCAGAGCCGTTCCAGCTGGTAGAACGAACGCAGCGCGGGATGGAACACGTGCACGACGAAGTCGACGTAGTCGAGGAGCACCCAGCGTCCCTGCTCGAGCCCCTCCACCGAATGGACCGTCGCGCCCTCCCGCTTGAGCGCGTCCATCACGTGATGCGCCGTCGCGCGCACGTGCGTGTCGGAGGTCCCGCTCGCGACGAGGAAGTAGTCCGCCATGTCGGTCACCTCGCGGAGATCGAGCAGGACGACATCGTTGGCCTTGCTGTCGAGGAGGACCTGGGCGGCCTGGCGGGCGGAGCGCAACACGTCGGGAGCGGCGGTGACCATCGCGAGGGGAGGGAGGACCGTTTCAGAAGCGAACCCGCAGGAGGGCTAACGGTTCCGGGGCGGGGCCGCGCGCGCAAGCGCACGCCGCCTCGCGCGGGCGGATGGCGGAAGGGGGAAGGCAGATGGGGGGAAGCGTGAGGGGCG
>JBGATT010000125.1:0-9930 GCA_044229035.1 Gemmatimonadaceae bacterium | reverse complement strand
GTCCGCGCCGCGGCGATCTCCTCGATGACCTCGAGCAGCTGCTGCGGGCGGAAGGGCTTGAGCAACACGGTGGTGTGCGGTCCCGATTCCTCGCGCTCCGCGTCGTCGATCGGGCGCCCGGAGATGAGCACCGTGCCGCGCGCCGCGCCGCGGCCGCAGAGACGCCGCGCGAGCGCCGATCCCCTCGTGCCGGGGAGTTCCTGGTCGCAGACCAGCACCTCGATCGCCTCGGCCGAGGCCAGCGCCTCCGCCTCGTCGGCGTTCGCCGCCAGCCGCACGGCATGCCCGCCCTCCTGCAGCAGGCGCCGCAGGATCTTGCCGAGCTGCGGGTCGTCCTCCACCACGAGCACGCGACGCGCGGGGCGCGCCCGCAGCTCGGCCGACGGCCGCGGCGGCGCATCGGCGGCGGCACGGGCCGCGAGTCGCGGGAAGTAGCAATGGAACTCGGTGCCGATCCCCGGCTCGCTCCGCACGTCGATCGCGCCGCCCGACTGCAGGACGGTGCCGAGCACCGCCGGGAGGCCCAGGCCGGTGCCGTGTCCCTGCGGCTTCGTGGTGAAGAACGGCTCGAAGATGCGGCGGCGCGTCGGTTCGTCCATGCCCTGGCCGGTGTCGCGCACGCGCACGACGACGTGCTCGCCCGCCTCGAGCGGTCCGAGTCGGGCCGCCTCCTCGGCCTCGAGCACCGTGTGCTCGACGACCACCGCGATCGTGCCGCCCTTCGGCATGGCATCGCGCGCGTTCATGATGAGCGCGGTGAGGGCGCGCTCGATCTGCATCCGGTCGGCCTCGATCAGCCAGGTCGCGTCGGGGACGCGCACGTCGAGCCGGTGATCGGTGCCGAGGACGCGATCCATCCAGCGCTTGAGCCGGACGGCCACCTCGCCGAGGTCGAGCGGCCGCGGCTCGAGGAACTGTCGGCGCCCGAAGGCGAGCAGTTGGCGCGTGAGCTCGGCCCCGCGCTCCGCCGAGGTGCGGATCTCGTCGAGCGCCTGCCGGACCGGACTCGACGGCCCCACCTCGTCGGCGGCGATGTCGACCCACGCGAGGATGCTCGTGAGCATGTTGTTGAAGTCGTGGGCGACGCCGCCCGCGAGGAGGCCGACGGCTTCGATCTTCTCCGCCTCCGCCATCCGCAGCTGCAGCGCGCGCGACTCGGTCATGTCGGTCACGGTGCAGAGCAGGGCGGGGCGCCCGGCGAAGTCCACGAGACTCGTCGCGACCTCGACCTCGAGCGGGTGGCCGAGCACGTGCACGCCGCGGAGCTGGATGCGCGTGCTCTGGTGGGAGCCGGTCGCGAGGGCGGTGCGGACCTCGCGCAAGCGCGGGATCGAGCGCCGGTCGATGAGCGACAGCACGCGCGTGCGCCGGGCGATGAGCCCCGCATCGGCGCCGAGGAGCTGGAGGAAGCGCGGGTTCGCGTACACGAGCACGCCGTCCTGCACGACGACGATGCCGGTGAGCGCCTGTTCGACGAGCTGGCTGAAGCGGTACTCCACCTCGCGCAGGGTCGCCTCGGTCCGCTCGCGCGCCGTCACGTCACGGGCGTTCACGACGAACACGCTGTTCCCGAGGACCCCGGGATTGAAGCCCGAGGTCGTCGTCTCGAGCGTGCGCCAGCCGCCGTCCTGGTGGCGGGCGCGCACGACCGCGCTCCGCACGAGCGTCGGGTCCTGCTTGAGGTCGTGCAGCAGGGTGTCGATGCTCTGGAGGTCGTCCGGGTGCACGAAATCGGGCAGGCACTTGCCCTCGAGGTCGCGCGCCGGCCAGCCGAGATGCACCGAGACCGACTCGCTCACGGAACGGAGCGTGCCGGTCTCGTCGAGCAGCGCCCAGATGTCGAGCGCGTGCGCCGTCAACGCGCGGAGGCTCTCCTGGTACTCCTGCAGCGCCCGTGTCGCGAGCCGTTCGGCGGTGAGGTCGGTGGCGTGGATCCGGACCTTCTTCGCCTCGTCCGCCTCGATCATCAACCGCACCGCGCGGTCCTCGCGCAGGTGCTGGAGGAAGCCCACCTCGAGGGAGCAACCGGGCCAGTCGCCGGACGCGACGGCCGCGATGGCGTGCGCGAGGGCTGGGCGGTCCTCCAGGCGCACGAGCGTCGGCAGGGGATGCGCGAAGAGCTCGTCGCGCCGGATCCGGAGTGCCGAGGCGAAGCTCGTGCTCACCGCGCGGATGCGCCCCTGCGCATCCACCAGCGCGGTGGGGTTGCTCGCGGGCATCTCCGGCAGCGTCGGCGCGTTCCGGCCGTGCGGGTCGGCTGCGGCGAGCGGGGAGAGTGGGGCGATGGGCGCGTTCGGCACGTGTCTGAATATGCGTCAGTGACCGGAGGGCGGTAGCTCCAGTTCCGGTACGCGCGACCGATACTCGGAGGAGAGAGTAGGCTTCCACCGTCCGGGAGGCGGTATCACCATCAGTCCCGATCTCCACTCGCCAGTCCCAGGGCGTGATGTGTCGCGCGCCGCAGAGCGGGGTCGACCAGTCTCGTCGCGGACCTCCGGCGGCGACGCCGACGGCGAGATCAAGCACCTCACCGTGCTCATCCTCGAGGATCATCCGTTCCAGCGCCGCATGCTGGGCCGGCTGCTGCTCGGGCTGGGGCATGTCGCGGTGGTGGAAGCGTCGACCGGCGACGAGGCCCTCGAGGCCGTCCGTCGGGCGACCCCTGACCTGGTCATCGCCGACCTGGAGACGCCAGGAATGGACGGTGTCACGTTCCTGCGCATGCTTTCGCAGGACGCCGTCACCCCCCGCGTCGTCCTCACCAGCGCCCACGACCCGTCCGTCCTGCGCTCGGTCGACGAGATGGCCAAGATGTACGGGCTGCAGGTCCTCGGGGCGATCCCGAAGCCGGTCTCGCTCGAGGCGCTCCGTGGCTTCCTCAATGAGGTCCGCACGCACGAGGCGGCGAAGGCCCGATCGGGCGGTCGCGCGCACCTTCCGGCGGACAGCTACTCACCGGAACAGATCGGCGAAGCCATCAGTCGCGGGGAGATCATCCCCTGGTTCCAGCCCAAGGTCGAGGTCGCGACCGGGCGTCTGGCCGGGGTCGAGGCCCTCGCCCGCTGGATGCACCCCACCCGCGGGATGATCGGACCGGGAGCGTTCATCCCGGTGATCGAGACCACGCCGCTCATGGACGCGCTGAGCCAGAGCATGCTCACGCAGGCGCTGACCTGGGTGCGGAAGTGGGAGAAGGTCGGCCTGTCGATCACGGTCTCGGTCAACCTCCCGGGCGGCGCCCTCGCGGACCCCAGTCTCGCCGACCGCCTGACCAAGCTCGTCCGCTCCATCGGGGTCGAACCGGCGTCGCTCGTGGTCGAGGTCACCGAGACGACGGTGAGCCGCGAGCGCGCGCTCGCCATCGAGACGCTCGCCCGTCTCCGGATGGCGGGCTTCGGCCTGTCCCTCGACGACTACGGCACCGGCTACGCTTCCATGGAGATGCTGAAGACGATGCCGGTGACGGAGGTCAAGGTCGACCGGCGCTTCGTGCATGGGGCGTCCAAGGACCCCAAGGCCACGGCCGTCCTCGGCTCGCTGCTCGAGCTCGCCTCGGGCCTCTCGCTCGAGGCGGTCGCCGAGGGCGTGGAGACGCAGGAGGACCTGGTGCTCCTCGAGGCGCTCGAATGCCCGTATGCGCAGGGCTACGTCATCGCGAAGCCGATGAGCGGTGACGACCTGTTGATCTGGGCCCAGCTCCGCGGACCGGCGGAGGGCTGATGCTGCAGGAGCTGAGTCAGGCCGCCGCGCAGGGCGTGGTGGGCCGCGACCGCCTGGTCCGGCGGCTGGTGGCCGGTGGCGCGCTCAGTCTCGTGCTCCTCGCGCTCGCGCTCGGCTGGCGCGAGCAGGTGTCGTTCCTCGGGAACCTCGAGGAGACGGCGCGCGCCACGCGCGCCCAGAGCGCGTCCGCGCTCGCCATGCGGCAGTCCGAGCTGGCGCGCCGAATCGCCGCGCTCGTGCAGTCGCGCGGGGGGGCGGCGGCGGCGTCGCGCGGCGACCTGCAGGCTGAACGGCAGGCGGGTCCGGACGCGACGGAGATCGTCGCGTCCGATGTCACCACGCGCCTCGCGGTCGGCGGCGTGCTCGCCCTTTCGTCGAGCGAAAGGAGCGCGCGCCAGCCCGACGCCATCACGAACCTCGTCGGATCGCTCTCCGCGCAGCGGCTCGCGCTCGAGGCGGAGCCCGATGTGGAGGCGGTGTACCTCGTGGTCCCCGATGCGCGCGTCGTGTCGCGCGTGCCGTACGTCAACGCCGAGCAGATCCGGTTGCGGCAGCGCGACGCGCGACTGAGCAACTGGTTCCGCCTCGAGGTGCTCGACGTGCCAGCCGATGCGGACGAACGTCCCGGCGAGGCGTGGCTCGCGCGCGACCCGGCGACTGGCGCTGCGGTGCTCCGCGTCGACCAATCCGCCTGGCTCGGCGCGACCGGCTCGGCGGCATCGGTGATCGTCACCGTCCCCCTGCGAGCGTATCTGCGCAAGCTCGCGGCGATGAACTCGCCGATCCCGCTGCTCGCGTCGCTCGTCGACCCGACCGGAATGGTCGTCGGGACGGCCTCGCAGTCCGGACGGGTCGTCGAGACCACGCTCGCCGACCTGCCGGTGGAGGTGGTGCAGGCGATCCCGTCGCTCGGTGACCGCTTCGAGCTCGTCGGGACCTGGTTCGCGCTCCGGTTGCCGGTCGAAGGGACGCGCTTCAGCACGATCATCGCGGTCCCGGCGACCGCGGTGGTGCTCGCCACGCTCCGCCGCGCCGCCGCCGAGTTGCTCCTCGTCGTCGCCGTTGCGCTCGCGCTCGGTATCCTCCTCTGGCTCGTGCGGCGCCGCGTGATCGCGCCCGCCGAACAGGCGGTACGTGACATCTCCGCGGCCGAATCGCTCGTGCGCGACATCACCGACGGCGTCCCGGGACTCGCCGTGTTCAAGGTCACGCGCGAGGACACGGGCCGGATGCGCGTCGACTTCGTCAGTCGTGGCGCGGCGGCCGTGCTCGGCGTGCCGGCGGTCGCCATCTCCGCCGACTGGGACAACGTCCACGAGACGGTCTTCCCCGACGAGGTCGCCGCGGTGCGCGCCGCCTGCGAGCGCGCCTGCATCGAGTGCGCTCCGTGGCAGCAGGAGTTCCGCGTCCGCCGGCGCGACGAGGAGCGCTGGGTGCGCGTCGAGGCGCGCGCGAGCCGGGTGGCGACGGGCGTGGAGCTCGTGGGCTCCTGGCGAGACGTCACCGAGAGCCGCGAGCACACCGAGCTGCTCGCCGACGCGCACCGCCGTCTCATCGAGCTCGCCGACGGCGTGCCCGGGGCGGTGATCCAGTGGCGCGTCACCGCGGACGGCCGCCAGGAGGTCGCGTTCGTCGGCAACCGCCTGCCCGAGATCGCCGGCGTCGGCGCCTCGGACCTGTACGGCGGACTGCACGCCTTCGAGCAGGTGCAGCTCGCGGAGGACGTGGACGCCGTGCGGCGTGCGCGGCAGCAGGCGGTGGTGACGGAGACCGGCTATGCGGTCGAGTACCGCGTCATGCATCCGGGGAAGGGGATGCGCTGGCTCCGCGAGGAGGCGGTGTCGCATCGCGTCGCCGGCTGCATCGCGGCCTTCACCGTGCACATCACCGACGTCACGCAGCAACGGAAGGAGGCCGGCGAGCTCCGCCGCGCGAAGGAGGAGGCCGAGATGGCGACCCGCGCCAAGTCGGTCTTCCTCGCGACGATGTCGCACGAGATCCGCACGCCGATGACCGGCATCAGCGGGATGATCGAGGTCCTCTCGCGGACCGTGCTCGACGGCGACCAGCGCAGCCAGCTCGGTACCATCGCCGACTCGGCGCGCGCGCTCCGGCGCATCCTCGACGACGTCCTCGACTTCTCGCGCATCGAGGCGGGGAAGATGACGGTCGAGAAGCGGCCGATCTCGATCGACGACGTGATCGAGGGCACGGCCGGGCTGTACGCCGCCGCGGCCGAGGAGAAGGGCGTGCGCCTCCGCGCGACCGTCGACCCGCGCATCGGCGAGCTCGTGATGGGGGACGCCGTGCGCCTCCGCCAGGTGCTGGGCAACCTCCTCTCGAACGCGGTGAAGTTCACCGCGCGCGGCAGCGTGCGCCTCGCGGTCACGCAGGAGTCGGTGACCGACACCGAGCGGGTGCTGCGCTTCGAGGTCACTGACACGGGGGCGGGCATCCCGTACGAGGTGCAGCCACGCCTCTTCGCGCCGTTCGAGCGCGGCGAGCACGAGATCACCACGCAGGTCGGCGGCACGGGCCTTGGCCTCGCCCTGGTGCGACGCATCGTGGATCTCATGGAAGGCACGGTCGAACTGCGCAGCCTCCCGGGCGTGGGCACCTCGGTGCAGGTGCGGGTCCCGTTCGAGCGGCTGCACGAGGAGACCTCTGAGGCACGGATCTCGCTCGCGGGCCTCCGCGTCTCGATCCTCCACGACACCGAGGTGGACTCGCGGTTCCTCGCGACGCTGCTCGAGGCGCGCGGCGCGCAGGTGCTCGTCGTCTCGCCCGAGCAGGTCGGCGTCGTGCCCGAGGGGACCACCGCGGACGTGGTCGTCACCGGGCCCGATGTGCCGCGCGAGGTGCAGCATGCGCTCCGGGCGCGGCTCGCCCCGGGGGCGACTGGCCGCACGCAGGTCGTCCGGCTCTTCGAGGGCGCGAGCCTGCGGCCCGAGGTGCGCGGCGATGGCGGTGTCACCCTCGCGCCGCATGCGCGGCGGAGCACGTTCCTCCGGGCCGTCGCCATCGCCTGCGGACGCGACGAGCCGGACCTCCCGACGCAGACCACCGAGCATCGCTCCATCACCACGCCGGAGACCTCCACCGTCGACGAGGCGGTGGCCGAGCGGCGCCTCATCCTCGTGTGCGAGGACCACCCGATCGCGCAGCGCGTGATCGAGAAGCAGCTGCGCGTGCTCGGCTACACCGCCGAGCTGCACAACAACGGACACAGCGGGCTCACCGCGTGGCGCACCGGCCGCTATGGTCTCGTGCTGACCGACCTGCACATGCCGGAGATGGACGGATTGACGCTGGCGCGCCGCATCCGCGCCGAGGAGAGTCGCGTCCCGGCCCTCGGCCGCACGCCGATCATCGCCCTGAGCGGCAACGCGTTCGACGAGCAACGGGTGGTGTGCGTGGAAGCCGGCATGGACGACTTCCTCGCGAAGCCGGCCCTGCTGAAGGAGCTCGATGCGACGTTGCGCTTCTGGCTCCCGCCCTCGTCCCGGCCGGTGGGGATCGATCAGAAGCCGGTCCCGTCGAGCGCGATGCCCGTGACGCTCCCCGCGCCGCTCAGCCACAAGGCCCTCAAGGAGAGCCTGGGCGACGATCCCGAGGTGCTGCGTGCCGCGCTCGGGGAGTTCCTCGAGGCCGACGCCGAGGACCTGGCGGCCCTCTGCACCGCGGTCGAGGCGGACGACCGGGTGAAGGTGGTGGGCACGGCGCATCGCATCGAGGGCGCCGCCCGGATGCTCGGCGCCATGCCGTACGCGCGGGCGGCCGAACGCGTCAAGCGGCTCTTCGGCCTCGACCAGGACGCGGCCGAGCGCGCCGAAGCGGTGCAGCTCCTGCAGCAGGAAGGGGAGCGGCTGCGCACCTGGTTGCACACCACGCGCGACTGGTTCGAGCGCGTGACGGTGGGCGCGAACGGCTGAGGCAACGGGCCGGTCACGGGGCTCAAGTCGGTGCGCCCCGCGCCGATGACACAGAGTGACAGTGTGACGCCCTCGGTCCGGGCCGCAGGTCCTGACCGGGATGGCTCACGTCTCGCGCCCTCTCATCGCCTCGATCCCCCATGTTCAACTCCCTCGCCCTGCGCACGCGCATCCTCGCCCTCCCCGGCGTCGCGGCACTCGGCTTCGTGGTCACCCTCGCCGTCACCATCGGGTACGGGCGCCACGCGCAACAGCAGCAGCAACTCGTCGAGACGAGCTTCTCGCCGTCGCTGGCGCACAGCCAGCGGCTCGAGGTCGTGCTCGACGCCTACCAGCGTGCCCTCCAGGACGCGGTGGGGGCGAGCGACGTCGCGGCGGTGTCCGCGGCGGACAGCCTCGTCGCGGCCTTCGATGCGGGCGTCGACTCGCTCCGGCGCCTGCCGGTGAACGCGGCCGCCGCGCTCGACTCCGTCGCGACCCCGTGGCGCACCTATACCACGCTCGCCAAGCGCACGACCGTCGCGATGATCGGCGGTGAGATCTCGATGGAGGCGATGCAGGCGATGCGCGCCGGCGCGGCCGAGATGAAGACGCGCCTCAAGGACCGCACGCGGATGGAGCAGGAGCGGATCGCCGCGGCCTTCGCGAGCGCGCGGGCCGCGCAGTCGAGCGCCCTGTGGGCGGCGACCATCGTGCTGGTCATCGCGTTCGTCGCGCTCGCGGTGCTCGCCATCGGCACGGTGCGCAGCATCACGAGCGCGATGCGCGAGCTCTCGACGGTGGCGGGCGAGATCGCCGCCGGCCGCATCGAGCAGCAGGTCACCGTCCGCGCCAATGACGAGATCGGGCAGCTGGCCGATGCGTTCCGCGGCATGATCGAGTACGTGGGCGGGATCGCGCACGCCGCCGACCGGCTCGCCGCGGGCGACCTCGAGGCGCGTGTCGCCCCGCGCTCGCCCGAGGACGTGCTCAGCCGCAACATGAACCGCGCCGCCGACACGCTGCGCGCGATCATCGGCGAGGCGCAGCAGCTGATCGCCGCCGGCCGCGCCGGCAAGCTCCAGGTGCGGGGTGACGCCGCCCGCTTCGAAGGGGCGTATCGCGAGCTGATCAACGGGACGAATGCCATGCTCGATGCCGTGGTGGAGCCGGTGCGGGCCGCGCGCGAGGTCCTCGAGCGCGTCGCTGAACGCGACCTCACGGTCCGCGTCGAGGGCGAGTACCAGGGCGAGCATGCGGCGGTGACGCAGGCGCTCAACACGGCGCTCGATCACATCGAAGGCGCCTTCGCCTCGCTCTCCGCGACGATCACGCAGGTCAACGCGGCCGGGGCCGAGATCGGCGCCGGCAGCTCGGAGCTCGCCAGCTCGTCGTCCGACCAGGCCGGCGCGCTCGACCAGGTCACGCACCGCCTTCAGGCCGTCGACGAGCGCATCAAGGCCAATGCGCAGGACGCCAGCGAGGGCCGCGCGACGATGGAGCGCGTGCGCACCGTGACCGAGGAGGGCGTGCAGCGCATGCAGGCCCTCGCCGCCGCCGTCGCGGAGATCAAGAAGTCCGCCGACGACACCGCGCGCATCGTGAAGTCGATCGACGAGATCGCCTTCCAGACGAACCTGCTCGCACTCAACGCGGCGGTGGAGGCGGCGCGCGCCGGTGACGCCGGTCGCGGGTTCGCCGTCGTCGCCGACGAGGTCCGCTCCCTTGCCATCCGCGCGGCCGACGCCGCGCGCAACACCGCCACGCTCATCGAGGAGTCGGTGCAGAAGGCGGAGCAGGGCGTCACGCTCAACCAGGGCGTCTCGCGCCGGCTCGGCGAGATCCGCGAGGGCGTCGAGGCCGCGAGCGGCATGATGGCGAACATCGCGCAGAAGACCGTCGAGCAGACGCAGGACCTCGCGGAGATCACCTCGGCGATGTCGCAGATCGGCACCCTCACGCAGCGCACCGCGGCCAACGCCGAGGAGTTCGCCGGTGCGAGCGCCGAGCTGTCCGCGCAGGCGAGCGAGATGCAGGTGCTCGCGCAGAACTTCCGCGTCTCCACCGCGGCCGGACGTCCGGTGAACGCGCGCCCGCGCGGCGCCGCCCGGTCCGCGAGTCCCGCCCCGGCGCGCCCGCTCCCGCGCTCGGTCTCGGCACCCGCCAAGCGCGCGGCACGCCCCGCGGCCTCCGCCGCGCGCGCCATCCCGTTCGACGCCGACGAGACGGATGACGTCCTCGGCGGCTTCTGACCCACCCCACCACCGCACCGACCACCACCCCTCCCCATCCGTCCATG
>JBGATT010000124.1:0-9935 GCA_044229035.1 Gemmatimonadaceae bacterium | reverse complement strand
GCATCGACGTGCCCGTCGTTGACGCCGCGGAAGATCCCGTAGCCGTCACGCGCCGGGTGCTCGCCGCTCAGCGGGAGCATGAGCTTGGCGACGAACTCGTCGGCGCAGGAGCGGTCGAGCACGCCGATGTGCGTGAAGTCGAGGAAGGCGACCGAGCCGTCGGCGAGGCCGGCGAGCTGGCCCTCGATGACCGTGCGCACGGCGGCGCCGGTGCGCCGCGTCACGAGGTCGTGATACGGCATCGCCAGCGAGCTCTCGAGCGCGACCTGCACGTCGATGTGCGTCATGGCCGGGTCACCTTCTTGGGGATGATGACCTGCAACTGCGCGCCGGGGAAGGCGGGAAGCCCGTCGGAGCGCGCCTCGTCCTCGTCCCAGTCGGGGATGACGGGGGCGATGCGCGAGGTGCCGGAGCGGACGGTGAGCTTGCCGTCGAAGCGGTGCACGAAGCCGCGGATGCCCTTGAGGCCCTGTCCGCGCCCCGGGTCCTGGAGGCGGCTCACGCCGTTGATCACCGCGCTCTCGAGCGCGATCCCGTCGTCCCACCGGTCGGCGAGGGCGCGCGCGCGGCTCGTCTCGAGGGAGCGGCGGAAGCCCACGCCGGCGTCGTTCACCGCGATCTGCACGACATCGCGGCCCACGCGCCGCTTGGCCCAGCTGTACCGCTGCACCATCACCCAGCCGCCACGCCCGGCATGCTCGATGATGTTGGAGCAGGCCTCGGAGAGCGTCATCACGAAGCTCATCGTCGCGCGCGGGTCGAGGTCGAGCTTCTGCACGAGGATCTGCGTCGCCTTCTCCTGGATCCGCGACACGATCGCGTGCACGTCCTCGTTCTTCGCGACCGGCGTCACCTCGAGGAGCACGTCCGACTCCCGGCCGGCGCGCGGCCGCGGGAGCGTCCCCCGGATGGTGTAGAGCTCCTCGGCGTACTTGAAGAAGTCGCAACGGCTCCAGTAGCTCGCCGCTTCGGCCTCCTCGGGGGGCGCGAACTCCGGCTTCACCTCGCGCGACTGCGCGAGGCAGAGCAGGGCGGTGAATCCGTACGGGGTCGCGAAGCGGCAGTGGCGCGCGTCCACCAGGACCTTGGCGTCGGCAGGAACGGCCGAGAGCTGCTCGATGACCGACTCGAAGCTCTGTTCGTCGAGCGACGTGGGAATGGTGATGACGGCGGTCACGGCGTGTGCAGTTCTCCCCGGAGGTGTTGGGCGAGGCCGGTCGCGCCCCGGTGCTCGACGTTCCGCGCCGCGGCCTCCATCGCCCGGCGCAACGCGCCACTCATTATATCACCCGCGAGCAACCGCGAGAAATAGGTCGCGCCCCACACATCACCGCACCCGGTCGGGTCGCCCGGTCCCGTCACCCGCGCCTCGGCCGCCGGCACCAGCGCGGTGCGGAGCGGCCCCGCCCCCGGGCGCGGCGGCACCCGCAGGTCGTCCAGCCGATCGAAGCCGGGCTCCGCGAAGTAGACGACCCCACGCTTGCCCAAGGTAACTAGGAGGTTCCGCACCCCGGCCCCCATCGCCGTCGCCGCGAGGGCGAGACCGTCGGGCGCCATCATTGCGAGCTCGTCCTCGTTCACCTGCAGGAGGTCGAAGCAACTGCACCAGGCCGCCACTTCGGGGAGCGGTCGATACGTGCGCAATCCGTTCGCCTCGAGCGCCAGCACGAGCGAGTGCAGGTCGCAGTAGATCGGGCCCTTGAAGTGCTGCCGGATGAGGCGCGCGGTCGCGAGGTCGAGCTCGAAGCCGCTGATCAGGTTGATGTACAGCGCGTCGAGGTCGCGGAGCAGGGGCTGCAGCCCGGCCCAGGTCCACGGCGGCACGCCGCCGGAGAGGACCTCGCTGCGCCGCTCGTCCGAGTGGTAGCGCAGCTCCACGCGGTTGTTCGCCTGCGGCACCTCGATCGGCGCGGCATCGGGGGCGATGTGCCGCAGCGTGCGGAGGAAGCGCCGCGCCTCGACGATCCGGTCCTGGCCGACCTTCGCGAGGGGCACGAGCGCCCAGTCATCGCCGAGGGCGGCGTCGCAGGCGCTGAGCGCGTAGGTGATCCCGCCCCACTCCTCGATCGCCGCCTGGCGGACGTCGCGGCCGTGGATCACGTCCCAGACGAAACTGCCGATCACGCCGAGACGCCTCGCGCGCCCCGGCCCGGCCGCCCCCACGATGCTCACGCCAGCCCGTGCGCCTGCACGAACGTCGCGACGGCCCCCACCACACCCGCGTTGCCATGCAGCGCGCCCGGCAGGATCCGGCACGCCTCCACCGCCGGCGCGAACGCGCGGCGCCGCACCTCGGCGCGCAGCGGCTCGAAGAGCGCCTCGCCCGCCTGCGTCACGCCGCCCGCGATCACGACGACCTCGGGATTGAAGATGTTGAGGAAGTTCGCGACGCCGATGCCGAGGAACTTCGCCGTGTCGCGCACCACGTGGCCGGCGAGCTCGTCGCCGCGGTGCGAGGCGTCGAACACCGTCGCGGCGGTGATGCGCGAGAGGTCGCCGTCCACGAGCGAGGGCATGATCGAGCTCTCGCCCCCCTGCAGCGCCTCGCGCGCCCGCTGCGCGATCGCGGGGCCGGAAGCGTACGCCTCGAGGCAGCCGTAGTTGCCGCAACCGCACTTGCGGCCGGTGCTGTCGATGGTGATGTGCCCGAGCTCGCCCGCGGCATCGCTCGCGCCATGGTAGAGCTTGCCGTTGAGGATGAGCCCGCCGCCGATGCCCGTGCCGATGGTGAGGCCGACGACCTGCTTCGCGCCCTTCGCCGCGCCGATCCACCACTCGCCGAGCGTGGCGCAGTTGGCGTCGTTGTCGAGCGTCCCCGGCATCCCGAGCGGGCCGGCGACCTTGTCGCGCAGCGGGAAGTTGGTCCAGCCGAGATTGGGGGTGACGATGACCACGCCACTCTCGCGGTCCAGCGGCCCCGGCGAGCCGATGCCGACCCCGAGGAAGTCCGCGCGCGTGCAGCCGGTGGCCGCGATCGTCTCGGCGATCACGCGCTCGCAGAGCTCGACGATCCGCGCGACGACGGCGTCGCCGCCGAGGTCGGCGCGCGTCGGCACGGTGAGCATCGCGTACTGCGAGGCGCCGTCCGCCGTCATCGCGCCCGCGACGATGTTCGTGCCGCCGAGGTCCACGCCGATGATGTAACGCTGCGCCGCGTCCGTGCGGCTCGTGATCCCGGTCACCACTCCTCCGTTCTCCTGTCGTCCCCGTCGGGTGCTGGCTAGCTTTCGTGCCGAGCCCCCGCGCCATCGCGCGGCCCAACAAAGGTAACGCCTCTTCATGCGCCTGTCCGTCGTCATCACCACCTACAACCATCCGGAGTGGCTGGAGAAGGTCCTCTGGGGGTTCGAGGCGCAGACGTTCCGCGGGTTCGAGGTGCTCGTCGCCGACGACGGCTCGGACGACCGCACCCGTGCGCTCCTTGAGCGCGTCCGGTCCGAGGTGCGCTACCCCATCGTCCACGTCTGGCACCCCAAGGAGGGGTTCCGGAAGTGCACGATCCTCAACGCGGCCATCGCGCGCTCGCAGGGGGAGTACCTGTTCTTCACCGACGGGGACTGCATCCCGCGGGCCGATGTCCTCGCGGTGCACGCGCGCCTCGCGGCCCCCGGCCGCTTCCTCTCCGGCGGCTACCTCAAGCTCCCCATGGCGACCAGCCAGGCGATCACGCGCGACGACATCATGGCCGGCCGCGCGACCGACTACGCCTGGCTCCGGGCGCACGGCACGCCCGCCGACAAGCAGTCGCGGCGCCTCTACTGGGGCCCGACGGTCTCGCGCGTGCTCGATGCGCTCACGACCACGCGGCCGAGCTTCAACGGCCACAACGCGAGCGTCTGGCGCGATGACCTCGTGCGGGTGAACGGGTTCGACGAGCGCCTCGAGTGGGGCGGACTGGACCGGGAGCTGGGCGAGCGGCTCGAGAACGCCGGCGTGCGCGGGACGCAGGTGCGCCATCGCACCATCGTGGTCCACCTCGACCATGGCCGCGGCTACAAGCGCCCCGAGGCGATCGCGAAGAACCGCGCGATCCGCGACGAGGTCGCGGCCGGGAAGCTCGTGCGCACGCCGGCGGGACTCGATCGCCACCTGGCCGGCGCAGGGACGGGCGCCTGAGGATCCACATCGTCAACTCGGTCGCCCTCAACGTGGGCGACGCCGCCATCCTGCAGGGCGAGATCCGCGCGCTGCGCACCGTCTTCGGCGCCGACGCCGAGATCGAGGTCTCGGAGCAGACGCCCACCGTCGCGCAGCGGCTCTATCCCGACATCCGCTTCCATTCGGGGCTGCATGCGCAGCACGCGCACTGGCCCCGCTGGCGCTCGCACGGCGGCGTGGCCTCGCTGCGGAAGCGGCGCACCTCGCTCGCGGTCCGGTTGTTGTCCACGTCGCCGTTCCTCGCGCGGCTCCTCCTCTCGCGCGAGCAGCGCGCGCATCTCGACCGCCTCGCCGCCGCCGATGTCGTGGTCGCCACCGGCGGCACCTACTTCGTGGAGCACTACAACTTCACGGCGAAGGCCGACGAGCTCCTCGCGGCGCAGGCACTGGGGCGGCCGACCTTCCTCTTCACGCAGTCGATGGGCCCGTTCACGCGCCCCAAGAGCCAGCTGACCATGCAGCGCATCGCCGCGGGGAGCCGCGGCGTCTTCCTGCGCGATGCCAAGTCCAAGGGGCATCTCACCGCGCTCGCCGCCGACGCGACCAAGCTGCACGTGCACGCCGACGCGGCCTTCGCGCTCGCCACGCCCGAGGCGCCGCGACCGCCGCGCGCCGCCGGCGCACCACGCGCGCGCGTGGCGATCTCGGTGCGCCAGTGGTCGCACTTCAAGCAGGGGAGCGGCGACGACGCGGGGGCGCGGTACCGTCGCGCCGTCGCCGACGCGGCGCGCGCGCTCGCGCGCGAGGGCGTCGAGGTGACCTTCCTCTCCACCTGCCAGGGCGTCCCAGAGTACTGGACCGACGACTCGCGCTTCGCATCCCAGCTCGTCGCCGAGCTGCTCCCGGGCGAACCGAACATCCATGTCGACACGGCCTTCCGCACGCCGGAGCAGCTGGCCGGGGCGCTGCGCGACTTCGACGTGGCGATCGCGACGCGGATGCACTTCGCCATCCTCGCGCTCGCCGTCGCCACGCCGGTGGTCGCGATCGCGTACGAGTTCAAGTCGCGCGAGCTGCTCCGCGCGATGGGGCGCGAGGCGTGGGCGTTCGACATCGAGGAGGTCTCCGCCGAAGGGCTCCTGCGCGCGACGCGCGAGGCGCTCGCCGGCGGCGACGCGCTGCGGGCGGGGATCGCCGCGCAGGTGGTCGCCTACCGCGACGACGCGATCGGGCCGGCGCGCCGGATCCGCGAGGCGCTCGGCGCCGGCACGCGCGGAGGTCGCAAGTGACCGGCGCGTCCACCGGGGAGCGCCGCTCCGCGATCATCTTCCGCAAGCGGATCCTGCCGTGGAGCGAGACCTTCATCGCCGCGCAGTCGGGGGCGATGACCCGCCACGCGCCGGTGCTCGTCGGCTACTCGCGCGACCCGAGCGGTGCGGCGTACCTCGTGGGCCGTCCGCAGCTGCTGCTCGACGAGCACAGCCTCTTCCCCGCGCTCGAGAAGTTCCTGCTCAAGAGCGCCGGCCGCGCGCCGCGCCGCTGGCTGCGCGCCATCGCCGAGACGCGGCCGGTGGTGCTGCACGCGCACTTCGGGTCGAGCGCGCTCCCCGCGAGCCGCATCGCGAAGGCGCTCGGCATCCCGCTCGTGGTGACCTACCACGGGATGGACATCACCGTCCGTGCGAAGACCGAGGCCGAGGCCGCGCGCCGGCGCGCCGCGTTCGCCGCGGCCGACCGGGTGATCGCGGTCTCGCGGTTCATCCGCGACGCGCTGCTCGCCGCGGGCTGTCCGTCGGAGCGGATCACGCTGCACTACATCGGCGTGGACACGACGAAGTTCACCCCCGCCACCGCGCCGCGCTCGGCGACCGAGGTGCTGTTCGTGGGGCGGCTGGTGGCCAAGAAGGGCGTGATCCACCTCGTTCGCGCGATGGCCGCGGTGCGGAAGGCGATCCCATCCGCGGAGCTGGTGATCGCGGGGGACGGCCCGCTGCGCGACGGCCTCGCGACCGAGGCCGCGCAGCTCGGCGTGCCCGCGCGGTTCCTCGGCGTGCAGACGCCCGCGCAGGTGCAGGAACTGATGCGCCGCGCCGCGGTGCTCGCGGGACCGTCGATCGCCGACGACCGCGGCAACGCCGAAGGATTGCCCATCACCTTCCTCGAGGCGCAGGCGAGCGGGCTGCCGCTCGTCGTGTCCACCTCCGGCGGGACAGGGGAAGGTGTCGTCCACGGCGAGACGGGGTATCTGTTCTCGCCCGGCGACGAGACCGCCCTCGCCACGCACCTCACCGCGCTGCTCGCGGATGCGGCGCTGCGCGAGCGGATGAGCCGCGCCGCGCGGGCGCACATGGAGACACACTTCGACCTCGCGCGGCAGACGGCGGCGCTCGAAGCGATCTACGACGAAGTACGGACCCACCACGACGCACGGACCCACGTCCCTTGACCGGAGTGCACGACCGATGATGGACTCGATCACCCACGGGATCTCCCGCCCGCTCGCGGGCGCGATGCTCGCCGCCGCCCTCCTCGGCGGCGCGGACGTCGCGACGGCCCAGGACCCCTATCGTCCGCTCCGCGTGGGGCAGCCGGTGACGGGGACGTTCGTGGACGCGGACCCGCGCTACGGCCCGCGCGGCCGCTTCCACGCCTACAAGCTCGAGGCGAAGGCGGGCCAGCGCTTCGAGGTCACGATGTCCTCGGACGACGTGGACTCGTACGTGTGGGTCGCGCGGTTCGTGAGCGGCCTCACCGAGGAGTTCGCCGCGGACGACGACGGCAGCGGCAACACCAACGCGCGGCTCCGTTTCCGCGCCGCGACCGCGGGGACCTACGTGCTGGTCGCGCAGTCGCTCGACGTCGCGGCGAAGGGCGCGTACGAGCTGCGGGTGACCGAGCTCCCGCCGGCGCCGGCGGCGACGGCGACCGCGCTGCAGGTGGGCCAGGCGCGGGAGGGGGCGCTCGACGACCGCAGCCCCATCCTCGACGAGGGACCGGGCGAGATCCGCTACGCGCTCTACACCTTCTCGGCGCGCGGCCAGCGCGTGCGCGTGACCGTGCGCTCGGGCGCGTTCGACGCGATGGTGCGCGTGACGAAGGTGACGGCGGGAGGGGAGGAGGAGGTCGGGACCGACGACGACAGCGGCGGCGGCTCCGACGCGCAGCTCATCCTCACGGCCAACGGCGACTATCGGGTGTACGCGCGGCCGCTCGAGAGCGAGAAGACCGGGCCGTTCACGGTCTCGGTGAGCGAGGTGGTGGTGCAGCCGGTGACGACGCGGCCGCTGCCGCTCGGCCAGACGACCGCGGCGTCGCTGACCGCGGACGATCCCACGCTCGAGGACGGCCGGCAGTTCCACCAGTACGCGATCACCGGCCGGCCGGGCGAGCGCTTCGTCGTGACCATGCGGTCGAGCGACTTCGATGCCTTCCTCGACTGGGGGAGCCTGTCGAACAACGTCTTCGAGTCCTCGGCGACGGACGACGACAGCGCAGGGGACACGAACGCGCGGCTCGAGATCACGCTGCCGGCGGACGGGACGTTCGTGCTGCGGGCGATGGGGCTGGAGCGGGGGAAGCTCGGGGCGTACACCATCGGGCTGGAGCGGCGGATGTCGAAGTGATGGGGGCGATGTGAGTTGTGAGTCATGAGTGGTGAGTTCGAACGGCGATGCGTGGTCAGGGACCCCGCATCGCCGTTCACGCTCACCACTCACAACTCACGGCTCACCACTGGTCGTTCACTCCGCACCCCGCGATCAATCGACCTGCAACACCGCCAGGAACGCTTCCTGCGGGATCTCCACCGCTCCCACCTGCTTCATCCGCTTCTTGCCCTCCTTCTGCTTCTCCAGGAGCTTGCGCTTGCGGCTGATGTCGCCGCCGTAGCACTTGGCGAGCACGTCCTTCCGCAGCGCCTTCACCGTCGTGCGCGCGATGACCTTCTGGCCGATCGCCGCCTGGATCGCGACCTCGAAGAGCTGCCGCGGGATGAGCTCCTTCAGCTTGTCGGCGATCTTGCGCCCCCAGTCGTACGACTTGTCGGTGTGCGTGATCACCGAGAAGGCGTCGATCGGGTCGCCGTTGATGAGCATGTCGAGGCGGACGAGCTCGCTCCGGCGGTAGCCGAGCATCTCGTAGTCGAGCGCCGCGTAGCCGCGGGTGAGCGACTTCATCTTGTCGAAGAAGTCGAGGATGATCTCGGCGAGCGGGAACTCCCAGTCGATCTCGACGCGCGAGGTGTCGATGTAGCTCATCCCCTTGTACTCGCCGCGGCGCTCGGTGCCGAGCGACATGATCGCGCCGATGTACTCGCTCGGGACCATGATGCGCGCCTTCACGTACGGCTCCTCGACCCAGTCGATCACCGTGCTCGGCGGCATGAGCGCCGGGTTCTCCACCAGCACCTGCTCGCCGTCGGTCTTGAAGACGTGGTACTCCACGCTCGGCACGGTCGTGACGAGGTCGAGGTCGAACTCGCGCTCGAGGCGTTCCTGCACGATCTCCATGTGGAGGAGACCGAGGAAGCCGCAGCGGAAGCCGAAGCCGAGGGCGGTGGAGGACTCGGGCTGGTACTGGAGCGACGCGTCGTTGAGCTGGAGCTTCTCGAGCGCGTCGCGGAGGTCCTCGTACTGCTGCGTGTCGGTGGGATAGACCCCGGCGAACACGAACGAGCGCACCGCCTGGTAGCCGGGGAGCGCCTCGGGGGCGCGGTTCTCGGCGTCGAAGATGGTGTCGCCGGCGCGGGTCTCCTTCACCGAGCGCACGTTGGCGACGACGTAGCCGACCTCGCCCGCGGTGAGCTGGTCGGTCACGACGCGGCGGAGCTGGTTGTACCCGACCTCCTCGACCTCGTAGACCGAGTCGGAGGCGCCGAAGGTGATCTTGGTGCCCTTCTTGATGACGCCGTCCACGACGCGCACCGAGGGGATGGCCCCGCGGTAGCGGTCGTAGAACGAATCATAGATGAGCGCGCGGAGCGGCTTCTTCCCGTCGCCGCGGGGGGCGGGCGTCTTCTTGACGACCTCCTCGAGCAGCTCGGGGATGCCGACCCCTTCCTTGGCGCTGACGAGGAGGATGTCCTCGGGCTTGCAGCCGATGAGGTCGACGATCTCCTGGCGGCGCTTCTCGGGCTCGGCGCCGGGGAGGTCGATCTTGTTGAGGATCGGGATGATCTCGAGCCCCGCGTCCATCGCGAGGAACAGATTCGACAGCGTCTGCGCCTGGATGCCCTGCGACGCGTCCACCACGAGGATCGCGCCCTCGCAGGCGGCCAGCGAGCGCGAGACCTCGTAGGTGAAGTCCACGTGCCCCGGCGTGTCGATCAGGTTGAGCTCATACGTGGTGCCGTCCTTGGCATCGTACGACATGCGGACGGCGTTGAGCTTGATCGTGATCCCGCGCTCGCGCTCCAGGTCCAGGGTGTCGAGCACCTGGGCCTTCATCTCGCGCTTCTGGAGCATCCCCGTCGCCTCGATGAGGCGGTCGGCCAGCGTCGACTTCCCGTGGTCGATGTGGGCGACGATGCAGAAATTGCGGATCAGGTTCGGAGGGGTCACGGCGGCGGGTGCGGAGGGGGCTAGCCTTGAAAGCTAGTCGGGGGTCGGAGTCGGTCCAAGCCTTTGAACGGCAACGGCTTTCACCACGGAGGGCGCAGAGAACGGCAACGGCTTTCACCACAGAGGGCACAGAGGGCACAGAGAACGGCGGAGAACGGCAACCGCTCTACGGCAGGGGCTGTACGGCAGGGGCTTGTTCGGCAGGGGCTGTACGGCGGGGCTGTACGGCGGGGCTGCACGGTATCCGCACCAAGACGACCACTCTCGGCGCCGTCCGCC
>JBGATT010000007.1:0-44181 GCA_044229035.1 Gemmatimonadaceae bacterium | reverse complement strand
AGCTGGTGCTGCTCTTCGTGTTCTTCACGGGCTTCGCGGCGCTGCTCGTGGTGCCGGGGCTGGAGGGCGCGGATGTCGATCTCGCGCTCCTCCGGCTCGTGCGCGCCGAGCTGCCGGCGTGGGTGGTGGGGACGGTGGGGGCGGCCGGCGTGCTCACGGCGCTCGTGCCGGGCTCGATGATACTCATGGCCGCCGCGACGACGATGGCGAACACGGGATATCGCGCGCTGCGGCCCGCGGCGGACGACGCGGCGATCGCGCGCGTGGCCAAGTGGTGCGTGCCGGTGGTCGCCGCGATCGCGCTCTGGTTCACGTTGCGCGGGGGCGCGACGATCGTGGCGCTGCTGCTGATGGGCTATGCGTTCGTGACGCAGCTCTTCCCGTCGCTGCTGCTCGCGCTCGCGGGGCCGCGATGGCGCGTGCCGGCGGTGGCGGCCGGGGCGGGGATCGTCGCCGGGGTGGCGATGGTGGTGGCGCAGACCGCGAGCGGGCTGACCCTCACGCGGGTCGCGCCGGGACTGCCCGGTGCGCTGCTCGACCTCAACGTCGGGGTCGTCGCGGTGCTGCTTAAGGTCGGGGTGACGGGCGCGGTCGCGATGTCCGCGCCCCCGACACCGCGATGAGGCCTCACTTCTTGTCGCGCGAGATCGAGTAGACGTAGGCCGCGACCGCCTTGACCTGGTCGTCATTGAGGTTCATCGGGCCGCCGCGCGGGTTCATCGGGAAGCGGCGCGCCTGGTCCTTGAGCGCGGTCCGCGGCACGCCGGTGGTGATCGTCGCGACGATCTCCTCGTACTTGCCGGTGCTGTGGAGCCACGGGCCGGTGACGAGGCTCGGGCCGTTCTGCGCGCCGACGCCCTTCTGGCCGTGGCAACGCTGGCACCCGCCGCTATGGAAGATCGAGTCGCCCATCGCGATGCTCGCCGGGGTGACACCGGCCGGCATGACGGGACCGCTCGGCTGGGCGGCAGCGGCGGAGCCCGAGGCCTTGGCGCAGGCGGCGAGGGAGAGGGTCACAACGGAAGCGAGAAGGAACGACCGACGCATCGAGCAGGCCTCTGCGGTTGGGAGTCGGGGGAGATACGCCGCGGAGCCCGCGGACGTTGCGCCCCCCAAACTGGCACGCAGGGGCGCGGCTGGCGAGTCTCCGCCGGCCGCGCCCCTGCGTCCTCCCCGGTCCGCCGGCCGGTCAGCGGTGCGCGTAGCTCTTCGCGCGCGGCCGACGTTGCATCGACGGCGGCGTGCTCTGGCCCGCCGTCCGGCCGACGCCGTGGATCTCCGCGTCGATGGAGAACTGGCGCACGAGCCCGAGCATCACGGCCGACTGGCCGCTCAGCTCCTCGGCCGCGGCGGCCGATTCCTCGGCGTTCGCCGCCGTGGACTGCGTGATCTGGTTCACCCGCGAGATCGCGGTGGCCACCTCGCTGACCGCCACGGTCTGCTCCGCGGTCGCCGCGACGATGCCCTCCACCGCCTCGCTGACCTCCTCGACGCGCTGGGCGATCGTGTCGAGCTGGGTGCGGACCTGCGCGTTGAGCGCGACGCCGCGCGAGGAGCTCTCGAGCGAGCGCTCGATCAGCACCGCCGTCTGCTGCGCCGACTCCTTGCTGCGGAGGGCCAGCGCGCGGACCTCCTCGGCGACGACGGCGAAGCCGCGTCCCGCATCGCCCGCGCGGGCGGCCTCGACCGCGGCATTGAGCGCGAGCAGGTTCGTCTGGAAGGCGATCTCCTCGATCGACTTCAGGATGCGAGCCGTCGCGTCGGCGGACTGGCGGATCTCGCTGATCGCCGCCGAGAGCTCCTCCATGCGCGCGACGCCGTTGCGCGTGTCGCCGCGCGTGCGCTCCATCGCCGTGCGGGCGTGCTCGGCGTGCGTCGCATTGGTGCGCGTCCGCTCGTCGAGTTCGTGCAGCCCGGAGGCCGCATGCTCGAGCTCGGTGGCCTGGGTCGAGCTGCCGTCGGCGAGGTGCTGGCCGCCCGAGGCGACCTGCGCCGAGGCCGCCGAGACCTGCTCGGCCGCGCTCTCCACCTCGCGGAGGGCGTCGGCGAGATGCGAGATGGCGAGGTTCACGGCGGCGTTGAGTTCGCGGAACTCCCCGACGCCTTCGGTCATGATGCGCACCGAGAGGTCGCGGTCGGCCACGCGCTGGAGCACGCGCGAGGTCTCCTGGAGCGGCTCGGCGACGGCGATGAGGGTCTCGTTCAGGCCCTGGGCGAGCGTGCGGTAGCTGCCGGCGAACTGCTGCGGATCGACCCGATGCTCGAGGCGACCGTCGCGGGCCGCCGCGACCAGGCCGCTGGCCGCATCGACGAGCGCGTGGAGCGTGAGACGCGACCGCTCCGCGGACTCGGCGGTCGCGATGACCGCGTCCTGCACATGATCGAGCGCATCGGCGAGCTCGCCCGCCTGATTGCGCGCCGCGGCGGCGATCTCCTGCTTCTGGATGCGCACCGGGGTGTCGAGCCGCCCCTCGGCGAGGGCGATGACCGCGTCACGCACGGCGGGGATCTGCCGGTGCTGCACGTCCTCCATCCACTCGAGGACCCGCGCGATCATCGCGGTGAGTTGGGCCGCGGTCCAGCGCGCGAGCCCGATGCAGAGGAGGATGATGAATGGGATGCCGACGAGGAAGAGGAGTCGGAGCCTCGTGTACGAGGCCGTCGCGGCTGCGTATTCCTCGCCGGCGACGCGCACCTGGAGGTCGATGAGCGCGGTGATGTCGGAGGAGACGGGATCGATCGCCGGGTAGAGCTCATGCTCTGCGAACGCCGAGAGTCCGCCGGCGTCGCGGGTGTCGAGCAGGACGAGCGCCCGGTCGATCGCCCGGTTCGCGGTCTCCGTCGTGAGGGTCGCCTTCGCGAGGAGTCCCTTCTCCTCTTCCGTCAGCCACGTGGACGAGTACGCCTTCATCGCGCTGTCGATCGAGGTGCGCGCCTTGCGGATGGTGGTGGCGCCGTCCTCGTAGCTCACGGTGCCCGCCCGGACCTTGTGGACGTTGTCCACGATCGCGACCGCGTAGGCATCCGCGACGACCTTGAGTTGCTGGAGCGGGACCACGCGATCGGCGTAGATGGTCGCCGCGCGTGCCTGGATGCCGGCCATCGAGGTGAGGGTCACGATGCCGATCGCGGCGATCATCGCGATGAGGACACCGAATGCGAGCGAGACGCGCGTGCCGACCTTCAGGTGCTGGAGCATGGTCTTTCCGGAGATCAGGTTCACCGACGAGGGAACGGGACTACGGTGCTGCGCATCGACTCGCGCCACCGACCCCGACAGAATCGCAGGGAGGCGGCGAGAAGAGAAATGACACTGTCACGGAATCACACTGCTGACATGGCACAGGAGGAGACCATTCCCCTGGTCCACGCTGCCCGTTGCACCACAGGTGAACGGGTTTCCTTGATTCTCGGTCGGCCCCGCCCGGACCTTGATAAGACCGGGGGTCAGCGTCGCCGCCCCCTCTGGGGCGTGGGCGTCAGCCGGGCAGGCGGAGCCGCTCCACGGCGCCACTCAGCGAGTCGCCGCCGAGGTCGAGGAAGAGCTGACCCTCGGTGACCGTGAGGGAGAACGCCATCCGGCGCTCGAGGCGTGCGGCGAGCTCGCCGAGCAGGGCCCGATCCATGGCGAAGACCTCGATCGCCTCGGCCCGGTGGATCCGTTGCCCCTCGTAACCGAGGAAGAGAAGGCGCGGCTCCTTGTGCGTGTAGAGCGCGACGCGGGGGCTGGCCTTGGAGGCCTTGTGGAGACGCGCGGCGTCGGGCGCCCCGACCTCGATCCAGCTGCGCCACGCGCCGGTCAGGTCCTTCACCATCAGCGGCGGGTCCTCGGGGTCCGAGATGCCCCCCTTGGAGAAGGAGATGCCGTCCACATACTCGAGGCAGTACGCGAGCACCCGCGTGAGGAGATACTCCTCGCTCTCGGACGGATGGCAGGCGGCCTTGATCGCGAGCTGCTCGTAGACGCCGCGGTCGACGTCATTGAGCGCGACGTCGAAGGAATAGAGGGTGGCGGTGAGTGCCATCGGCGAAAGCTAGCGCGGCCTCGTGGGTCCGACCCAGCGCGGCCCGAAGCGAGCCGGGCCGCGAATGCAAGGGCGATGTCGTGTCGTCGGCGCAACATCTGAGGCCCGGGACCGAGTATCTTCAGGGTCCACTCACGCGGGCAGCTGATGATCCAGGGATTCGAGTTCAACGACGCCGGGCGCACCTATACGTGCACGGTGGAGGAGCGGAAGGGCGCGGGCGAGTCGTGGTGGTGGTTCGCCGTGTCGGGCGATGGGCAGCGCTACGCGCCCTTCGTGGCCGCGAAGGGCGACACCCGCGCGTCGGTCCAGGAGCGCGTCGTCGCCTTCTATCTGAATCGCCTCTTCCAGCTGACGCAGCCGACGCGTCGCGGCTCGCACTGGGGCAAGCGCCCCGACCCGAAGCCGGCGGCGCCGGCGGCGGAGCTCCCGCCCTCGTAGTCCCGGTCAGTGGCGTGACCCCGCGCGCTCGCTCCCTCCCCGGGGGCGAGCGCGCTGGACTTTCCGGCCGTCGGCGGAAGATTCCTCGGTGAACCCTTCCCGAGTGCCCATGTCCCGCCGCCTCACGCCCCGCCGCCGGTTCGCCGCTCCGTTCCTCTCCGCATTCGTCGCCCTCGTGGCCGTCGGACCGGTGGTCGCGCCGCTGGTCGCGCAGGCGCCGCTCCCGGCCAGTGCGATCCAGGGTCCGCGGTGGCGCCATATCGGCCCCTTCCGTGCCGGCCGCACCAAGAGCGCGGTCGGTGTGGTGCAGCAGCCGAACGTCTTCTACATGGCGCCCACCAACGGCGGCGTGTGGAAGACGAACGACTACGGGCGCACCTGGAACCCGATCTTCGACGCGATGTCGAGCGGGTCGATCGGAGCGGTGGAGGTGGCGCCGTCCGACCCGAACGTCATCTACGTCGGCAGCGGTGAAGGGCTCCAGCGGCCCGACCTCTCCACCGGCGACGGACTCTACCGCTCGAACGACGCCGGGAAGACGTGGGAGCACCTCGGCCTCCGCGACGGCCAGCAGATCCCGCGTATCGCGATCGACCCCACCAATCCCGACCGGATCCTCGTCGCGGTGCTCGGGCATCCGTACGGCCCCAACACCGAGCGCGGCATCTATCGGTCGGTGAACGGCGGGCGCTCGTTCGAGAAGGTGCTCTACAAGGACGAGAACACCGGCGGCGCCGACGTGCTCTTCGCCCCGAATGATCCGAACACCGTCTACGCGGTGCTGTGGGAGGCGCGGCAGGGCCCTTGGGAGAACGCGGCGTGGAGCGGCCCCAACTCGGGGCTGTTCAAGAGCACCGATGGCGGCACCACCTGGACGCAGCTCGCCGGCGGACTGCCGACCACCGCCGAGGGACTCGGGCGCATCGGCATCGGCATCAGCCCGAGCGATCCGCGCCGCATCTACATCACGGCGACGGCGGGCGCCAAGGGCGGCATCTACCGGAGCGACGACGCCGGCGCGAGCTGGGTGCGCACCACGGCGGACAGCCGCTTCTTCGGTCGCGGGGACGACTTCGCGTCGATCACCGTGGACCCGCGCGATGCGAACACGCTGTACACGATGAATGTCGTCTCGTGGAAGAGCACCGACGGCGGCTACACGTGGAAGAGCCTGCGCGGCGCGCCGGGCGGCGACGACTACCAACGGCTCTGGATCAACCCGAACCATCCGGCGATCATGCTCCTCGTCGCCGACCAGGGGGCGGTGGTCACGGTGAACGGCGGCGAGACCTGGAGTTCGTGGTACAACCAGGGCACGGCGCAGTTCTATCACGTCACGGCGGACAACGACTGGCCGTATCATGTGTGCGGGGGCCAGCAGGAGTCGGGCTCGGCCTGCGTGCGCAGCCGCGGCAACGACGGCAGCATCACGTATCGTGATTGGCGGCCGGTGGCCGGGAGCGAGTACAGCTACGTCGCGCCGGATCCGCTCGACCCCAACATCCTCTATGGTGGCACGGTGGTGCGGTTCGATCGCCGCACGGGACAGGCGCAGAACGTGAGCCCGAATGCCGGGCGAGGGCGTGGCGCGGCGGGGGCGGGCCCCGACTACTTCCGCGGCATCCGCACGATGCCGATCCTCTTCTCGCCGATCAACCCGCGCAAGCTCTACTACGGCACCAACGTCGTGTGGGAGACGGTGAATGGAGGCAAGAGCTGGAAGCGGCTGAGCGATGACCTCTCGCGCGAGACGTGGGAGGTGCCGGCCAGCGTGGGCAAGTACCGCGACACGCCGGCCGCGCGACCCACGCGCCGCGGCGTGGTCTATACCATCGCGCCGAGCCCGGTGGACTCGAACACGATCTGGGCGGGGACCGATGACGGGCTGATCCATGTCACCCGCAACGGCGGTCGCACCTGGACGAACGTCACGCCGCCGCAGCTCGGCCCGTGGTGGAAGGTGTCGATCATGGACGCGTCGCACTTCGACGCGAACACGGCCTATGCGGCGGTGAACACCTTCCGGCTCGACGACCTGCGGCCGCACCTCTACCGCACGCGGGACGGCGGGCGCACCTGGACCGAGATCGTCACCGGCATGGCGACCGATGCGCCGACCAACACGATCAAGGAGGACCCGAAGCGGCGCGGCCTGCTCTTCGCCGGCACCGAGAACCTCACCTGGTTCTCCACCGACGACGGCGACCACTGGCAGCCGCTCCGGCTCAACATGCCGGCGATCTCCATCCGCGACCTCATCATCAAGGACGACGACCTCGTCGTCGGGACGCACGGGCGCGGGTTCTGGATCCTCGACGACATCAGCGCGCTGCGGCAGTGGGATGCGACGAGCGCGGCGGCGGCCTTCACGCTCTTCAAGCCCGCCACGGCGACGCGCGTGCGGTACTCGATGTACACCGACACCCCGATCCCGCCGGACGAGCCGCGCGCCGAGAACCCGCCCGACGGCGCGGTGATCGACTACCACCTCTCGCGCGACGCGCAGCGGGTGACGCTCGAGATCGTCGATGCGGCAGGGCGCGTGCTCCGCACCTTCTCGAGCGAGGATCCGACGCCCGCGCCCGCCGACGCGGGCAACGCCCCCTGGTACTGGTTCCGTCCGGCGGCTGCACCGTCCAAGCGCGCGGGCATCCAGCGGTTCGTCTGGGACCTGCACTACGCGCGTCCGACGACCGACTGCTCCCTCCCCATCTCGGCGACGCCGTTCAACACGAAGTGCGAGCCCGAGGGACCGTGGGTCCTGCCGGGGACGTACACGGCGCGGCTCACCGTGGACGGTGCGGTGCAGACGAAGTCCTTCACCGTGCGCATGGACCCGCGCGTGCGTACGCCGATGGCCGCGCTCAAGCAGCAGCACGACCTCTCGGTCGCGCTCTACGACGCGATGCTCGAGGGCCGGGCGCTCGCGGAGTCGCTGAAGGCGAAGGGCGAGCGCGCGCTCGCGGCGGAACTCGAGCGGGCCGCGGCGTCGCACTCCGCCGTGATCGACGCGCTGCAGGATGCGGATGCGGTGCCGACCGATGCGATGGTCGCGGCGGCGGCCGAGCGGCTGTCGGCGTGGCGCGCCCTCAAGGCACGCGCGCAGGCGGTTCGATAGCGCGGTCCGTGGCGCGGGCCCGCTCCGCGGCGCAATTCAGTCGGGGCGGGCGTTCCGGATCTGGAACCGGCCGGCGGCCGGGAGGATCATGCCGTTCGGGTCGAAGAGCGCGAGCGATCCGCCCCCCCACATGAAGACGCCCGGCACGACGATCGCCTCGGGATACCACCAGACGACGCCGATCCCGCGCCCGTTGGGCGTGGCATCCACCGCGGCGATCACGTCGCGCAGGAAGGTCGCCTGACCGTCGGCGGTTCGCGGCCAGGCCCACGGTGAGGGGAGGGCACCCGAGGGCCCCCAGTCATCGCGCCACGGATAGGACGTCTCGACGACCATGATGTCCTTGCCGTAGCGGTTCGCCGTCGCGGTGAGGTTGTCGCGCAGCTGCTGGATGGTGCCGTGCCACCACGGGTAGTAGCTGAGGCCGATGAGGTCGAACGGGACGTTCTGCGCCTGCACGAGATCGTAGAACCACTGCGTCCCGCCGATGCTCGCGCCACCGGAGTAGTGCAGCATCACGCGCACCGAGTCGGCGGCGGTGGTCGCGGCGCGCACGCCGCGGACGCCCGCGCGCAGGAGTCGTCCGAAGTCGGCGAACGAAGTGGAATCGCTGTCCCCCGCGCCACCGATGCGACCCACGGGCCACAGCAGGCCGCCGTCGATCTCGTTCCCGACCTGCACGATCCGTGGAACGACGCCCTCGGCCCGGAGCGTGTCCATCACCTGCTTGGTATAGCGCTCGACCTGCGCCTCGAGCGAATCGATGCCGAGTCCGGCCCACGCGGCCGGCGTGACCTGATGCCCCGGATCTGCCCAGGTGTCGGAGTAATGGAAGTCGAGCAGCAGCTGCGCTCCGCTTGCCTGCACGCGCTTGGCGAGGGCGATCGTGTAGGGCAGGTCGTTGACCTGGACCTCGTCGCCATTGGGCGCGAGGAAGAGGCGGAGGCGGAAGAGGTTCGCGCCGTGGAGTCGCAGGGCGGCGATCGCGTTCGAGACGCCGGCGGTCGTGCGGTAGGTCGCGCCGGCCTGTTCGAGCCGCGTCAGGGCGGAGATGTCGCCACCGAGCAGGAGAGGCGGCAGCACGGGCGTCGGGCCGATCGGGCCGCCGTCGTCGGGGCCGCCAGTGGTGCACGCGGTGGCGATGATGAGCGCGAGGGATGCGATGCGGGCGGCAACACGCACGGCCACGCGAGAAGGCGCGCGCCTCACCGCGCCTCCAGTGCGCGCTTCCGCTCGGGCGTGTAATGCCACCACGGATGCGGCGGCGCACCTTCCATGAACCGCACCGCCGAGATGAAGCAGTCGATGAGGCACGGATCCTGACGCACACCGGCGACGGCGTTGCTCGCGTCGAACAGCTCGTAGGGATCGCGGCCCACGAGCTGTCGGGGCTCGTGGATCCCGATCGCCCGCAGGTCGCCGGCGATCGACTTCCCGATGTTGGGGATCTGCTCGAGGGTGCGCGCCTGGGCCGCGGTCTTGGCCTTCATGTCCGGACGATAGACGGGCGGGAGATGCGACGCCAGCGTGCCATTCGCCTAGCCGCCCTCCCTCGCCGGGGATACCATAGAGGTCCGCCGCAGGGACCGCACGAGACGCCGCCATCCGGACCGCACGCTTGCGCCCCACCTCGCTGACGATCGTGAACGTCGGATACCGCTCCACCAACTTCTGGGTGCTGAGCGCCGGGCGTTCGCGCCTGTTGGTGGATCTCGGCTGGCCCGGCATGATCGACGACCTCATGCACGCCCTGCAGCGCGCCGATATCCCCCTCGCCGAGGTCCGGCATGGTTTCGCGACGCACTACCACATCGACCACGCCGGCGCGGCGCAGGACCTGAAGGAACGCGGGATGACGCTCGTGGTCTGGGAGCCGCAGGTCGAGGCGATCGCCGCGATGAAGCGACATATCAAGCCGGCGGACCGCTACACGGAGATCATGCCGGCAGGGAACGTGGTGAAGCGGTGCGAGGAATCGCGGGCATGGCTCGCGACGCTCGGGATCGCCGGCGAGGTGGTGCCGACTCCCGGCCACTCGGACGACAGCGTGTCGCTGGTGCTCGACTCCGGGGAGTGCTTCACGGGCGACCTCACGATGGAGATGATGGTGGGCGAAGAGGATGCGCGGGTGGTGGCCGCGAGCTGGGCACGGCTGCGGGCCCTTGGTGGGCGGATGGTCCATGCCGGGCACGGCCGGCCGTATCCGATGCCGGCCGCACTCGAGGCGACCGATGCCTGAGGATCCGCGCGCTCCGGAGCAGTCCTCCTCCCCGACGGAGCCGATGTCACCCTTCATCGCCTTCTTCTCGCGATACGGCGTCGTGGTGCTCGGGCTCCTCGTGCTGGTCGAGCTCGGCTTCCATGTGTACGCGATCCGCTCCACGAAGCAGCGGGAGGCCGCCGCGGTCCCGGCCGCGGTCCCGACGACGACCGCCCCGGAGCCGCGATGAGCGCCGACTTCCCGCGGCTCGCCGCCGCCCTCGCCGACCGCTACCGGCTGGAGCGCGAACTCGGCGCGGGCGGCATGGCCACGGTGTACCTCGCGCACGACCTCCGCCATGAGCGCGAGGTCGCGATCAAGGTGCTGCATCCGGATCTCGGCGCGGCCCTCGGCGCCGACCGGTTCCTGAGCGAGATCAAGACCACCGCCAGGCTGAGCCATCCGCACATCCTGCCGCTGCTCGACTCCGGGGCCGCGGACGGATTCCTGTTCTATGTGATGCCGCTCGTGACCGGCGAGACGCTGCGCGCGCGCCTCACGCGCGAACGGCAGTTGCCGCTCGACGACGCGTTGCGGATCGCGCGCGAGGTCGCCGACGCCCTGCAGTCCGCGCATGCGCTCGGGATCGTGCACCGCGACATCAAGCCGGAGAACATCCTCCTGCAGGGCGGGCACGCGCTCGTCGCCGACTTCGGCATCGCGCTCGCGGTGCAGTCCGCCGGCGGGGCGCGGATGACGCAGACCGGCCTGAGCCTCGGCACGCCGCAGTACATGAGTCCCGAGCAGGCGATGGGGGAGCGCACGCTCGACGCGCGCGCCGATGTGTACGCGCTCGGGGCGGTGACGTACGAGATGCTCGCGGGTGACCCGCCATTCACGGGATCGAGCGTGCAGGCGATCGTCGCGCGGTTGCTCGCCGAGCGGCCGACGCCGATCACGACGTTGCGCGACACCGTGCCGCCGGCGGTGGAGGCGGTGGTGCTGCGCGCGCTCGCGAAGCTACCGGCCGACCGGCCGGCGACGGCGCAGGCCTTCGCGGATGCGCTGCAGTCCGCGGGCGCGGCCGGGTTCACGAATGCCGCGCGCGCGGCCGCGGTCCCGATGTCGCCGACCGTCTCGTGGCTCTCGGGGAACAGCGGGAAGGTCGCGTTCGGGCTGTTGCTCGGGGTCGCGCTGCTCGAGGGTGGGGCGATCGTCGCATCCAGGCGCGCCGCCGTGTCGACGAGCGTTCCCGCGATGTACGACGCGGCGCTTCCGGACAGTGCTCCGCTCGCGACGCGCATCACGGTCTGGGCGACGGGGTTCGGCACGACGGGGATGAACATGTCCGTCGCGCCCGACGGGTCATTCCTCGTCTATCGCGTCCAGCGCGGGGACTCGGCGCAGCTCTGGTACCGCAGTCTCGTGGACGCGAGTGCGCGGCCGATCCCCGGCACGAGTGGCGCAGCGCGGCCGCGCATCTCGCCGGACGGTCGACGGATCGCCTACGTGGCTGGCGACCGCACGATGCTCGTGCCGGTGAGCGGAGGTGAGCCGCGTCGCCTGCTCGAGGGCGACCAGCCCGTCACGCTCCAATGGGTCTCGCCCACGCGCCTCTTCGCGATCACCGGCGGCGGATACACCTTGACCTGGCTCGATCCCGAGGTGGGGAAGATCGACGGTGGGTCCCTCGGGCGAGGCGGGCGGTGCGTCTTCGGACAGTGGCTGGCAGCGGAGGAACGGCTGCTGTGCAGCTTCAACGAGACCGCCGTCGTCGTCGATCCCAGGACGGGGGACTCGTGGGCGCTCCGGACGCGCGCGGCGGATGGGTCCGCCGGGGCGCCGGTCTCCGGTGTCGCGTTCCAGCTCGTCGACGGCGAGCACATCATGTACGTCTCCCTCGACGGGGAACTGCGCGCCGCGCGGTACGATGCCAAGGCGCACGTGCTCGGACGCGCGGTCACGATCGCGACCGGCATCGACCGCGATGCGGTGGGCGCGGCCACGCTCGACCTCACGCCGGGCGGGCTGCTCGCCTACGTGCCGGCCTCGGGGTCGCTCGACGCGCGGATGGTCACCCTCAGGGCAGGAGGCGCGCCGGTGCCGCTCGCCGTGGAGCGGGCCTCGTATCTCCGTTTCGACCTGAGCCGCGACGGCCGTCGGCTCGCGGCCGTGGTCGCGACGGCCGAAGGGAACGAGCTCCGCGTCCACGACCTGCGCACCGGCCAGCGGCAGGTCTGGTTGCGCGCGCAGAGCATCAAGTTCCCGCTCTGGAGCCCGGACGGTGAGCGCCTGGTCGTCAACGTGCAGACCGCGGACGGCATCATGCTCCTCTCGGGATCGCCCATGTCCGCCGCGGCGCCCGATACGCTGATGCGCGGCACGGAGCCAGGCGATGCGTTCGACGCCCTCGACTTCGCCGATGCGCACACGCTCATCGCGCGCGACGCACTCAGCTCGAACATCTACCGCATCGACGTCTCGAAGCGGCCGGTGGCGATCGACACCCTGTTCACCGACGGCGTGTTCGCGACCGTCTCGCCGAACGGACGACGGCTCGCGTGGCATCCGTCCTCGACGAGCGGCCTGTTCGTGGGCGGCTTCCCGGAGCGCACGGACAAGCTGCAGGTCGCGTCGATCGGCCTGGAGCCGCAGTGGCTCTCCGAAACGGAACTCGTCTATCGGTCGGGCGTGACCTGGTACCTCGCGCGCTTCGACGCGCGCACGGGGGAGCTCACCGCGCCACCGCGGCAATGGGGCATGGACCCGCAGTTCCTCGACACCCCCGGGTGGTCGAACCGGCTCTCGCGCGACGGCGGGATCCTCTACGCGCAGATCCCGCCGGTACCCCCCGCACGATTCGTGCGCTTCATCCCGGACTTCGTGGCCCGCGTTCGCGCGGCGGTGCGGGACGCCGAACGGTGAAGGTGGTCGCGGTCGGCGAGTGCACGATCGACCGCTATCCGGCGCTGGGCGCGGAGCGTGTGGGCGGGATCTCGCTGAACTTCGCGGTGCATGCGCGTGAGGCGGGCGCCGAGTCGGTGTTGCTGGTGAGCTGCACCGGCGACGACCGCGCGGCCGCCTCGGTGCGCCATCGGCTCGCGACGGCGGGAATCGACGCCTCGCGGGTGCATGAGCGCCCAGGCGCGACGGCGTCGCAGCGGATCGAACTCGCCGCCGACGGTGAGCGTGTCTTCCCGCCCGGCGGATACGACCCGGGGGTGCTCGCCGACTTCCGTCTCGACGCGGCGGACCTCGCCGCCATCCGCGATGCGGATGTCGTCGCGGTGCCGGTGTTCCGGCAGCTGATGCCGCTCGTCGAGTCGGTCGTGCGCGAGCCGCGCCCGCGGATGCTCCGCGTCGCCGACCTGCTCGACGGCGAGGATCTGGGCAGCGGGTTCGCCGGACTCGACCCGCTGCTCGAGACGTTCGATGTCCTGTTCCTGAGCGGAGCGTCATCGCTCGTCGACCGGCTGTCGGACCACACGCGTGGTGCGCGCGGGACGCTCGTCCTCACGCACGGCGCGGCGGGCGCCACGGCGCTCGTGCGCGGCGAGCGCACGTTCGTGCCGGCCGAGCCGGTACCGCGCGCGGAGTGCGTGGACTCGACCGGCTGCGGCGACGCCTTCCAGGCCGCGTGCACGGTGCACCTCGCGCGCGGCAGCGACGTCGGCACTGCGCTCCGCGCCGGCGCGCAGCGCGCGGCGCGCGTGATCCGTCATCTCGGCGGCACGGTGCCCGCATGAGCCGCTTCCGTTCGCTCTTCCCCGATGCGCGGCCGATCATCGGGATGATCGCGCTCCCGCCGATGCCGGGCTACCCGACGCACCCGGGGATCGACGCGCTCATCGAGGCCGCGCTCGCCGACCTCGCCGCGCTCGAGGCCGGCGGCGTCAGCGGTGTGCTGGTGGAGAACGACTTCGACCAGCCGCACATGATGCGCGGCGGGCCGGAGATCCACGCCGCGATGACGCGTGTGACGCGCGAGGTCGTCGCGGCGGCGAAGGTACCGGTGGGTGTGGAGGTGCTGCTCGACGACTGGCGTGCCTCGCTCGCGATCGCGGCCGCCACCGGCGCGCGGTTCATCCGGATCGACTTCTTCGTCGATCGCGTGATGACGAAGCTCGGACCGTTCGAGCCCGATCCCGGGGCGGTGCTCGAGTACCGGCGACGGATCGGCGCGGAGGCGGTGCAGGTCTACGCCGACCTGCAGGTGAAGTACACGACGCCCATCGGCGGCCCCAAGCCATTGGCGCAGTCGGCGCGCGAGGCCGAGGCGGCCGGGGCGGATGCGGTGATCATCAGCGGGAGCGAGACGGGGATCGGTCCGGCAGTGGACGACCTGCGCGCCGCGCGCGCGACGGCGCTCCCCGTGCTGATCGGCAGCGGCCTCACGCCGGGGAACGCGCCGCAACTCATGATGCACGCTGACGGTGCGATCGTCGGCACCGCGTTGCGCAGCGGGCGCGAGTCGACCGACCGCGTGGTCCGCGCCCAGGTCGAGGCGTTGATGCGCGGCGTGCGCTCCGCGTGAGTGCGGCGCCGTCCCTCAAGCGCCAGCTCGGCCTCTCCGCGGTCGTCGCGCTCGTCGTCGGCAACATGCTCGGCTCCGGCGTCTTCTTCACTCCGGGCGAGCTCGCCGCGGTCACGCAGCATCCCTGGCAGGTGCACTTCATCTGGGCGCTCTGCGGGCTGATCACGCTCTGTGGCGCGCTCACGCTCGCCGAGCTGTGCCGGCTGCTGCCGCAGGCCGGCGCGACGTATCACGTGCTGCGCGCAGGGTTCGGGCCCTTCTGGGGATTCCTGCTGGTGTGGATGGAGCTCTGGGTGAGCGGCCCGGGCGCGGTCGCGGGGATCGCGATCGTCTTCGGCGAGTTCATGCAGCGCGTGGTGGGCGCACAGGTCGCGATCGCGCCGGCCTGGTGGGGCGCGATGGCGATCGCGGGGTTCGCCGCGGTGAACGTCGCGGGCGTGGTGTGGGGCGCGCGCGTGCAGGTGGTGATGACGACGGCGAAGATCGTCGGGCTGGTGGCGCTGATCGGCGGTGCGCTCTGGCTCGCGCCACCGGCGGTCGCCAGTGCCGCGGTCGACGCGGCCGCGAGCGGCGCAGCGGATGGCGTGGGTGCGACGGCGAGCGCCTCGGTGGCCGACTCCGTCCTCGGCTTCTTCCGGTTCGCCGGCCTTGGCGTCGCGGCGGTGCTCTTCACCTACGACGGCTGGATCGACGTCTCGCACGTGGCGGGCGAGGTGCGCCGCCCCGAGCGCGACCTGCCGCTCGGTCTCGCACTGGGTGTCGGCGCGCTGACCCTGCTGTATCTCCTCGTGAACGCCGCGTACCTGCGCGTGGTGCCGCTCGACGTGATGCGCGCCGCACCGACGACCGTCGCCTCGACCGTCGCGACCGCGGCCTACGGTCCAAGGGGCGGCGCCCTGCTCGACCTGCTCATGGTGCTCTCGATCTTCGGTGCGCTCGGCGGGCTCGTCATGACCCTGCCGCGGCTCTTCTATACGATGGCGGCGGAGCAGGCGGATGGCGCGCGCGGTCCGCTCCGCTGGTTCTTCGCACGGCTCGGCACGGTGGCGCCGCGCACCGCGACGCCGAACGGCGCCATCCTCTTCACCGCGCTGACGTCGATCGCCGCCCTCTTCTTCTTCGGCTCGTTCGCGCGGCTGGTGAACTTCTTCCTCGTGCCGTTCCAGTTGATGAACATCCTCATCGTCGCCGCGATCTTCCGGCTTCGTCCGCGCCTGGGGCGCTCCGCGGGGTACCGGACGCCCGGGTATCCGCTCACGCCGCTCGTGTACATCGTGGTGATGTTCGCGTTCCTCGTGAGCGCGGTGGTCGCACACCCGTTCGACACGGTGGTCGGGACGGCGCTCGCCCTGACCGGTGCACCGGTCCACTGGTTGCTCACCCGGCGCCCCGTACCGAGTTGACCGCGAACGGGTAGCTTTGCGCACCGCGCCGAAGCGGACTCGCCGGCTCATCACGGAACAGGGAACGATCCGCATGCCACGCCGTCTCGCGCTCGCCGCCGTCCTGCTCTCGATCGCCGCCGCCCCGGCGCGAACGGTGCCCGACCGCACCGCGCTACCCCTGGTCGTCGCGAACGACAATCGCTCACCGGCCGGCACGCTCAAGGACGGCGTGCTGACGCTCGACCTCGCGATGGTCATGGCCCGCTGGTACCCGGAGGCGGCGACGGGGCCGTTCGCCGATCTGCTGGTGTTCGCCGAGGAGGGGAAGGCGCCGAGCATCCCCGGTCCGTTGGTGCGCGTGCCGCTGGGCACCCGCGTGCGGATGACGGTGCGCAACGCGCTCGCCGATTCCACCGTGGGCATGTGGGGGATGGGGATCACCACAACGAACGACACCGCGCTCGTGCGCATCGCGCCGGGAGAGCGGCGGACGTTCGAGTTCGCGGCCTCGAAGGTGGGCACGTTCATGTACGGGGGCCGCAGCACGCCGGACGGCCCAGGGAAGCCGGAGACCGAGCAACTCGCCGGCGTGATCGTCGTCGATGCGCCGGGGGCGCGCACCGACGACCGCATCATCGTGCTCAACATCTGGTCGGAGATGACCGCGGACAGCGTGTATCGCAGCGCGCTCGCGCTCAACGGGCGGGGCTGGCCGTTCACCGAGCGTTTCGATGTCACGCAGGGCGACACGCTCCGGTGGCGGGTGGTGAACCCGACGGTGCGCATCCATCCGATGCACCTGCATGGGGCGTACTTCCGCGTGGACTCGAAGGGTACGATGGACAGCGACACCACCTACGCGCCCGCCGCGCGTCGGATGGCGGTCACCGAGCAGATGGAGCCGCGCAGCAGCATGTCCATGACCTGGTCGCCGGAGACACCGGGGAACTGGCTCTTCCATTGTCATCTCGCGTTCCATGTGATCGCGGGAGCGAGGCTCGACGCGCCGGCGGGTGGCGAGCACGACATGGGCTCGATGGATCCGAACGTCCACATGGCGGGCCTCGTGATGGGGATCCGCGTGCGGCCGCGCGGCGAGGCGGTCGCGCGGCGCAACGTGCGGCGACTCTCGCTCACCGTCGCGCCCGGCGTACCGCTCGACACGGGGCACCTCCGTCCGATCGGTGTGCGCGTCACGCCCGACGGACGTGCGCCCGCGCCCGCGTCGATCACGCCGCGCGGCGACCTCCTCCTCCTCACGCGCGGGGTGCCGACCGACATCACGGTGCACAACGCGCTCGGTGAGCCCACGGCCATTCACTGGCACGGTCTCGAGCTCGAGAGCTATTCTGACGGAGTGGCCGGCGTGAGCGGCATCGGCACGCGCGTGGCGCCGGCGATCGCGCCCAACGACTCGTTCGTCGCGCACCTCACGCTCAAGCGCGCGGGGACGTTCATCTACCACACGCATCTCAACGACCTCTATCAGATCGCGACGGGCCTCTACGGACCGCTCGTCGTGCTCGAACCGGGGGAGCGGTGGGACCCGTCGCGCGACCTCGTGCTCATCTCCGGCTTCGACATCTCGGGGAAGGAGGCGCGGCCGGTCGTGAACGGCGGCGAGTCCGATCCGCCGCTCGCGATGCGGATCGGCCGGCCGGTGCGCGTGCGGATGATCAACATCCAGCCGGCGGATCCGGTGCGGTACGAGATCCTGCGGGACTCGACCGTGGTGCAGTGGCGTGCGGTCGCGAAGGACGGGTACGACCTCCCTCCCGCCCAGGCCGTCATGCAACGCGCGACGCGATCGGTCTGGGTGGGGGAGACGTTCGACGCCGAGTTCGCGCCTACGGAGCCGGGGACGTACCGTCTCCGAGCGCGGATGGGGCCCGATGTGCTCTACGAGCGCGCGCTCGTCGTCTCGCCTCGGTGATGCCCGACGACCGGCAGCTCCCGGCACGCCTCGCGCGGCGTCAGCTCGTCGCGACGACGCCCTCGACGAGCTGCTTCGCGAACGCGAGCTCATCCTCGTTCACGAGATGCCCCATGCCCGGATAGATCCGGCAGTCGACGTTCGCACCCATCCGCGTGAAGTGCGCCGCGCTCTCGCGCACCCGGGGCTCGGGGATGTGCGCGTCAATGTCGCTGCACCCGAGGAAGATCGGCGTGCCGGCGAAGTCGCCGTCGGCGCTCCAGGTCGTGCCGGGCGGGCCGATCAGCCCGCCGGAGAGCATGATCACGCCGCCATAGCGGCGCGGCTTCAGTTGCGCGGCGGTCCCCGCGAGGCACGCGCCCTGCGAGAAGCCGAGCAGCACGATCCGCTCGCTCGGCACCCCGGCCGCGATCGCATCGTCGATGAGGCCGTGCACCACGCTGATCCCCGACGTGATCCCCGGCTCGTTCTGCGCCGTGGGCGCCATGAAGCTCATCGGGTACCAGGTGCCGCCGCTCGCGGTGGGACCGAGGCAGGCGACGTCGCGGCCGGCGATGAGCGGCGCGAGCTCGAGGATGTTGCGCGGCGCGGCCCCCCGGCCATGGATCATGATGATCACCGCCTTCGCGCGGGCGAGTGGCGGGCCGATGGTGACGAGCGGCTGGCCGGCGTGCGGCGGGACCGTGGATGGCATCAACGGATCAGTAGGTGACCTTGGGGAGCAGTCCTTCGATGAGCCCGCGCCGTGATTCCTCCCAGGGCGGGAGCTTGAGGCCCTGGCCGAGCTCGGCGAGCGGCTCGTCGATCGCGAAGCCCGGCGGGAGCGTCGCGATCTCGTAGAGCACGCCGTTGGGTTCGCGGAAGTAGATCGAGGTGAAGTACTGCCGATCCATCACGTCGGTCACGTGCAGACCCATGCGGCGCAGCTCGCGCTGCATCCGCAGCTGGTCCTCCGGGGTCGCGACGGCGAACGCGACGTGATGCACCGTGCCGAGCCCGTTGAGGCCGGTGGGCGCCGCCCCCGCGTCCTCGACCTCGACGATCGCGCCGGGCCGCGCGGTGCCGCCGATGGCGAACCGCTGCAGCCCCTCGGCCTCACCGACCTTCGTGGCGTCCATCATCGCGGTGAGCAGCTCGACCGTCCGCGCGGGCAGGCGCACCGGCATCGCGACGCTGTGGATGCCGCGGATCGCCTGCTCGGCGGGGATGTCGGGACGGACCCAGGGCGTGCGCGCATCATCGGTGGTGCCGATGAGGCGGATGTGCAGTCCGGAGGGATCGTCGAACCGGAGGGCGTCCTCCCCGAACGGCGTCTCGCTCCCGTCGAACGGGACGCCCGCCGCGCCGAGGCGCTTCCGCCAGAAGTCGATGGCGCTGGCCGGCACGCTGAAGGTGGTGACGTCCACCTGACCGGCGCCGTTGGCCCCGGGGCGCACGCCGAGCCCGCCGTACGGGAACGTCGTCATGATCGTCCCCGGCTCGCCCGCTTCGTTCCCGTAGTAGAAGTGGTAGACGCCGGGATTGTCGAAGTTGACCGTCTTCTTGACGAGACGCTGGCCGAGGAGCCCCACATAGAAGTCGAGGTCGGCCTGCGCGTCGGTGACGGTGGCGGTGACGTGGTGCAGGCCGGTGATCAGGGCGTCCATGCCGGGGCTCGCGAAGAGGGTGCGCGGAATATGGCCGGACGTGTCGGCGAACGGTACGTTTGCTCGATGCGAATCCTCCGACTCGGTCTCCCGCTCTCCCTGGCCCTCGCCCCATGCGCGCTCGCCGCGCAGTCCTTCGACGTGCTCGAAGCGACCATCCCGTCGGTCCACGCCGCGATGAGCGCCGGACGCCTCACCTGCCGGCAGCTGGTGCAGGCATACCTCGACCGCATCGCCGCCTACGACCAGACCGGGCCGGCGCTCAACGCGATCCAGAACGTCAACCCGCGCGCGCTCGCCGAGGCGGACTCGCTCGACGCCGTCCTGCGCGCACGCGGACCGCGCGGGCCGCTCCACTGCGTGCCGGTGCTCGTCAAGGACCAGATCGAGACGAAGGACATGCCGACCACCTACGGGTCGGTGCTCTTCAAGGACTTCGTCCCGCAGCGGGACGCGACCGCGGTGCAGCGGCTCGAGAATGCCGGCGCGATCATCCTCGCGAAGACCACCATGGGCGAGTTCGCCTCGCGCTACGTGAGTTCCTCGGCGGGGATCATCCGCAACGCGTACGATCCCACGCGCAATCCGAGCGGATCGTCCGGCGGCTCGGCGAGCGCGGCCGCCGCCAACTTCGGGCTCGTCGCGCTCGGTGAGGACACGTCGGGCTCGATCCGCGGTCCCGCGGCGGTGAGCGCCCTCGTCGGCCTGCGGCCGACGCTCCCGCTCGTCAGCCGCTTCGGCATGCTCCCGGCGAACCCGACGCAGGACACGATGGGTCCGATGACCCGCACCGTCGCCGATGCGGCGCGCGTGCTCGACGTGATCGCCGGCTACGACCCGAACGACCCGGTGACCGCGTACAGCGTGGGGAACACGCCGGCGAGCTACGTGACCTCGCTCAAGCCCGACGCGCTCAAGGGCGCGCGGATCGGCGTGCTGCGCATCCGGCGCGACACGGTGGTCGCGCGCACGGCGCGCTCCGACTCGATCGCGCGCGCCGACACCGCGGCCGCGCGCCGCGACTCGGTCGCGCGCTTCACCGCCGGCGAGTACGCGAAGGTGCGGCCGCTCTTCGAGCGCGCGATCGCGGACCTGCGCGCGCAGGGGGCGGAGATCGTCGACTCCATCGCGGTGCCCCTCGTCCCGGGTCCGCGCGTCGGGAACGACTTCGAGACCGAGCAGGCGACCGATGCCTACCTCGCGCAGCACCCCAACGCGCCGGTGAAGACGTTCAAGGAGATCCTGCTCGTCGGCGGCGTGAATCCCTGGCGCGCGCGCGGGCTGATCGAGTATGTGGGACGCACGATGGACGAGGCGGGGTACGGCGCCGTGCTACGCTACCGCGAGGCGCTGCGCGTCGCGATGCTCAAGCTGATGGCCGACCAGCGGCTCGACGCGATCATCTACGCGACGTATGACGCGCCACCGGCGGTGATCGCGCCCGACGTGCTCACCAACCCGCGCCCCAATGACGGCTACAGCCGCGGCGACAATCGCGGCCTGAGCCCCACACTCGCCTGGCCGGCGATCACCGTGCCGATGGGGTTCTCGCCGGACGGGCTCCCGGCGGGGCTCGAGTTCCTCGGCAAGCCGTGGAGCGAGCCCAAGCTGCTCGGGTTCGCGTACGCGTACGAGCAGGCGACGAAGCATCGTCGGCCGCCGACCACCACGCCGGCATTGCGTTGATCGGGCGGACTAGCGCCGCGTGCGATCGCGGAAGATCGGATCGGCCGGCGCTGCGATGCGCGTGATCTCGTCGGCGGTGAGCCCGACGAGATCGCGCAGCACCTCCAGGCCGCGTACCGGATCGAAGACCGGGTAATCGCTGCCGAGGACCACGCGGTCGAAGTCGATCGCCCGAAGGTCGGCGGCGAGGAGTGCGCGCTCCTCCGGCGTGGTGGCAGGGACCCCCTCCGACTCGCGCTCGAGCACGACGGCCGAGAGCTCGAAGTGGATCTGGCGCCGGCGTTCCTCGCGCCTCTCGGACTGCTGCCGCCAATCGCGCAACGACGCGAAGACGCTTCGGGTCCACGGACCATAGCCGCCGCTCCCGCCGAGGTGCGCGATGACGACCTGCAGGTCCGGGTGCGGCGTGAACATCCGGTCCGCGAGTCGGCGGATGTCGGAGGTGTCGAGGCCGCGGCGCTGGGGATCGACGTGGAGGAGGATGGGCAGCGATTCCGCGACGGCGAGCGCGGCGATGCGTGCGAGCGCGCCGAGGTGCGCCTCGTCGCGCAGGTCGACCATCGAGCTGGCGAGATGGAGCTTGATGCCGGCGACGCGGAGCGAATCGATGCAGTGGCGCAGTTCGTCGAGCGCCCACGCGGCGACCGCGGGTACGGAGCAGAGCGCGACGGCCCGTCCGGGATGGCGCCGTGCCTCCGCCGAGACGTGCTCATTCTCGCGGCGGACGCGCGACCGCACCGTCGAGTCGTTGATCCCGAGCGCGCCGGAGAACTCGGTGTTGCCGTACAGGTGCGCCATGGGGACGAGAACGACCGAGGCGCTGGTGTCCGGGCGTTCCCGGAGCAGCGTGCTGGCGGAGGTGTAGATCGAGTCCGGACGCGAGAACGTGACGCCCACGGCGCGCCAGTCCCGCATCACATCCGGGCCGAGGATGTGGACGTGATGGTCCGTGAAGTGCACGGAGGCCGACGGGGTGTCCGGGACGGCGCAGGCGCTGACCAGGAGCGCGAGGAGGCCGACGGCCGAGGCAATGCGAATCCGCACGCTGGGATCCTCACGGAGAGGAGGATCGGCTCCCCGCCCACTAGAGCCGATAGATCGTGATCGACGTGTCCTCGAAGGTGCGAGTCAACGCGCCCTTCGGCAACTGGTGCATCCGCGCGTGCTCCACGGCGAGCACCTTGGAGAACCGGCGCGCCTGCCACGACTCGATCACGCGGTCCAGCATGCGCGACTCGTAGGGCGGGTCGCAGAAGACCAGGTCGTATGCGTCCTCGTTGAGCTGTCCGGCGAAGGGGAGCGCATCCTTCTTGAAGATCCGCGTGCGATCCTTGAGCCGGAACTTCACGACGTTCGACTTGAGGGCGGCGAGACTCGACGGGCGCGTCTCGACGAAGTCGCATCGCCGCGCGCCGCGCGAGATGGCCTCGAGGCCGAGGGCGCCGGTGCCGGCGAAGAGGTCGCAGCAGCTCGCGTCCGGGAGGTCGGCCGAGAGGAGGTCGAGCAGGCCGGCCCGCACATGCTCGGCGGTGGGCCGCACACGGAAGTCGCTCGGCGATACGAGGTCGCGTCCGGCGAACTTGCCGGCGACGATCCGCACCGCGCTACTCGCCCTCGGGGATGACCCGCGGCGGGAGCCCCATCTCCTCGAGCGTCATGATGGGCGCGCCACCTTCGCCGCCCGCTTCCTTGCGCGCCTTCTTCTCCTCGGCGCGCGCGTCCTTCTTGGCCTTGCGGTCGAGCTCCTTGCGGCGCTTCTCGAAATCGTAGTTGGGCTTGCGTGCCACCTGGGAACCTCGGCGCTGCGGGGGAAGGGCGCGGGGCCGGGAAGGCAGGCATCGCGGGCGTACCCCTGCAAGCTAACGGGTCGCGCTCGACCGTGCGCTCCCGCACGGGTAGATTCGCACCCATGACGATCCGCGTCCTGGTCACCGGCGGCACCTTCGACAAGCAGTACAACGAGCTCGCGGGCACGCTCACGTTCGGGGAGACCCACGTGGAGCAGGTCCTCGAGCGCGGCCGCTGCCGGCTCGACGTGGCGGTTCAGGTGCTCATGATGATGGACAGCCTGGAGCTGCGCGACGAGCACCGGGCGCGGATCGTGGCGGCGGCACGCGACTGCGCCGAGCGGCAAGTGGTGATCACGCACGGCACCGACACGATGGTGGAGACTGCCCGCGCGCTCGCCGCCGTCGTGCAGGACAAGACCATCGTTCTCACGGGCGCGATGGTGCCCTTCGCGTTCGGGTCGTCGGACGGGCTGTTCAACCTCGGGAGCGCGCTCAGCTTCGCGCAGGTGTTGCCGGCGGGCATCTACGTCGCGATGAACGGCCGCTGGTTCGCGTGGGACGACGTGCGGAAGAATCGCGAGCTCGGGGTCTTCGAGTCGATCAGGGGCGCGTGAGCGAGGCGCCGGACGAGCCGGTCCGCGACCTCGCGCAGCTGCTGCGCGGGATGCGCCCGCGGCTCCACGAAGGCACCGTCGTCTTCTGCCCGCTCGCGCGCGACGGGACGCTCCCCGCGGGCGCCATCGCGTGGTTCCGCGAGGTGGAGGGCGAGACCGTGATCCTCCCCCTGCCGGCGGCCCGGGCGGCGCGGCTCACCCCCGCGTTCGAGGCGGCCTGGATCACGCTCGAGGTGCACTCGGCGCTCGACGCCGTCGGGCTCACCGCCGCGGTGAGCGCCGCGCTGGCCGCCGAGGGGATCGCGTGCAACATCGTCGCGGCCCTGCGGCATGACCACCTGTTCGTCCCGGTCGCGCGCGCGGCGGACGCGATGCGCGCGCTCGGGCGCCTCTCCGCGGGCGCGTAGCGCGCCCGCTCAGTACCGGAAGAGCCGGTTCACCTTGAACACGATCGACCGGTTCCGGATCCCACGCACCGTCGACGGCGCCAGGAACCGGTCCGGCGTCATGTCGCGCTCGTCGGTGTAGACGAGGAAGATCTCGCTCCCCGGCGCGTACTCCCAGCGGAAGCGCAGGTTCGTATTGAACGCGCGGTCGGCCGAGCTGTACTGGAGCAGCGCGCTCGCGAACATGAGCGGCGTGAAGCCGAGGTCGATCCGCGCCCGCGCGAGCCGCGTGGTGAACGACGCGCCGGGGCGCTCGATGCGGACGATCGAGAGCGTCGGCTCCACGGCGAGGCGCTGGTGGAGCGAGATGCGCGACGAGCTGAACGAGTTGCTCGGGCCGAGGGTGAGGCTCCGGATCGTCCCGTCGTAGTAGTCGCCGGCCTGCAGGCGGATCGTCCCCGCCGCGCGCCGCTGCGCGCCGAACTCGTACGCGACCGCGATGTCGCCGAAGTCGTAGGCGCCCGGCGCGATCGCGGCCGGCGACCCGACCGGCGTGAAGGGCAGCCTCAGGAACTCGTGGTCCTGCGTGAGGTCGATCGAGAACTTGTCGCTGCTCTGGAACTCGGTGTCGAAGTGCCCCACGAGGATGCGCGTCTCGAGCACGCCGGCGCCGTTCTCGATGTACTCGCCCGAGGTGGTGAAGGTGAACTTCCGCACCGGCTTGAAGCGCGCCCTCGGTCGGGGGCTGAACCGCAGCAGCCCGTACGAGCGGCGCAGGTCCGAGCGGCGGCGGAACCCGACCTGCGGGTCGAAGTTCGCGCCCACGGCGAGATACTCCGCCTGCGCGCCGTACCGGTCGGTCGACCAGTCGAGCCGCGACTGGTAGCTCTGGTCGTCCCCCGACGGCTGCGGCGTCCCGATCACGCCGGTGGTGGAGGTCCGCGCCCAGTACGCGCCGGCGGTGAGCGTCTGCGAGAGGAGGAAGGCGCCGTCCACGCCGAACGCGAGGTTCTGCCCGGAGCCCGCCGTCGCGATCGACCGGTTGGTCGCGATCATCCCGATCGAGCTGCGGCGGAGGACGTCGCGCTTGAGCCGCACGACGGTGAAGTTCGTCGGCCGCGAGCCGGTCACGTCATCCTGCGCCGTGCCGATGTTCATCAGCCCCACCGCGTACGGTCCGAGCTTGCCGGTGAGCCGCCCGCCGACGTTGATCGGCACCACGCCACCGTTGTTGAGCCCGATGCGCCGCGTGTAGAAGAGCCAGGGCGTGTCCGCGCCGCCGCTGTTGAGGATGCCGCTGCCGCCGCGCCCGAAGTCGAAGATCCCGCGTCCCTCGAGGAAGAACTCGCGCTTCTCGGGGAAGAAGAGGCTGAAGCGGGTGAGGTTCACCTGCTGCTCGTCGATCTCGACCTGCGCGAAGTCGGTGTTGACGGTGAGGTCGGCGGTGAGGTTGGGCGTCACGGCGTACTTGATGTCGCCGCCGACCTCGCTGCCGAACTGGTCCCGCACGTTGGGGAGCCGCACGTTGTCGGTCGTCGATCGCGCGACCACGTAGGGCTTGAGCTCGAGGTTCTTGCCGGCCTCGGGGAGGTCGAGCCCCACGAGGGTGCCGCCGGCCGAGACGCGGTTGAGCGCCTGCGGCCCGGCGAGCACCTGCGGCACCGGCGTGAGGTAGGTCCATTCGTTCTTGTGCCGGATGGAGCGGCGGATCTGCACGCCCCACACCTGGCCCGCGCCGGCGCGGAAGCGCAGCGACTTGAACGGGATCGCCATCTCCACCGTCCACCCGCCGGCGAAGCGTCCCGTCTTGGAGGTCCACACCGGGTTCCAGTCGGTGTTGGAGCCGCCCTCGTCCACCACCGAATAGTCGGCGCGCGCGCCCAGCGGGTTCGTGTAGAAGGCGAAGCCGCTGCGCCGGTCGTAGAAGGTGTCGAACAGGATGCCGATGTGCTCGTTGTTGCGTAGCCCGCCGGTGTCGCGGCGCATCTCGTTGACGATCCACTCCTCCGGCGGCGACGCGTCCCAGCAGCGGCACGAGAGGTAGATGTTCGCCTGGTCGTAGGTGATCCAGATCTCGCTGCGCTCGGTGGCCGGCCGGCCGTAGTCCGGCACCACCTGGATCATCCCGTCGAACGGCGCCTCCCGCGCGTACACCTCCTCGTCGAGCACGCCGTCCACGGTGAGCGGCGACGCGAGCTTGATCGCGCGCACCGTCGCGCGGTTCGCGCTGTCGCGGCTGATCACCGCCGGCGCGACCGGCGCGGGCGGGCCGTCGATCACGGGGTCCTGCTGCGCCCCCGCCGGCGGCGCGATGAAGAGGGTGAGCGCGCAGGCGCCCAGCAGGATCGTCCTCGGGGTCATCCGGTGTTCCTCATGCCGGCCGCCACGCCGTTCACCGTCACGAGGAAGGCGTCGAGCAGGGCGGGGTCGTCGTCGGCGGCGCGCAGGCGCGAGAGCACCTCCACCTGCACGAGGTTGATCGGGTCCACATAGGGGTTCCGCACGTCGATCGAGCGGCGCAGCACCGGGTTCCCCTCGAGCAGCGTCGCATGGCCCGTCACCGCGCGGGCGGCGTCGATCGTGCGCTGGAGGTCCGCCCGCAGCGCCTCCCCCAGCGCGCGGAGCGGCGCCGGCACCAGTTGCGCGTCATAGTACGCCGCGATCGAGGGCGACGCCTTGGCGAGCACCATCTCCACGAGGTCCATCGTGGAGCGGAAGAAGGGCCAGTCACGGTACATCGCGCGCAGCTCCTCGAGCCCACCCGCCTCGACCTCCTCCGCGATCGCCTCCCCCACGCCGAGCCAGGCGGGGAGCATCAGGCGGGTCTGCGTCCACGCGAACACCCACGGGATGGCGCGCAGCGAGGTCACTCCGCCGCCGGCGCGCCGCCGCGCCGGACGGCTCCCGATCCGCATCCGTCCCAGCTCGAGCTCCGGCGTCGCGAGCCGAAAGTACTCGAGGAACTCCGGCGTCTCGTGGACGAGCGTCCGGTAGGCGGCGCGCGAGGTGTCGGCCATCCGCTGCATCCGCGCCCGCCACGCCTCCCGCACGCCGTCGTGCGGCGTGAGCGTCGCCTCGAGCGTCGCGGTGGTGTAGACCTCGAGCGTGCGGTCGGCGATCTCGGGGAGTCCGAACTGCGCGTCGACCATCTCGCCCTGTTCGGTCACGCGGATGGTGCCGTCCACCGAGCCCGGCGGCTGTGACTGGATCGCGAGGTGAGTCGGGCCGCCGCCGCGCCCCACCGAGCCGCCGCGGCCGTGGAAGAGCGTGAGCCGGACGCCGCGGGCGCGGCAGGTCTCGACGAGCCGCTCCTGTGCCGTGTAGAGCTCCCACGCCGCGGCCAGCCGGCCGGCGTCCTTCGCCGAGTCGGAGTAGCCGACCATCACCTCCATGTGCCCGTTCGCGCGCGCCGCGTACCACGGGAGGTCGAGCAGCGCCGCCACGCAGGCGTCCGACCCCCGGAGGTAGTTCGCGGTCTCGAAGAGCGGCACGACCCGCAGCGGTTCGGTGATGCCACCCGCGCGCTGGAGCAGCTCCACCGCGAGCACGTCGCTCGCTCGGGCGGCCATGGAGATCACGTACGCGCCGAGCGCCTCCCGCGGCAGCGCCGCCGCGACGCGCATGGTGTCGAGCACGTCCCGCACCGCCTCGTCGAACGGCTCCGGCATCGCGAGCGCGCGGCGGGTCACCTCCAGGTCGCCCTCGAGCTCGCCGAGCAGGAAGGCGCGCCGCGCGGGCTCGTCCCACGACTGGTAGGAGCCGAGCCCGGCGCGGCGCGTGATCGCGTCCACCGCGTCGGTGTGGCGGTCCGCCTCCTGCCGCAGGTCGAGCCGCACCAGCGAGAGCCCGAAGGTCGGGATCCGGCGCAGCAGCTGTTCGAGCCGCCCGCGGGCGACCTGCGCCCCGCCGGTCTCCATCAGCGAACGGTGGCAGAGCCTGAGCGGCTCGGCGAGCGCCTCGGCGTCGGCGTAGTCGGCCGGGTCGGCCGCGTAGGGCGCGTCGGCGTCGATGAGCCGCTGCATCCGGTCGCGCATCGCGCGGAGCCGCACGGCCACCTCCTTCAGGAGCGCGCGATACGGCTCCGGCGCGTCCCCCACGCGCGCGCGCAGTTCCGCGCTGCCGTCGCGCATCGAGAGCTCGCCGCGCAGCGCCTCGACCTCCTGCCGGTAGAGGTCGGCCGCCATCCAGCGCGCGAGCATGACCGCGCGCGCCGTCACCTGCGGCGTGACGTTCGGGTTGCCGTCGCGGTCGCCGCCGATCCACGACCCGAACCGCAGCGGGGCCGCGTCGAGCGGGAGCCCGCGCCCCGTCGCCGCGACGAGCGCGCGGTCGAGCGACGCGAGCTGGCGCGGCACCGCATCCCACAGTGTCTGCTCGAATGCCACGAGTCCCCACTTCACCTCGTCGAACGGCGTCGGCGGGGCGCGGCGCACCTCGTCGGTCATCCACATCGCCGCGATCTCGGCCGCGAGCGCGCGGCGCAGCTCGTCGCGCTCCTCGAGGGTGAGGTCGGGGCGGTCGTCGCGCGCGAGCAGCTCGGCGATGCGCCGCTGCTTGCGGCGCAACGTGCGTCGCACGACCTCCGTGGGGTGCGCGGTGAGGACGAGCTCGATCCGAAGCGACATCACCGCCGCGTGCAGGTCCTCGGGCACCACGCCCAGCGCGCGCAGTCGCGCGAAGCTGTCGGCCAGCGACCCGCGCTGCGGCGCGCTGGCCGGGTCGGCGAGGTGGTCGCGCCGCCGCCGGATCCGATGATGCTGCTCGGCGATGTTGGCGAGCCCGAGGAAGTGGGCGAAGCCGCGCGCGACGGCGAGCGCGTCGGTGACAGAGAGCGCGCGGAGCGCCCGCTCCAGGTCCCCGAACTCGGCGGCGTCGCGCCGCGCCTCCTTGGCGAGTCCGCGCACCCGCTCCACCGCCTCGAACAGGCGATCGCCGCCCTGCTCGCGCAACGTGCGGCCGAGCAGCTCGCCAAGGAGCCGGACGTCGTCTTGTAGGCGCTGGTGGGGGTCCGCGGTCACGTGGGGAATGTGGGGCCGAGGGGCGGCGGCGGCGAGCGTGGCGCGCGCGCGGCACGTTGGCGATCGCCGGTGCGCTACGACTACCGGGGACGACACGCGCGCTGTCTATTCCACTCGTCCCCCACCCCCGAGGCAGCAATGCGCATGATCCTCACCGCGGCCGGCGTCCTCGCCGCCGCCGGCATCGGCTTCGTCGCGGGCCGCGCCGAGCCCGCCGCCGCCGGCCAGACGCTCGCGACGGCCGACCACGCCGACCACGACATGTCGGCGATGGCGCCCATGGAGGGCTTCCGGCAGCAGCCCAACATCCCCGCCGGCGCCACCACGGCCGCCGCACGGCTCCAGTCCTCGCCGCGCCACGCCGAGTGGGTCGCCATCAAGGTGAACGCGACCGACAGCGTGATGGCGTGGGTCGTCTACCCGGAACGCGCGACCAAGGCACCGGTCGTGATCGCCATCCACGAGAACACCGGCATCAACACCTGGACCCGCAACGTCGCCGACCAGCTCGCGGCCGACGGGTTCATCGGCATCGCGCCGGATCTCACGACGATGTTCCGCACCGGTGACCTCACCGCGGACCCGACGCAGGACGCGGGGCGCGCCGCGATCGGCAAGGTCACGCCCGAGATGGCGAACGCGATCATCGACGCCGTGGCGCGATATGGCATGGGCTTGCCCGCCGCGCTCCCGAAGTACGGGATCGTCGGCTTCTGCTGGGGCGGCGCCCGCTCCTTCCTGCACGCCACGCACGCGCCCGGTCTTGCGGCCTCGGTCGTGTACTACGGCTCGCCGCCGACCCCGGAGCAGATGGCGAACATCAAGGCGCCGGTGCTCGGCCTGTACGGCGGGAGCGACGCGCGCATCAATGCGACGATCCCCGCCACCGACTCGACGATGAAGCGGCTCGGCAAGTCGTACGAGTACCAGATCTTCGACGGCGCCGGACACGGCTTCCTGCGCGGGCAGGAGAACTCGGAGGCCAATCTCGCAGCGGCGACCGCGGCCTGGCCGCGGACCATCGCCTTCTTCCGGGCCAAGCTGGGGAACTGAGCGCGTGGATCCGATGAGGGGGATCGCGACGCGATCCCCCTCATCGTCGCATGTCCCGTTGCGTTCCCCGCCGGGCCGAGCGTACCGTATGGCCATGCCTGTGCACGTCCCCGATCCCGATTGGACGGTCGAGGTCCTCTCCCCCTCCACCGCGCGCGCGGACCGGCACCGCAAGCGCCTGATCTACCAGAGCGAGGGAGTGCCGGAGTACTGGATCGTGGACAGCGGCGCGCGCCTGGTCGAGCGCTGGCGGCCCGGGGAGGAACGTCCCGAGATCCTGCACGACGCGCTCGTCTGGCAGCCCGTCGCGGGCATCGCCGCGCTGACGATCGACCTCCCCGCGCTGTTCGACGACGCGGCGCGCTGACCCGCGCGCGTCACCCCGTGCGGCTCGCCATCACCTTCAGCGCCGCCACGAGCTTCGCCGCATCCGCCGGCGTGGAGTAGAGCGCCGGCGTCACGCGCACGCAGTCCCCCTTGGCCAGCCCCGACCGCGCGACGGTGAAGATGCCGAACTCGTCGAGCAGCGTCCGCGCGATCGCCGCATTCCGCTCGCGCGACCCGTCGCCGTGGAGCCGGAAGCTCGTGATCGCGCCGGCGAGTCCCGGCTCGTCCGGCGTGAGGATGTCCACGCCGGCGATCGCGCGTGCCGGGCCCACCCAGGCGTCTCGCAGGTAGCGCAGACGCGCCGCCTTGCGGGGGATCCCGATGCGGTCCTGGAAGTCGAGCGCGTCGGGGACCGTCATGATCGCCGCGAAGTCGGTCGTGCCGGTGTGGATGCGGCTGTCGATCCGGTCGAGCGGTCCGTCGTCGCCATGCGCCCGGTCGATCCGGTCGAGCGCGTCCGTGCGGATGTAGAGCGCCGCGACGCCGATCGGCGCCCCCATCCACTTGTGCAGGTTCACGCCGGCGAAGGGCACGCCGAGCTCGGGGAGCGAGAGCGGGAACTGGCCGAACGCATGGGCCGTGTCGATCACCGCATCGACGCCGCGCGCACGCGCCATCTCGGCGATCTCGCGGACGGGGAGCATGAGCCCCGTCTTGTTGTTGGGATGCGTGAGGAGCAGCAACCGCGTGCGCGGATGCTGCTCGAGCGCCTGCGCGTACAGGTCGAGGATCGCCTGGCGCGAGGCGGGCTCCGGGATCGCGATCGTCGCGACGGTCGCCCCGCGGCGCGCGGCGAGCGCGTTCATCGCCATCTGCATCGCCGGATAGTCGAGGTCGGCGTAGAGCACGGTCTCGCCGGGCTGCAGCCGGTTGTACTGGCCGATGATCGACTGCAGCGCCTCGGTCGCGTTCCGCGCGAAGGCGATCTCCCCCGGTGCCACCCCGAGCGCGCCGGCGACGCGCGCGCGCGCGGCCTGCGAGAGGGCGGGGAACTCGCGCCGCGCGAAGTACGAGCTCTCGCGGTTCACGCGGTCCACATGTCGGTGATACGCGGCGAGCACGGGGTTCGCCATCATCCCCCAGAACCCCGCCTCCAGGTTGGTCGCCTTGTCGGTGATGGCGTACTGCGCGGCGACCTCGCGCCAGTAGGCCTCGTCCTGCGCGACGACGGACGGCGGTCCGGCTGGCGCTGCCGGCAGCGCGCGACCGGTGCCCGCGCGCTCGAGGATCTCGCGCGACGGGCCGAGCCGGTGGCGCGACGGGATCGTGAGCGCGGCGGCCGAGGCGGCGGAGGCCTTCAGGAGGAAATCGCGGCGGTTCGTCATGCCCGATTGTACACCCGCCCGTCGCGTCGGTCGAGTCGCGGGCCGCGGAGCCGGCCGCGCGTCCGTGCCGCGGCACCGGCTCCCCGAGCCGCGCCTCGCGCCGCACGCACTCCGCCGCCTCCGCGTGCGTCGTCGGCCATGAGCGAGCTCTCGCAGCGGAATCCGATGTCGCGCAGGATGTCGATCGTGCTGGGGCTGAAGTTTCAGCTCGGCGCGCGAAAGCCGGTGGGGCGCGTGCCGGTCATCTGCGTCCGCTCGGCGACCGCTCGCCTTGATCGAGGTGGCCATCTCCGGCGTGATGGCGAGGTCACCGTAGCGGATGGAGATCGCTCGTTGTCCACGACGAACGAGAGCAGCACCGCGACCTTGGCGTCCCCCGGTCGGCTCCGCGGATCAGGGGCGCGCCGGCACCGGCGCGGCCGCCTTGAGTGCCGGATCGAGCACCCCGGCGATGCCGTGCGCGAAGCGCGCCGGATCCGCGCGTCCCTGGTTCATGAGCACGATCACGGTGAGCCCCTCGCTCACGTAGCGCGCGATGTAGGACTTGAATCCCTGCCAGGCACCGCCGTGCTCGATGATGCGCCGCCCGTTCACGCTGCCGAGCTGCCAACCGAACCCGTACGGGTGCGTCGTGCCGTCGTTGAGGCGGATCGGCGTCCACATCCGCTCGAGCGCCGACTGCGGGAGCACGCGGTCGCCGTAGAGCGCGGCGTCCCACTTGGCGAGGTCGTGCACCGTGAGGTAGAGGCTGCCGTCGGCGGTGGTGTTGAATCGCCGGGAGACCCACCGCTGGTTCACCACTCGGCCGCTGTCCAGCACATAGCCTGCCGCGCGATGGCGCACGATCGCCGGCTCGTCGATGATCATCGCGGTGGTCATCCCGAGCGGCCCGAAGATGCGTTCCTCGAGCAGGTCGCCGTAGAAGCGCCCCGTCACCCGTTCGATGATGAAGCCGAGCAGCACGTACCCCGGGTTGCTGTAGCTCCACTTGCTGCCCGGCGCGAAGTCGAGGGGCTGCTCGCCGATCAGCCGCGCGATGGTCGTGTCCGCGTACTCGAGCTGCAGGTTGACCGTGAAGTAGAACCGCTCGGAGATGCCGGACGTGTGCGAGAGCAGGTGGCGGATGGTGATGTCGCGCCAGCTGGCCGGCCCGCCCGGGAAGAACTTCGCGAGCCGGTCATCGAGGCTGAGTCTCCCTTCGCCGACCAGCTGCATCACGAGCGTCGCGGTGAGTTGCTTGCCGACCGAGCCTGACTGGTAGACCGTCGCCGACGTGGCCGGCACGTCGTGCTCGAGGTTCGCCATGCCGAAGCCCTGGGCGCGCTCGATCGTGCCGTTGCGCACCACCGCCATGGAGAGGCCGGGGACCTGCTGGCGCACCATCTCCGTGCGGACGAACTCCTCGACGGCGCTCCAGTCCGGCTTCGCGGTCGTGCCGCCGCCGGCGACGGGTGCCTGCGCCGGGAGCGCCGCGCCCCCCGCAACGAAGAGGAGCGCAAGGAGCATGGTCCGCCTTGGGGATCGGTTCATGTCGGGCCTCTTGCTGAGGGTCACTGTTCCTGCCGACGGAGCCCGCGCCCCGAGCGGCTGCGCACCGACTTCCCGTCGGCCCACACCGTCGCGCCGTTCACCCACACGCGCACGATGCCGGTGCTCACTGCGTGCGGCGCCTTCGGCGTCGCGTTGTCGAGGACGGTCGCCGGGTCGAACAGCACCAGGTCCGCGTAGTTGCCCGCGGCGATCGTCCCGCGCCGCGTGAGCCCCACATGCGCCGCCGAGAGCGACGTCATCTTCCGGATGGCCTGCTCGAGCGGCATCGCCTGCTGTTCGCGCACATAGCGGCCGAGCACCCGAGGGAAGGAGCCGAAGCCGCGCGGATGCGCGCCGTCGAGCGCGCCGTCGGAACAGAAGTTGGTGTGCTCCCACTGCATGAGCCGCACGATGTCGGGTTCGTCCATCGAGGTCGCGACGACGCTCTCGCCGCCGCTGCCGGGATGCGCCGCCTCGTAGGCGATCGACTCGCGGATGAGCCCCATCAGCGTGCTCGCCGGGTCCTCCTTCCGTCGCACGGCCAGCTCGGCGACGGTGCGGCCCTGATAGCTCGTGTCCGCCGCGAAGCGCCCGATGAGCAGTCCTTCCGGCTTCGCGATCTCCCGCAACACCTTCTGCGCCTCGGCACGGTCGGAGAAATCACGCTCCGGGAAGAGCACCGTGAGCGTCGAGTGCCAGTACGGGTAGGGGTAGATGTCGGCCGTGACATCGACCCCGGCCGCACGTGCCGCCTCGAGCAGCGTGATGAGCGAATCGGCGCGCCCCCAGAGCGGGACCATCGCGAGCTTCACATGGCTGATCTGCACCGGCAGCTTCGCCTCGCGCCCGATCGCGATGAGCTCGTCGATCGCGTCCCAGAACCAGCGGTCCTCGCTGCGGATGTGGCTGATGTACCGGCTCCCCGCCGCCGACGCGACCTTGGCGAGCGCCAGCACCTCGGCGCGGTCCGAATAGATGCCGGGATCGTACTCGAGTCCCGTCGAGAGTCCGAGCGCACCGGCGTCGAGTTCCTGCTGCAGCAGCTTCGCCATCGAGTCCACTTCGGCCGGCGTCGCCTTCCGCTTGAAGTCGTCGCCCATCACGAGGCCGCGCAGGTCACCGTGCCCGGCATAGTAGGCGACGTTGATCGACGGCTGCACCTTCGCGAGCGTGTCGAACGCGTCCTTCAATGGATAGGGCTGCCCGCCGTCGTTCCCGCCGACGATCGTCGTGATCCCTTGGCTCACCGCGCCGAGGGCTTCGGGCATGTCGAGCAGGTCACCGGTGTGGTGGGAGTGCGTGTCGATGAAGCCCGGCGCGAGCACGAGGCCTCCGCCGTCGATCACCGAATCACCGCGCGCCGGCTGGACGTCGCCGACCGCGACGATGGAGTCGCCGATGAAGCGCACCGCGCCGGTGATGGCGGGCGCACCGGTGCCATCGATGATGCGGACGTTGGTGATGGTCGTGCCCGCCGGCCCCGACGAACAGGCGCAGGCGGCCAGCGCGGCCGCGGCGAGGAGGCGCCTCACGGCCGGTACCCCGGCCCACGCACCACGACCCCGGGCTTGGCGCCGGTGTGCTGCCCGTTGCGCAGCACCGCCACGCCGTTCACGAACACATCCCGCACGCCGGTCGAGAGCTGGTGCGGCTGCTCGAACGTCGCGTTGTCGCGGATGGTCGCGGGGTCGAACACGATGACGTCGGCCTTGAGGCCGACACGCAGCACGCCGCGGTCGTTGAGCGAGAGCCGGGTCGCCACCGCGGCACTCGCCTTCCGCACCGCGTCCTCGAGGGTGAGCACCTGCTGCTCGCGCACGTACCGCGCGAAGATGCGCGGGAAGTTGCCGTAGGTGCGCGGGTGCACCATCCCGCGCGCGGTCGCCGGATCGGAGGAGCCGGCGTCGGTGCCGAACTTCATCCAGGGCTGGCGCAGCTGCAGTCGCATGTTGTCCTCGCTCATGAGGAAGAGCAGCTCGCCCAGTCCGAGCGACTCCTCGACATTGAGGTCGATGATCACCTCGGCCCAGTCCTTGCCGAGCGCAGAGGCGATCTCGCTGAGCCGCTTGCCCTCGAATCGCTTGTTGGCCTCCTGCCGGAAGCCGACCACCATGACGTTCGCCGGCGTCGCGATCTCGCAGAGGTTCTCGTACCCGGCGTCCACCGCGTGCATCTCGGCGACCATCGTCGCCCGGAGGGCGGGGTTCCGGAGGTTCTCCATCAGGCGGCCGCCCGCGGCGTACTTGGGCGGGATGCAGCTCGCGAAGGAGTTCCCGCCGGCGGGATACAGGTACATGTTCGCCTGCACGTCCTGTCCCGCCGCGCGCGCCGAATCGATCTTGGCGATCGCGAGCGGCATCTTGTACCAGTTGCGGGGACCGCTCGCCTTCAGGTGGTAGATCTCCACCGGCACGCCGCCCTCGCGCCCGATGCGGATCGCCTCGTCCATCGCCTCGAGGAACTTGTCGCCCTCGGAGCGCATGTGGGTGATGTAGACGCCGCCGTACGGGGCCATCGCCTTCGCGGCCTCGATGAGCTCCTCGGTGCTCGCGTAGGTGTTGGGCGGGTAGATGAGCGCGCTCGCGAGGCCGAAGGCCCCGTCGGCCATCGCGTTCCGCACGGCGGCGCGCATGGAGTCGAGCTCGGCGGGCGAGAGCGGACCTTCCTCCTCGCCCTTCGCATAGACGCGGAGGGTGCCGTCGCCGAGGAAGGAGCCGACGTTCTGCGACGTGCCGCGTGCCACCATGTACTCCAGCCACTTCCCGAAACCGTGCGGCCCCGTGAACTGCGAGAGCAGTCTGCGGGACGCGGTGTCCGCCTCGGACCGCAACAGGTTGTCGTTCATCGGGCCGAGGGAGGACCCCTCGCCGTGGATCGCGGTCGTGATGCCCTGCGTGACCATCGAGATCGCGCGGCCGTCGCCGACCATGTAGTGCTCGATGGAATGCGCCTGGATGTCGATGAACCCCGGCGCCACGACCTGGCCCGTCGCATCCACGCGCGAGGCCGCACGCGCGCCGCGGAAGGCACCGCGGGGGCCGATCGCCGCGATGCGGTCGCCGCGCAGCGCGACGTCGCCGTAGTACCAGGCCGCGCCGGTGCCGTCCACCACGCGGCCGTTCTCGATGATGACGTCGTAGCCGTCGCCGGCCGCCGCGGTCGGTGCGGGTGCGACCGCGCCGCGCGGGGCGCAGGCGGAGGTCAGGAGCAGCAGGGTGGCGAGGGCGGAGCGCAGGCGCGTGAGCATGGGTCTGGGGCTGAGTGGTGACGGAGAAGATACCGCCGTAAGTTCGGTCCGCACGTGGCACCCCCGACCCGACCATACGGAGCCATCGATGTCCGAACCCGTTGCCGCCCGCCGCGCCCTGTTGAAGTACCTCGCCGCGAGTCCGCTGCTGGCGGCGCTCGCCGGCACCGCGTGCGAGGCGGCCGATGACGACGCGCCCGCCGCCGCCGAGCGCTTCGGTTCGCTCGGCGAGCCTGACCAGGAGCTGGGCGAGCTGGTGGCGAGTGCGGACAAGGCGCTCGACGTGTTCGACCTGCGCGTGACCGCGCAGCAGGCGCTCCCGCCGGCCCACTACGGGTACATCGCCACCGGCGTCGACGGCGACGTCACGCTCCGCGCCAACCGCTCGGCCTTCTCGCACTGGCAACTGCGCAGTCGCCGGCTGGTGGGCGTGACCGACATCGACATGCGGACGACCGTCGCGGGGACGGCGATGGACACGCCGATCGTCATCATGCCCACCGGGAGCCAGCGCGCCTTCCACCCCGACGGCGAGCTCGCCACCGCGCGGGCTGCGAAGTCGGAGGGGCACCTGATGATCCTCTCGACCGTCTCGACGACGTCCGTCGAGGACGCCGCCGCGGCGCGTGGCGCACCGATCTGGTACCAGCTCTATCCGACGTCGCGCTGGGAGATCACCGAGAAGTTGCTGCGTCGCGCCGAGGGGGCGGGCTGCCCCGTGGTGGTGCTCACGGTGGATCTCCCGGTGGCGAGCAACCGGATCAGCATCCAGCGCTTCATCAAGCGCGACCGGCGCGACTGCTCGCAGTGCCACGCGCAGAGCGACGCCTACGGGAGCATGAACACGCAGTTCGCGCGCAAGCCGATGTTCGACGGCGTCGAGATGAAGGACTCGGACTTCAACATCCCGATGCTCACCTGGGACTTCGTCGAGAAGCTCAAGGCGGCGACGCCGATGAAGGTGTTCGTGAAGGGCATCGTGACCGCCCAGGATGCCGCGCAGTGCATCGCCCGCGGCGCCGACGGCATCGTCGTCAGCAACCACGGGGGCCGCGCCGACGAGAGCGGGCGCGGCGCGATCGACTGCCTGCCCGAGATCGCGCGTGAGGTGCGGAAGCGCGTCCCGGTGATCCTCGACTCCGGCGTGCGCCGCGGCACCGACGTCTTCACCGCGCTCGCCCTCGGGGCCGATGCGGTCGGGATCGGACGACCGTACCTGTGGGGGCTCGGCGCCTTCGGCGAGGCGGGCGTGGCGCGTGTCCTTCGCCTGCTGAAGGCCGAGCTGCGCACGGTGATGGCGATCGGCGGAACGCGCGCCCTCAAGGACATCGGCGCCGACGCGGTCATGCGCGCGACATGAGCGCGCTGCTGCTAGCGTTCGCCCTCGCGTGCATCGCGGGGGAGTTCCTGGACCTTCCGGCGCTGATCTACGTCACGAAGCCGCTCGCGACGCTCGTGACGATCGCGATCGCGGCGCGTGCGGCGCACCCCGTCTCGCCGCGCTATCGCGCGCTCGTTACCGCAGGACTCGTCGCCTCGCTGGCCGGCGACGTCTTCCTGATGCTGCCGGGGGACCGGTTCATCGCCGGGCTCGCGAGCTTCCTCGTCGCGCACCTCCTGTACATCGCCGCGTTCGTCGGCGCGGGTGGTGGCCTGCGCAGCCCGGCGTCCGCGCTGCCCGTGGGCGTGTTCGCGCTCGCGATGCTCGCGACGCTCTGGCCGGAGCTCGGGGCGTTGCGGCTCCCCGTCACCGCCTACGTCACGGTCATCGCCGTGATGGGCTGGCAGGCGCTCGCCCGCTGGGGCCGGTCGCCGGGAGCCGAGCTCGCGGCTCTTGGCGCCGTGAGCTTCCTCGTCTCCGACAGCGCGCTCGCCGTCGGGCGGTTCATGGGGCCGTTCGACGGGGACCGCGCGCTCGTGCTCGGGACGTACTGGCTCGCGCAGTGGTGCATCGCGCGTTCGGTGGCGGGCCCCGCGCGGTTCAGCGCGCGAGGATGAGCGCCACCACCTGATCGGGTGCGGCGACGTCGCGACGCGGCAGCGTGAGAGTGACCGACTCGGCCGTGCTCGCCACCGTGACGGCCGCGCCCCCGTCGAGCAGGAAGGCCCGCGCGACGCGGCGCGAAAGGGCCGGGAGCGCGACCACGCGATCCGTCCCCTCGAGCAGATGCACGAAGACCGTGTCGCCCTTCTGGGTCGTCACCCCCCACGGGCGCGGCGTGAGCGGCCCGGGGCGGGTGCCGTAGATGCTCGCGCCGTTCACCTCGAGCCAGCGTCCCACCCGAGCGAGCGTCGCGACCACCGTGTCGGGAAAGGTGCCGTCCGGACGCGGCCCCACGTTCAATAGATAGTTCGCCCCGCGTCCAGCCGCGCCGGCGAGTTCGCGCACGAGTTGTGTCGAGGACTTCCACGCCCGGTCGTGCAGCCGGAAGCCCCACGAGTCGTTCATCGTCTGCGCCGTCTCCAGCGGCAGCGCACCGATGGTCGTGGTGTTGAACCCGGCGGAGTTCGCGCCGGGGAGGTCCTTCTCGAAGGTCTGCACATCCTCGCCGGGCCGCGGCGGCTCGTGGTTGTTGGGGATGATGAGCGCCGCGGGCTGCAGGCGATGGATGAGCGCGTAGGTGCGGTCGAGTCGCCAGTCGGCCGTCGGCTTGTCCCAGAGCCCGTCGAGCCAGATCCCGCCGATAGGGCCGAAATCGGTGAGCAGCTCGGTCAGGTGCGCATCCATGTAATCGAGGTACCGCGGCCAGTCGCCGGCCATCGGCCGTCCGGCGGTCGCGCCCGTTTGCCCGCGCGGGAAGTAGTCGGGATGGTGCCAGTCGAGCTGCGAATAGTAGAGGAAGAGCTTGATCCCTTGGCGGCGGCACTCCTCGGCGAGCTCGCGCACGACGTCACGGCCGAACGGCGTCCGCTTCACCACGTTCCAGTCGCTCACGCGCGAGTCCCAGAGCGCGATCCCGTCGTGATGCTTGGTGACGAGCGTGATGTAGCGCATCCCGGAGGCCTTCGCCGTCGCGACCCACTGGCGCGCGTCGAAGTGCTTGGGGTCGAACAGCGGCGGCAGCTGCTCGAACTCCGCCGCCGTGATCCCGCGATTGTTCATCACCCATTCCGCGTCCTGAAGCACGCTCCACACGCCCCAATGGATGAACATCCCGTACTTCGCGTCCTGGTACCACTCGCGCGCCGCGAGATTCTCGGCGCTCGGCACGTAGCCCGCCTGGGCGGAAGCGGGGGCGGGCGCGAGGAGACCGGCCGCCAGCGCCAGTGCGATGATGGTGCGCGGGCGGGAGGGGGTGACGGCGGGAACGAGTGCAGCGACGGACATCACGTGGCGACCCCGGTGGGATGTGCGTCCAGAACATAGCAGGACAGCCCGCGGACCGCGTGCTATCTTCTGCCCACCCTCACCCGGAGCGCCCCCCGTGCTCGACCGCCGCACCTTCGTCATCAAGGAACGCGTCGCGTTCATGAAGCTGAGTGACACCTACGACATCCTCGACGCGGAGACCGGCGCGACGATCGGGATCGCGCAGGAGCGCATCTCGGGACTCGTGAAGACGCTGCGCCTCCTCCTCGGCAAGCGCCTCCTGCCCACGACCGTCGTGATCGCCGAGCACGAGGGCGGGGCGCCGCTCATCACCCTCTCGCGCGGCCCGACCTTCCTCCGCGCGCTGGTGAAGGTGACCGACCGCGCGGGGAAGCAGATCGGCGTGCTCCGCTCCAAGCTCTTCTCGTTCGGCGGCGGATTCTTCGTCCTCAACGCCTCCGGCGAGACCGTGGGCGAGGTGAAGGGCAACCTCGTGGGGTGGAACTTCCAGTTCCTCACCGGCGGACGGAAGGTCGGGACGATCGCGAAGAAGTGGGCCGGGCTCGGCAAGGAGCTCTTCACCAACGCCGATACCTACGTGGTGGCGATCGAGGACCCGAAGGCCACGGCGTCGCTCACCGCGCTCATCCTCGCGTCCGGGATCGCGATCGACACCGTGTTCAAGGAACAGCAGAAGTGATCCCGCGCGGGCGCGCGGCCGCCGCCGCGATCGCGCTCGTGCTCGCGGTCGCGACGGCACCGGCGTCCGCGCAGGGCACGCTCCTGCTCCAGTCGGACTTCGGGACGCGCGATGGCGCCGTCGCCTCGATGAAGGGCGTCGCCACCGGCGTCGACGCGACGCTGCGCATCCACGACCTCACGCACCAGATCGAGCCGTTCGACATCTGGGAGGGCGCGTACCGCCTGCGGCAGGTGACGCCGTTCTGGCCGGCGGGAACGGTCGTCGTCTCGATCGTCGATCCGGGCGTCGGCACCGCGCGCCTCGGTGTCGTCGCGCGCACCCGGCGCGGGCAGCTCATCGTCACGCCGGACAACGGGACGCTCACCCTCATCGCCGACGAGGTGGTGGAGGTGCGCGAGATCGACCTCGCCCGCCAGCGACTCCCTGGGTCGGAGCGTTCGCACACGTTCCATGGCCGGGACGTGTTCGCGTATCTCGGCGCACGTCTCGCTGCCGGGCAGGTCCGCTTCGAGGACGTCGGGCCCTCGCGTGGCACCGAGCTGGTGAGGCTCCCCGTGCCGGTTCCGCGCCGGGAAGGGACGCGGCTCCACGGCATGATCGCGATGATCGATCGGCCGTACGGCAATCTCTGGACGAACATCCCGGCGACGCTGGTGGACTCGATGGGTTGGCGGCAGGGCGACACGCTCGCGTTCGTCATCGACTTCGAAGGACGCGGGAAGGTGCGCTCGGAGCAGGTATTGTTCGCGGCGAGCTTCGGGGCGGTACCGGTCGGCCGGCCGGTGGCATACCTGAACAGCCTCCTCGAACTCGCGGTCGCGATCAATCAGGGCAGCTACGCCGAACGGCACGAGGTGGGCGCCGGGCCTGCCTGGACGATCACCATCATGCGGACGGGCGCCGCCCAGCGCGACATGCGAGGGCCGCCTCCGGACTGATGGCGGCCGCGCCGGGTTCGCGCTAACGTAGGCGACCCCACGCGCCTCCGGAGGCCGCATGTCCCACCGTCCACTCGTTCGCGCGCTCGTCGCGATCGTCTCCTTCCTCCTCGGCACCGCGACCGCACAGGCCCAGTCGGGCATGATCCGCGGCAAGGTCGTCGACTCCGCCGGCACCGCCATCGGTGGTGTCATCCTGACCGTCGATCGCACGCAGGTGCGTGCGCAGACCTCGGGCGCCGGCACGTACCAGCTCATCGGCGTGCCCGCGGGCCAGTGGACGGTGCGCGCGCGCGTGATCGGGTTCGCGCCGATGACCGCGACGGTGACGGTGACCGCAGGGCAGACCGCGACGCAGGACTTCACGCTCAACCGCGCCTCGCAGCAGCTCGCGGCCGCGGTCGTGACGGGCTCCCGCGCGCAGCACACCGCCGCCGACGAACTCGCGGTGCCGGTGGACGTGGTGACCGCCGAGACGATCGAGAAGCAGGGCACGACCGAGCTCTCGGCCATCCTCCAGGCCGTCTCTCCGTCGGTGAACTTCCCGCGGCAGTCGGTGACCGATGCGGACGACATCGTGCGGCCGTTCACGATGCGCGGCCTCTCGCCCGACCACACCCTGGTGCTGGTGAACGGGGTGCGCCGCCATCGCACGTCGCTCGTCCACACCTTCGCCTTCGGCATGCCGGCGGGATCGACCGGCGTCGACCTGAACGCGCTGCCGTCGAGCGCGATCGATCGCATGGAGGTCCTGCGCGACGGTGCCGCGGCGCAGTATGGCTCCGACGCGATCGCCGGCGTGGTGAACCTGCAGCTCAAGCGCGGCGAGTTCGCGCCGTTCATCAACGCCGACTTCGGCCGCTATGTGGTGGGCGACTATCCCGACGACGGTGACACGTACAACGTGAACGGCGGCTGGGGCGTGAAGGTCGGCCGCGGCTCCCTCGGGCTCTTCGCCGAGGTCCGCAATCGCCAGCGCACCAACCGCGCCTGGCCCGAGGCCGCCGACCAGATCGTCCCCGGGGACGCGGACGTCGTGGACTCCAAGGGCAACATCCTGCAGAAGAACAACGCCGTCGATCAGCCCAACCATCGCCTCGGCGACGGTCTGGCCGACGACAAGATCCTCTTCGCCGACTTCCGCCTCCCGCTCGACGATGCGGGCACGCGCAGCTTCTACGCCTTCGGCGGGTACTCCAACCGCGTCGGCACGGGCAATGGCTTCTACCGGCAGGGCCTCTCGGAGCGGAACTGGCCGTCGCAGTACCCCAAGGGTTTCCTCCCCGAGTTCCGCCCCGACGTGGTGGACTGGTCGCTCGCTGCGGGCTTCAAGGGCGAGGCGGGGGCGTGGACCTATGATGCGGCGCTCTCGTCGGGCTCGAGCGAGTTCGACTACAAGCTCCGCAACACGCTCAACACCTCCCTCGGTCCGTGCTTCGTCACCGCCTGCGCGCCGGGCCTCGACGGCGTCTTCGGCAACGCGGACGATCCGGGCATCCCCAACCAGACGAGCTTCTACGCGGGCGGCCTGCGCGGCAACGAGACGCAGGTGACGTTCGACGCGTCGCGGCAGGTGCAGACGTCGCTGCCGTCGCCGCTCACGCTCGCCTTCGGCGCGGCGCTCCGGCAGGAGAGCTTCGAGCTCATCGCCGGCGAGCGCGCCTCGTGGATCCAGGGCGGGCACCTCACGCAGTACGGCGATCCCGCCCCCGGCGGCTCGCAGGTCTTCAGCGGCTTCCTTCCCTCGACCGCGGTCGAGGCGTCGCGCAACAACATCGCGGCGTATGCGGAGGCCGAGACCGACATCACGCAGCGCATCCTCGCGAACGTGGCCGCCCGCTTCGAGAACTACAGCGACTTCGGCTCGCAGCTGAGCACCAAGCTCGCGCTGCGCTTCCAGATGGCCGAGCAGTTCGTGCTGCGCGGCGCGGCGAGCACCGGATTCCGCGCCCCCTCGCTCGCGCAGAGCAACTACGGCAGCCGCATCACCAGCTTCCGTCTCGACACGGGCACGGGCCAGCAGGTGCCGTTCGAGATCGGCATCTTCCCCACCGACGACCCGGCCGCCCGCGCGCTCGGCTCGAAGGACCTCAAGGCCGAGACGTCGGTGAACCTCAGCGCCGGCATGGCGTGGAGCCCGTCCGACCGCTTCACGATGACGCTGGACGGCTACTCGATCACGCTCAACGACCGCATCCTGCTCACCGGCTTCCTCGGTGGTCCGGCGATCGAGGCGATCCTGCAGGCCAACGGCGTGCAGGCCGAGGCGGGGCAGTACTTCACCAACATCGTCGACACCCGCACCAACGGCGTCGACATCACCGCGAACTACCGCCGCGCCGTCGGCATGTCCGGCGTGTTCAACCTCAACACCGGCATCAACTACACGACGAACGAGATCGTCGGGCAGCGGGCGAACCCGACCGAGCTGAACGGCACCGGCGCGGAGCTCGTGGACATGTTCATGCGGATCCAGATCGAGCGCGAGCGTCCGGACTGGCGCGGCACGGTGACGGCCGACTACACGCAGGGTCAGAACAGCGTGCTGGTGCGCACGTCGTACTACGGCAAGTTCAACTCGGCGCCGGGGCTCTGCGGCACCTGCGAGCAGACGTTCGGCGCGCGGACGCTGGTGGACGCCGAGGTGGGGCGGCAGTTCGGCGGCGTGAAGTGGACGCTCGGTGTGCGGAACCTCTTCGACACCTTCCCCGAGCAGAACACGCTCGACAACGGCTACGGGATCTTCCCGTGGGCGGGCGCGTCGCCGTTCGGGTACAACGGGCGGTTCGTGTACACGCGCGCCCAGATGTCGTTCGACATGCCGTGAACGTGACCCCCGTCACGGTGTGACACCCCTGGTGGGTGCACATCGTGACCCGGGGGCGGGGTGGCGAGTATACCATATGATGTAG
>JBGATT010000123.1:0-10402 GCA_044229035.1 Gemmatimonadaceae bacterium | reverse complement strand
GTGCTCGTGATGGTGTGCGGGGTGAGCGTGCTCATCGGCGTGCTCGAAGGCACCGGCGGGATGGCGCTCTTCACCGACCTGCTCGCCCGCGTCGCATCGCCGGCGAGCGTGAACGGCGTGATCGCGTTCATCACGGGGACGATCTCCACGTACAGTTCGACGTCGGGCGTGGTCTATCCGACCTTCCTGCCGTCGGTCCCGGGGCTGGTGCAGCGGTTGGGCGGCGGGGATCCGCTCGAGATCGCCCTGAGCATCAACGTCGGCGCCGCGCTCGTCGACGTCTCGCCGCTCTCCACGCTCGGCGCGCTCTGCATCGCCGCGCTGCCGACCGGCCAGAAGCCGGCACGCCTCTTCCGCAGCCTGCTGCTCTGGGGCCTCTCGATGACCATCCTCGGCGCCGTCTTCTGCCAGCTCTTCATCGGCGTCTTCGCCGGGTGAGCCGAGGATCGGTCCCGCGACTCAGGGCACGAGGTCGAGGCGGAGCGAGACGAGCCGCGGCAGCGCCGGCGTGAAGTAGTCGCCGCGCTGGACGGTGGGGAAGGCGAAGCTGCCGACCTCGGGATCGCCCGACGGGTAGCGCGACCAGCTCCCCACGTTGCGCACGGCGAGCGTGAGCGCGGCGCCGCCCAGCGTACGGGGGACGAATCGCGGCGCGAGCGTGATGCGCACCCAGAGCTCGCGGGCGCGGACGAAGTCGGCGGCGTGCAGCGGTCCGGTGAAGGTCCCCGAGTAGCCGCTCGCCACGGCGCGCGCCTGCTCGGCCAGCGTCCCCGCGTAGAGTCCGTCACAGACGAGCGCCTGACAGGCATAGCGTGCCGTGCCATCGGCCCTGACGTGGCCGAACTTGCCGTCGAGCGTGACGCCGGCGCGTAGCCACTCACGCCAGGCCGCCGTGAAGGTGGCCCCGACGAGGTCGCGCGGTTGCGTGACGCCGACGATGGTCGGGGCGCCGATGGTGATCTCGGTCGCGTCGATGATGCCGTCGTCGTTGGCATCGGTGAAGTAGTGGCGCGCGGCCTGCACCGCCCCGAACCACTCGCCCGGTGCGAAGCGCACGACCGACCCGCCCTGCAGCGTCGACTGCGGCGCGGGGTGGTTCAGGGGCCGGATGCGCGTGCGCGCGCTCGACCAGTGGACGGCCCCGCTCCAACGCAAAGGACCGGTGCCGCGCGCCGCGCGCTCGAGAGACCACTCGAATCCGTGCGTGTCCCATGACGCGAGCACCAGCGGCGAGGCGCCGCTGCCTGACGGGGCCCCGCTCGGCAGATAGCCGTCGCGGAGCGCGCGCGCGAAGGCGGTCCCGCGCAGCTGCGCGCGGCCGCCGAACAGGTCGAGGTCAGCTCCTGCCTCCCGTTCGAGCGTGCGCTGCAGCCGTCGCGCCGGCCCCACGGTCCCGCCTGAGGTGAAGGCGAAGGCGGTCCCGACCGCGAGGACCGCCTCGTGGTCCCCCGACTCCCCGTACGCGGCCCGCAGGTGCACCCGATCGACGCCTGGGACCTTCGGGAAGAAGCGTTCCTGCGAGACGGTCCACGCGGCCTGCAGGGTGTTGAACGGGTCGTCCCCGTACGCGCGGCCAAAGAGGGTCGTGGTCTCCTTGCGGAATCCGCCGCTGATCCAGCGGGCCGGTCCGAGTTCGATTCGCGCGGCGGTGAAGAAGGAACTGCTGCGGATGTCCGGCGACGCGGCGCGGTCCTCGAGCGTGGACGTGCCGACGGTGCTCTCCCGCGTCCGCAGGCGCTCCTCGTGCTGGTCGACGTTGGTGCGGTGCCCGCCGATCTCGGCGCTGGCGCGCAGCGCGCGCCAGAGCGTGCGCGTGTAGCGCACGCCTGCGGTGCCGGCGCCGAGCGTCTCCAGGTACGCGTTGAATGTCCGCTCGGTCCCGCCGTAGGCGAACGGTGCGAACGCACTGTACAGCGCGGCCGTGAGGTCGTTCTCCCGTGCCGCCCGCGTGGCCGTGCCCTGCGCGTAGACGAGGAGACCGTCGCGCGGCGCCCATCGGAGGTCGAGCGCCGCGCTCTCGCGCTCGCTGCGATAGGGCGTGGCGCGCGCGATGGTGGAGTCCACGGTCCGGAACGCCGCGCCGAACGAGGTGTCCGTGGGCTGGATGAGATTCGTGCCGAGCTCGCCCACGCCGCCCTCGCCGCGCCGCACGTACGCGCCGGCGTGACGCGACACGCGCGCATCGAGGGTGGCCGAGAGGCCGCGCCATGCGCGCGAACGCGCCGCGAGAGAGAGATCGATGCGCTCCACCGCATCGCGCGCGAGCACGGCGGGCGCCTGGTCGAAGGCCGCCCCCACGCGTAGCGCGCCGAGCGGCGTGTCCCCGGTCGCGGAGACATCCGCGCGCATCGCCGCCGCCGAGCGGAAGGGCGTCGCGCCGCCGAACGGTCGCGCCGTGTAGCTGCTCGTCTGCACGCAGTAACCGGTCGCCTGGTCCGTGAGGGGGCAGAAGTCCGTGGCCCCGCCGCCGATGACGAGGCCGCGGTTCAGGAGACGGCTCGAGAACGGCGCCGGGGCGGACTGCGCGACCGCCTCGACGGATCCCGCGGAGCGCCAGGCCCCGCCGCCACGCCGCGTGCGGACCATCACCGCGCCGCGCGGGGCGCCGAACGCGAGGAACGTCCCTGCGGCAGGTCCGAGCACGATCTCCACCTCGGCGATCTCGGACGTCGGCAGGCTCCACGCCGGCGCCGGCACCTGCCGGTCGAGCGCCTCGCCCAATCCGAGTTGATGCGGATCCTCGCGCATGAGCACGCCGTCGACGTAGAGTGCCGGGCGCCCGGGACCGAATCGCGAGGCCGATCCGCGCGCGGTGATCTCCGGCGCGAAGCCGGGCGCCCCGGTCGTGTAGGTGACGTTCACCCCGGGGACGCGGCCCGAGAGCAGATCGGCCAGCGTGCGCGCCGGGCTCGCCGCGATGCTGGCGGAGTCGAGTACGGTCGTGTTGGCCGCGCGGGCGTCGCGTCGCGATTCGTCGCCCGCGGTCGCCTGCGCGAACGCCCCTGACGGGGCGAGGAGGCCGAGCAGGAGGAGGCGGGAGACGGACATGGACCTGCTCAATACCCCGCCGACCGGTCCACCTGCCACTTCGGGATAAGCCCGGCCTCGAGGGAGCCGAGGCACTCGAGGAATCCGCTGCCGGCGCCCTCGATCGTGGTGAGTCCGGAGATGTGCGGCGAGACCAGCACGCGCGGGTCGGCCCAGAGCGGCGAGTCCGCCGGCAACGGCTCGCGCTCGAAGACGTCGAGCGCCGCCGCGCGCAGCCATCCCTGCGCGAGCGCCTCCGGGAGCGCGGCCTCATCCACCACCGCGCCGCGACCGGCGTTGAGCAGCACCGCACCGCGGCAGCGCGCGAGGACGGCGCGCGACACGAGCCCGCGCGTCTCGGGCGTGGACGGCACGACGAGCACGATCCAGTCCGCGTCGCCGACGAGGTCGGCCAGCGCGTCCACGCGATGCACCGCGGCGAACGGGGCATCGACCATCGTCCCGCTCCGCGAGACGCCGGTCACGGTGATCCCGAGCGCCGCGAAGCTCCGCGCGATCGCACGCCCGATGTCCCCCGTGCCCACGATCAGGGCGCGCGTCCCCGCGACGCGCGCCACGTCGCGCGGTGCCCAGCGCGCCTCACGCTGCGCCGCGGCCACGTCGAGCAGCTGCTGCTGGATCGCGAAGACGCGCGCGACCGCCCATTCGGCGATCGGCGGCCCGAACGACTCCGGCGTGCGGGTGAGCAGGATCCCGTCGTCGAGCCCGGGCGCGTCGAGCCACGAGTCCACGCCCGCCCCCGTGCAGTGGACCCATCGCACCGCACCCATCGTGACCGCCGATGGCGGACGCCGGAAGCCGATGTACGCCTCCGCCCACGCGAGGTCGTCCGGCGTGATCGCCGTGTGCGGGGCGCCACGGCACTCGAGGTCGGGCCGCCTGGCGCGCAGCCAGGCGATGAGCTCGGCATGCGTGCTCGATCCGATGACGAGCCGACGCGGACGGAAGGGGAGGGAAAGGGCGGTCACGAGGGTCGGGCGGGTAGGGGCGTCGTGCGATCGATCGGGGGCGGACGGTCCCCGGGGAAGATGCTGCCGGAAGGCTCGCCCGTCAGGGGCGAAGGGACGATATTCCCGCCACCCTCACCCCGGAACGCTTCGTGAAGAAGGCCCTGCTCGCGCTCCTCTCACTGGTCGTCGGACTCGTCGGCATCCTCGTCGCGCGCGCCGCGATGCTCCCCGCGCCTGACGGGCCCGCCCCCGCGAGCGCGGACGTGCCGGTCGACACCGCCGTCGCCGCGCAGCGGCTCGCCGAGGCCGTGCGGTTCGCCACCGTCTCGTATGCCTCCGGTGCGCCCATCGACACCGCCGCCTTCGTCGGCTTCCACGACTTCCTCGCGCGCGCCTTCCCGCAGGCGCACGCCGCGCTCACGCGCGAGCGCATCGGTGGCCTGAGCCTGCTCTACACCTGGAAGGGCACGGACACGGCCGCCGCGCCCGTGATCCTCATGGGCCACATGGACGTGGTCCCGGTGCCGGAGCCCAACCTCACGGAGTGGACGCACGCCCCCTTCTCGGGTGCCATCGCCGACGGCTACGTGTGGGGACGAGGCACCCTCGATGACAAGACGACGGTGCTCTCGACGCTCGAAGCCGTGGAGGGCCTCGTCGCCCAGGGCTTCGTCCCCGCACGCACGGTGTACCTCACCTTCGGGCACGACGAGGAGGTGGGCGGACGGTACGGCGCGCGTGCCATCGTCGCCGAACTCGTCCGGCGCGGCGTGAAGCCGGCGCTCGTCATCGACGAGGGCGGGTTCATGGCGAGCGGCGTCATGCCCGGCATCGAGGGTCGCGCGGCGATCGTCGGCATCGCCGAGAAGGGATACCTCTCGCTCCGGCTCACCGCGAAGGCGCAGGGCGGTCACTCGTCGATGCCGACGGAGCGGACCGCGGTCGGTGCGCTGAGCCGCGCCATCGCCGCGCTCGAGGCCAATCCGTTCCCGCTCTCGCTCGATGGCCCCACGCGCGGCATGCTCGAGGCGATGGCGCCCTACTCGGGATTCGGCCAGAAGGTCGTGCTCGGCAACCTCTGGCTCACCGCGCCCCTCGTCGTGGGCTCGCTCGGCAAGGCCCCTCTCGGCGCGGCCCTCATGCACACGACCATCTCGCCGACCATGCTCGACGCCGGCATCAAGGACAACGTCCTGCCGCCAGAGGCGACGGCGGTGGTGAACTTCCGCATCCGTCCCGGCGAGACGCAGCAGTCGGTGATCGCCTACGTGACGCGCGTGATCGACGACACGCTCATCACCATCGCCCCCACCGACTCGGCGCGCACCGATCCATCGCCGGTCTCCGACATCCGGTCACCGGCCTACCAGCTCATCGCACGCACGATCCGCGGCATGATGCCGGGCGAGCGCGTGCCGGTGCTGCCGTACCTGGTGATGGGCGGCACCGACGCGAAGTACTGGAATGACCACTCGGACAAGGTGTTCCGTTTCCTCGCCATCCCGCTCGGGGAGGGGGACGTCGCGCGCGTGCACGGCGTGAACGAGCGGGTGCGGGTGCAGGACTACGCGGTGGCGGTGCGCTTCTTCAGCGGCCTGCTGCGGGGTCTCGACCAGCTGGGTGCGCCGTGATGGATCGCCGTGGGTTCCTCGGCGTCGGCGGCGGGTGCGCTGCCCACCTCGCGCTCATGTCCGCGGGCGTCCCCGCGCCGCTCCGCGCCCGCTGGGCCGCCCGCGCACGGTTCCCCGTCGCCGCGCTCGAACCGTGGGGACGTCTCGAGCGCGTCGCCGACGGCGTCTGGGCGATGGTCTCCACGCCGCTCGTCGATCGCACGACGCTCTGCAACGGCGGGATCGTCGCGGGGCGCGATGGCGTGCTGATGATCGAGGCCTTCGGAAGCGACGCGGGTGCGAGGTGGATGGCCGAGCAGGCGCGCGCGCTCACCGGTCAGGCACCGACGCACGTCGCGGTGACGCACTACCATGCCGATCACACGGGTGGCCTCGCGGCGGCGCATGCACCGGGCGGCGTGCGGTTGCATGCCACCGCGGTCACGCGCGATCTCACGACGACACGCAACGCGGGAGCTCCGGCCGATCTCCTCAAGGCGGCGACGCTCGTCGATCCGGCGGCCGGCGCCACGCTCGACCTCGGCGGCCGCCGCGTGAGGATCGCGCCGCACGACGGGCATACGCCCAGCGACGTGAGCGTCCGCGTGGACGACACGCCGGTGGTGTTCTGCGGGGATCTCGTCTGGAACGGGATGTTCCCCAACTTCGTCGATGCGCTCCCGTCGAAGCTCACGCGCAGCGTCCGCGCGTTGCGCGCGACCGACGCCACGACCTTCGTGCCGGGCCATGGCACGCTCGCGACCGTCGCGGACATGGACCGATATCTCGCCCTGCTCGACTCGGTCGAGGCGGCGGCGCGGCGCGCGGTGGAGCGGGGACTCACTGCCGAGGCCGCCGGGGCCGAGTACCGGGTCCCGGCCGCCCTCGGGGAATGGGTCCTGTTCAATCCGCGCTACTTCGAGCGGGCGATCGGGGCGTGGATCACCGAGCTGTCGGCCCCGCGTTGAACTTTCGCCCCCTCACTGGCGTTCAATTGGTATGACTCCCCCCATCCGTCTCGCACTGCTGGCACTTCTCGCCGCCGCGCCCCTCGCGGCCCAGACCCCCGGGACCGGCCGGCCGGCGAAGCCCGCTCCTGCTCGCGCCACCGCTCCCGCGTCGAACGCGCCGGCGCCGCAGATCTACTTCCGAGCGCCGGCCAACAACGCCGTCGTGGACACCACCTTCGAGCTCGCGTTCGGGCTCAGGAATTACGGCGTCGCCCCGGCCGGCGTGAACCTGGCCAACACCGGGCACTTCCATGTCCTGATCAACGTGGAGCCGTCGGCACCGGGGACCGTCATCCCGGCGGATTCGCTGCACCGGCACTACGGTGGTGGGCAGATCGAGACGATGCTCACGCTCAAGCCGGGGCGGTACACGCTGCGACTCGTGCTCGCCGACCACGAGCACAAGGTGATCGGACCGCCGCTCGTCTCCGCGCCGATCACGGTGACCGTGAGCCGGCGCCAGCGGCCGCGGTGAGGAACGAAGCGGGGGGCGGCGCGATGCGCCGCCCCCCGCGTCCCTGCGTACAACGAGCTCAGCGCCGCGGCGCCGGCTCCAGCCGCACCATCTTCGACGGCCCGCCTGCCTGGTCCTCGAACGCGACGTAGAGGAGACCGTCCGGCCCCTGCTGGATCGCCCGGATGCGCCCGCGCCGCTGCAACATGTTCTCCACGTCCACGACCTTCGTGCCGTCCATGGTGAGGCGCACCAGGCGCTGGCCCGCCATCCCGCCGACGAAGAAGTTGCCGCGCCACTGCGGGAACTTGTCGCCCGTGTACACGAGCAGGCCTTCCACGGCGATCGACGGGACCCACACGTTCACCGGCTGCTCCATCCCCCGGCGCGTCGTGCCCGTGTGGATCGCGAGGCCGCTCGAATAGTTCACGCCGAAGCCGATCACCGGCCAGCCATAGTTCTTTCCGGCCTCGTCGAGGTTCAGTTCGTCGCCGCCCTGCGGCCCATGCTCCACCGTCCAGAGCTGGTTCGTCTCCGGGTGGACCATGATGCCCTGCATGTTGCGATGGCCGTAGCTCCAGATCTCCGGCAGCGCCCCCGCGGTGTTCACGAACGGATTGTCCGCCGGCACCGAGCCATCGTCCTTCAGGCGGATCGTCTTGCCATGGTGCGTCGCGAGATCCTGCGCCGGATGCTTCTCGAGGTCGCCCGTCGGCGGGACCTGACGGTCACCGAGGGAGATGAAGAGGAACCCGTCACGGTCGAACGCGAGGCGCGAGCCGTAGTGGCCGCGACCGGTGGACCAGTTCTTCGCGACGAAGATGTCGGTCATGTCGATGAAGCGGCCGCTCTCGTAGCGGCCACGCGCGACCGCCGTCGCACCCTGCGTCCCGTCCTCGCTCGGCTTCGAGTAGCTCAGATAGACGAGCTTGTTCTCCGCGAACTTCGGATGCAGCACGATGTCGAGCAGGCCGCCCTGGCCGCTCGCGCGCACGCGCGGCACGCCGGTCACCGTGTCGGGGAGGATCTTCCCGGCGCGCACGATGCGCACCTGACCGCCGCGCTGCGTCACGAGGATGTCGCCGCCGGGCAGGAAGGCGAAGCCCCACGGGTTCACCAGGCCGTCGGCGACGGTGACGATGCGGAAGTCGTGCTGCTTGGTGCGCTCGACGTCCTGTGCGGCCGCCGGCGCCGCGAGGAGGGCGAGGGCCGCGAACGAGGCGGCGCGGCGCGTGCCGCGAGCGAGGGAGTGCGTCATGTGGGGATCCTGGGGGAAGGCCGGGGACACCCGGCATGCGTGGAAGTTGGCCGCGGCCGCGGTCCGTGCGCAAATTGCCCTTCATCCCTTCGCCGGAGCCGGCATGCGCTTCACCGCCCGACTGCTCGCCCTCGTCCTCGCCGCCTCGCCCCTCACCGCCGCCGCGCAGCGCCCCGACGCCCTCGTCGAGGAGATCGACCGCCGCGCGAAGGCCGTGGCGTCGCGCGTGATCGAGTGGCGGCACGACATCCACCAGAATCCCGAACTCTCGTTCCAGGAGACCCGCACCGCGGCGCTCGTCGCGGCGCACCTGCGCGCGCTCGGCCTCGAGGTGCAGACCGGCGTGGGAGGGAACGGCGTCGTCGGGACGCTCCGCGGCGGGCGTCCGGGCCCCACCGTCGCGCTCCGCGCCGACATGGACGCGCTCCCCGTCACCGAACTCGTGGACGTGCCGTTCAAGTCCACCAAGCGCACCGTCTACAACGGCGTCGAGACCGGCGTGATGCACGCCTGCGGCCACGACATGCATGTCGCGATCCTGATGGGCACGGCCGAGGTGCTTTCTGGGATGAAGGCGCAGCTGCCCGGCACGGTGAAGTTCATCTTCCAGCCGGCGGAGGAGGGATCGCCCGTGGGCGGCGCCGGCCCGATGATCGCCGCCGGGGTCATGGAGAATCCCAAGGTCGATGCGATCTTCGCGCTCCATGTCGGACCCGGCGAGCTCGGCTCCGTCGAATGGTCCGCCGGTCCTCGGCAGGCCAGTGCCGACAACTTCCGCATCGTGGTGCGTGGCAAGCAGACGCACGGCGCGATGCCGGCCGCGGGCGTCGATCCGCTCGTCGTGGGCGCGCAGATCCTCCTCGGCGTGCAGACGATCGTCAGCCGGCAGGTGGATCTCGCCGATGGGGCGCTCGTGGTGACCGTCGGCGCGTTCCATGGCGGACTCCGCGAGAACATCATCCCCGACACGGCGGTGATGATCGGCACCATCCGCTCGCTGAACCCGGAGACGCGCCGCATCGCGCACGAGCGGTTGCGTCGCACGGCGACCAACATCGCCGAGGCGTCGGGGGCGACGGCGGAGGTCACGATCGTCGAAGGGTATCCGCCGACGGTGAATGACACCCCGCTCGCCGACTTCCTCGCGCCGGTGCTGCGCCGCACGGTCGGGGCGGGGAAGGTCTCGGTGGGCAAGCCGTCGATGCCGGCCGAGGACTTCTCGCGGTTCCAGGAACTCGTGCCCGGCGTGATGTTCGGACTCGGCGTGACGCCGACCGCGATCGACTGGCGCACCGCGGCGTCGAACCATTCGCCGCTGTTCCAGGGCGATGACGCGGCGCTCGAGACGGGCGTGCGCCTGATGGCGAACGCGGCGGCGGAGTACCTGCGCTCGGGCCGCCCGCGGATGTGAGCGATCCCGCGCGCTGACGTGTTGCCGGAGGACGGGGCTTGCGCCCCGTTCTTCTTGGTCGTATATGTAACCCAATGGTTACGCATAATGTGGCCGTCTTCGCGGCCATCGCCGATCCCACGCGGCGATCGATCCTGGACTCGCTCCGCGCGGGCGAGCGGAGCGCGGGCACCATCGCGACCGATTATCGCGTGAGTCGGCCGGCGATCTCCAAGCACCTGCGGGTCCTTCGCGAGGCCGGTCTCGTGTCCGAACGGCGCGAGTCGCGGCTCCGTCTCTATTCGCTCCGCCCCGCGCCGCTCCGCGACGTCGACCGCTGGCTCGACGGCTATCGCGTCCTCTGGGCGGCCCGCTTGCAGGACCTCCGTTTCGCGGCCGAGGCCGCGCAACGCGCCACCTCTCCCACGGATCGCCCGCGATGAATCTCGTCGTCACGCACACGCAGCCCCTCGACGCCTCGCCGGCCGACGTCTGGTCGGCGCTCACCCACGCGGAGGCGTTGCGACGCTGGTTCGCCGAGGAGGCGGAGGTCGACGCGCGCGTCGGTGGCCCCTATCGCTTCTGGGGTCGGCACACGCTTGGCACCCCCGCCGCGGACGAGGCGACGCAGCGCATCACCGCGCTCGCCCGGATGCTGCATGGGCGCGCGACCACGATCGAC
>JBGATT010000122.1:0-13497 GCA_044229035.1 Gemmatimonadaceae bacterium | reverse complement strand
CCCACCGAGGCGAGGATAACCGGCCGCACGAGGTACTGCATGCTCACGCCACTCGCCTTGAACGCGGTGATCTCGTTCTCCGAGGCGAGGCGCGAGAAGGCGTGCAGCGTCGCGACGAGGACCGCCATCGGGAGCGTCATCGCGAGCGTGAACGGGATCGAGAGCAGGAGGAACTCCGCGATCACCGTCCAGGGGAGGCCTTTGCCCACCAAGTCGCCGAACTTCTTCGCGACGAAGTTGAGCAGCAACAGCGATGTCAGCGCGGAGAGCGCGAACATCAGCGGGCCGGCGTGCTCCTTGAGGATGTAGCGGGCGACGATCTTCACGCCGGGCAGGTGCGGGGAACGGGCGGGGGACGGGCGATGAGCGACTGGCCGACGGTCGACCGGGGGCCAGCGAGCGCGGTCCGCGCTCCCGGACTCGTATATTCCACCGGCCATCCAGTGCGGGGCAAGGCCGTGCACGGATTACCCCGCCCGTGCTGGAAGGTGCGCCCTCGCTACCGGAGTCCTGTCGCCGTGCGTTCCTGCTCCTCGACGATCCAATCTGCCCCCCGTCGCCGCACGCTCGTCTACGCGGCGCTCCTCGGGTCTTTCGCGCTCATCGCGGTGTCGTGCAGCGGGGCCGATGCCGCCGCACGCGCCGACCGGCGCTCGGCCGTGGCGAGCCCGGCCCCGGTCGTCGGCGGCGCCGCGGTCGAGTTCGACGGCGCGGCGGCGATGGCCAGCGTCGTGCGGCAAGTCGGGTTCGGTGCGCGGGTGCCGGGCTCGGCCGCGCATCGAGCGGCTGGCGACTGGCTCGTGGCGGAACTCCGGCGGCGTGCGGATGCGGTGGTGGTCCAACAGTGGACGCATGTCACGGTCGACGGTCAGCGACTTCCCATGCGGAACATCCTGGCCCGCTTCCGGCCTGGTGACGCGCGTCGTGTGCTCTACCTCGCCCACTGGGATTCGCGCCCGACCGCGGACATGGAGTCCGATCCGGCGCAGGCGGCGCTCCCTGTCCCCGGCGGGAATGACGGAGCCTCCGGCGTCGCGATCCTGCTCGGGGTGGCGGAAGCCTTGAAGCGGTCCCCCCCGCCGGTCGGGGTGGACCTCCTGCTCGTGGATGGCGAGGACTGGGGTAGCTTCGACACGAACACCGACGTGCTCATCGGCTCGACCTGGTTCGCGGACCACCTACCGGAGCCCGGGTACGCCCCCCTGGCCGGAGTTCTCTGGGACATGGTCGGAGACTCGGTCCCGGTGTTCGAGCAGGAGGCGAACTCCGTGCAGGGGGCACCAGAGGTCGTGCAGCGGGTGTGGACGACGGCGCAGCAGTTGGGATACGGTGCCGCGTTCACCAATCGGCAAGGCATCGCCATCACCGACGACCACCTCCCGTTGCTCCGTAAGGGTCTTCGGGTGATCGACGTCATCGATCTGGACTACCCCTGGCATCATCGGACCGGGGACACTGCGGACAAAGTGTCGCAACGGACGCTCCAGATGGTCGGCGACGTGGCGATGGCCGTCATTCGGGGTCTGTAATCGCAGTTAAGGGGCACTATAACGTCAGTAAGGAGCCGCTTAACGGTTTCTGCGCCTGTTTACGCTCGCGCTCCATTCACTCTGGCTGCAGCGAATCGGTACCACGGATCGCGCGGGAACGCGCCATCGTTTTCCGGTGCCGACGCCAGCAGAACGCCAAGCCCTGATCTTCGTCGCAGCGGTAGCCGCGCTCGGCGCCGGCGTGCGCGCGTGGCGCACGATCGAACGCCCCCCGGCCACTCCCGCGGCGAGCACCGCGCTCGCAGACCAGCTTGCGCGCGTCGATTCCGTCATCGCCAGCGGAGGGCCTCGTCGGACGAGGACCGAACGGACCGGGCGGCGCGCTGCGGTAAAGGTCGACTCGCCCGCCGCCTCGCCATCGGAGCCACCCCTGTCGCTTCGCACGCGTCCCTCGACCGCCCCGCGTCCGCCCCACGCGGCGAGCGCCGTCGAGCCGTCGAGTCTTATCGATGTGGACCTTGCCACCGTCGAAGAACTGGAGCGCCTGCCCGGGATCGGACCGTCGCTCGCGGCCCGGATCGTGGAGGAACGCGCGCGACTCGGCCCGTTCGGATCCATGGAGGCGCTCGACCGGGTTCGCGGTATCGGGCCGGCGTTGACCGAGCGCCTGCGGCCGCATGTCACGTTTTCCGGTGCCCCTCGTCCTCCCGACACGGAGGTTCCGCTCGCGAGTCGCGGTCGTCGTCCTTGACACCATCGCGTCTGTGCGGGCACCTTCACGCATTCTTCCCCGGGTCGGCGCCGCGCCGACCGGGGGCGCGCCGTATACCGTCCGTACCCATCGGGACCCCATACGCATGGCCTCTGCAGCGAACGCCGGCAGCGAACGGATCGGGGACCTCCTCATCAAGGAGGGCCTCGTCTCGCGCGAGCAGGTGCAGAAGGCGCTCGACGAGCAGCGGCAGAGCGGTACGCGGGTGGGCTACAACTTGGTGAAGCTCGGCTTCATCCAGGAGAACGACCTCGTTCGTACGCTCGCGCGGCAATACAAGATGCCCGCCGTGGACCTGTCGAAGTTCGAGGTCGACAGCAAGATCGTGAAGCTGGTGCCGGCGGACCTCGCCACGAAGAACCTCGTCCTCCCGCTCAAGCGAGACGGCCGCACGCTCACCGTGGCAATGGCGGATCCGACGAATCTCGGCGTGATCGAGGACCTGAAGTTCATCACGCGATACGACATCTTCCCGGTGATCGCGGGCGAGTTCACGCTCAAGAACGTCATCGAGAAGCACTACGAGTCGAACGACGTCCAGATGTCGACCCTCCTCTCGGAGATAGAGGGGATGGAGACGGAGGACCTCGAGGTCGTCGCGGAGGAGACGGCGGAGAGGTCGGCCGCGGCGCTCGCCGCCGCGGTGGACGATGCCCCGGTCGTGAAGCTGATCAACGCGATCCTCACCGATGCCGTCAAGCGCGGCGCGTCGGACATCCATTTCGAGTGCTTCGAGCACGACCTGCGCGTGCGCTACCGGATCGACGGCGCGCTGCAGGAGGTCATGAAGCCGCCCAAGAAGATGCAGCCGGCGCTCATCTCGCGCTTCAAGATCATGAGCGCGCTCAACATCGCCGAGCGCCGCGTGCCGCAGGACGGCCGCATCAAGCTCAAGATGGGCAAGAAGGTCATCGACTACCGTGTCTCGACGCTCCCGACGCTCTTCGGCGAGAAGGTCGTGCTCCGCATCCTCGACAAGGGCAACCTCACGCTGGACCTCGAGAAGTTCGGCATCGAGCCGCGCGCCGAGAAGGAACTGATGGAGGCGGTGCAGAACCCGTACGGCATGGTGCTCGTCACCGGTCCGACGGGCTCGGGCAAGACGACGACGCTGTACAGCTGCATCAGCAAGGTGAACTCGGTCGACACGAACATCATGACGGCCGAGGATCCCGTGGAGTACAATCTCTACGGGGTGAATCAGGTGCTGGTGCGCACCGAGATCGGGATGACGTTCGCGGCGGCGCTGAAGGCGTTCCTGCGTCAGGATCCGAACATCATCATGGTCGGCGAGATCCGTGACCTCGAGACCGGCGGGATCGCGATCAAGGCGGCCCTCACGGGCCACCTCGTGCTCTCGACCCTGCACACGAACTCGGCGGCCGAGACGGTCACGCGACTCCTGGACATGGGGCTCGAGCCGTTCAACGTGAGTTCGGCGCTCAATCTCGTGCTCGCGCAGCGCCTGCTGCGCCGCATCTGCGGCAAATGCAAGGTCGTCTTCCGGCCCGATGCCGTCGAGTTCGAGGCGGCGAAGTTCACGCCGGAGATGACGCTGCAGGACCTGCGCTTCACCGAGCAGGCGGTGAAGGACATGATCGCGCGCGCGCCCGCCGATGCGGCACCGCACCTGGCGAACGTGACGATGCACACGAAGGTCATGGACATGCCCTTCTTCAAGGGCAAGGGCTGCGACGCGTGCAACGGCTCGGGCCTGAAGGGCCGCCAAGGCGCGTACGAGGTCATGTTCATGACGCCGTCGCTGCGCAAGCTGATCCTGCAGAACGTCGGCGCCGCGGAGATCAAGGACGCCGCGGTCGAGGGCGGCATGCTCACGCTGCGCATGGACGGCCTGCTCAAGGTCTGGAAGGGCATCACCACGTTGGAACAGGTCGTTCGCGAGACGAGCGCGTGACGGTCCTCCTCCCCCCATCCTCCGTCGTCACCGAATGACCGCCCCCGCCTCCGCTGCCGCCCCCCAGGTCAATCTCCGCGTGCTCCTCGAGGAGATGATCGAGCGCGGCGCTTCCGACCTGCACATCACCGCGGGCGACCGCCCCAAGCTGCGCATCGACGGCGACATCCAGTCATCGCGGCAGGAGGTGATCCTCCAGCCGAAGGACACGCTGCAACTCGCGTACTCGGTGCTCACCGAGAACCAGAAGAAGCGGTTCGAGATGGAGGACGAGCTCGACTTCTCGTTCGGCATCCAGAACCTCGCGCGCTTCCGCGGCAACTGCTTCAAGCAACGCGGCTGCGTCTCGATCGTGATGCGGCAGATCCCCTTCAACATCAAGACGTTCGCCGACCTCAACCTGCCGCCGGTGATCGCCAAGCTCGCAGAGAAGCCGCGCGGCCTGGTGCTCGTCACCGGTCCCACGGGCTCGGGCAAGTCGACGACGCTCGCGGCGATGATCGACAAGATCAACCGCGAGCGGAAGGGGCACATCCTCACGGTCGAGGACCCGATCGAGTTCATCCACAAGCATCAGGGATGCATCGTCAACCAGCGCGAGGTGGGGAGCGACACGAAGTCGTTCGGCAACGCCCTGAAGTACGCGCTGCGCGAGGATCCCGATGTGGTGCTCGTGGGCGAGATGCGCGACCACGAGACGATCCACGCCGGACTCACCATCGCCGAGACGGGTCACCTCGCGTTCGCCACCCTGCACACCAACTCGGCGGCCGAGGCGATCAACCGCATCATCGACGTCTTCCCGAGCCATCAGCAGGCGCAGGTCCGCGCCCAACTCGCGTTCGTGCTCGAGGGGATCATCACGCAGACGCTGCTCCCTAAGCGCACCGGCAAGGGGCGGGTGATGGCGGCGGAGATCCTCGTGGTCACGCCCGCCATCCGCGCGCTCATCCGCGACGACAAGATCCACCAGATCTACTCGTCGATGCAGTCGGGCAAGAAGTTCGGCATGCAGACGCTCAACGATGCGCTCTATCAGCTGTACGTCGCCAAGGAGGTGACGGAGGAGGAATGCCTCCGCGTCTCGGGCGACCCGAACGAGTTCCTCCGCATGATCGGCAAGACCGCCATCGAGGAGGGTCCGTCGGCCTCCGCGAAGTCCGGCCCGATGGCCGGCGGCGCGGGCCGCCGCTGAGCCCCTCGTAACCAGGAGACCCCATGCCCGCCTTTTCCTACACCGCCCGCACCGCCGGGGGCGAGCTCAAGAGCGCCACGATCGAGGCCTCGAGCAAGGACGACGCCGTCGCGCAACTGAAGAAGATGCGCATGAACGTCGTCAAGGTCGAAGAGCAGTCGAAGACCCCGAGCAAGACGAAGGGGTCGATCGCGATGCGCGACATCGTCATCTTCACGCGACAGTTCTCGACGATGATCAACTCGGGCCTGCCGCTGGTCCAGGCGCTCGACATCCTCTCGAAGCAGTCGGAGAACCCGGTCCTGCAGAACGTGACGCGGCAGGTCGTGTTCGACGTCGAGTCGGGCCACACCGTGGCCGACGCGCTCGCGAAGCATCCGAACGCGTTCACCGAGCTCTACGTGAACATGGTCGCGGCCGGCGAGGCCGGCGGCATCCTGGACACCATCCTGATGCGTCTCGCGACCTTCATGGAGAAGAACGACGCCCTCGTCCGCAAGGTGAAGGGCGCGATGATCTACCCCGGCGTCATCATGGGGGTCGCCGGCACGGCGATCACCGTGCTGCTCCTGTTCGTCATCCCGACGTTCCAGAGCATGTTCGCCTCCGTGGGCCTCGCCCTGCCGCTCCCGACGCGCATCGTCATCGCGCTGTCGGAGTTCCTCCAGGGCTACTGGTGGGCACTGATCATCGCTGGCTTCGTCGGATTCCGGAGCTTCAAGAGCTACTACGCGACGGCGAACGGGCAGCTCGCGATCGACCGCCTCATGCTCAAGGCGCCCGTGCTCGGCGACGTGCTCCGCAAGTCCGCCGTCTCGCGCTTCACGCGAACCCTCGGCACCCTGATCAGCTCCGGCGTGAGCATCCTCGACGGCCTCGAGATCACGGCGAAGACCGCCGGCAACCGCGTCGTCTCGGACGCGATCCTGGCCTCGCGCTCGTCGATCGCCGGCGGTGACACCATCTCCGCCCCGCTCGCCAAGTCCGGCGTCTTCCCCCCGATGGTGATCTCCATGATCGCCGTCGGTGAGCAGACCGGTGGTCTCGACGAGATGCTCTCGAAGATCGCCGACTTCTACGACGAGGAGGTCGATGCCGCGGTCTCCGGCCTGCTCTCGCTCCTCGAGCCGATGATGATCGTGTTCCTCGGCGTCGTCGTCGGCGGCATGGTCGTGGCGATGTACCTGCCGATCTTCGACATGATCAACGCGGTGCAGTGACGTCGGCCGCGCGGTGATGTCGGACGGAGGGCGGGCCTCGTGGCCCGCCCTTCTCATTTCGCCCGACAGCTCCGCGCGGGTCCATGCAGCGACGCGTCGGGACATTCCCCACAACGGGCCGGGGACGCCCCGGCTGGTTGACCGGGGTACCAGATGCGAGTTTCCGTCGCCGTGCCCATCCTCTTCGCCGAGTTCCTTCTGACCGTCCACGTCCGCCGTGTCGTCACCCCTGCGGCGGCGTCCCTCGCGCTCGGCCTCGTGGTGACCGCCGCGTCCGTCGCGCCAGCGTTCGCGCAGGCGCGCACCGTGGAGCCGCGGCTGCCCTTCGCGATCGGGGAGGCGCTCGACTATCAGGTGCGCATCGCACGCCTGGGTGACGTCGGGACGGGGCGGATGTGGATCGAGGGCCCAGTCGTCGAGCAGGGGGTCAGCGTCTGGCGGCTGCGCTCCGAGATCAACGCAGGGAAGGGTCCCATCCGCGCGACCGATCGGACGAGTTCCTGGCTCGACCCGCACCGCTTCGCGATCGTCCGCTTCGAGAAGACCGAACGGCACGTGCTCTCGAACGGAGCGGAGCGCGTCACGATCGATCGCGCGTCGCATCGATGGAGCGACAGCGAGGGTCCATCCGGCGCCCTCGGGAGCGATCTGCCGCTGGACGAGCTGTCGTTCCTCTACTTCCTGCGTACGATCCCGCTCGGGCGTGATACCGTGCTCCGGTTCGACCGGCACTTCGACGCTACCCGCAACCCGACCGTGGTGCGCGTGAAGGGAGAGGAGACGCTCACCACGGCCGCAGGGATCTTCCGGACGCGCGTCGTGGAGATGGAGGTGCGTGACCCCAAGCGGTACAAGGGTACCGGGACCATCCGGATCAACCTGTACGCCGAGGAGTGCCACATCCCGATCCGGATCGAGAGCCGGATGCCCGTCCTGGGCATCACGACCCTTACGCTGACCGGTTGGTCGCACTCGCCGCGCTACCCTGACGCGCTCCCCTGCGACTAGAGTAAGGGTGGGTAGGGAATCCCACTACCCAAAGAGCCGAAAGGACCGGACCAAAGTTCCGGTACTGCCCTACTGTCAGGGAATGTCCCCACACCGAGCTTCATACCACGAAACGCGCACCCTGCGCGGAACGTGAACCTGGACCGGAGACTCCCCCATGAGCAGTCGAATCCGCGGTGCCGCTACCGCCCTGCTCTTGCTCGCCGTCGCAGGCGCCTGGCGCCCCCTGCTCGATCCCCTCAAGCTCCGCGCCGAGAGCAAGCTCTGGTTCGACGGGAAGTCGACCGTGCGCGACTGGTCGTGCAAGGCGACGCAGATCGACGCCGTGATCGACGCGGACGCCGGCGCCGCGGCGAACGTCCTGAAGGCGCAGAAGGCCGTCAAGACCGTGACCCTCACCTTCCCGGTCGCGAAGCTTGACTGCGAGAACGGGACGATGAACGGGCACATGATGAAGGCCCTCAACGCCACGACCCAGCGCACGATCGTGTTCGCGCTCACCGGCTACGAACTCGCGGCCGGTGCCCCGGTGAAGGGCACGCTCAACGGCACGCTCACGCTGAACGGCGTGACGAAGCCCATCTCGTTCCCGGTCGAGTACGCGGCCGGTGCGGCCGGCGCGCTCCGCGTGACCGGCAAGTACGCGCTCCTCATGACCGACTGGAACGTGCAGCCGCCCAAGTTGATGATGGGTGCGCTCAAGGTGGATCCGACCATCACCGTGAACTTCGACCTGCAGCTCCAGCCCTGAACGGTTCCGAACGTCACTCCCCCCACTGTGCAGCTCCAACCCTGACCGGCGGGTGCCGGTCTCTTCCCCCGAGGTACCCATATATGCGTAACATCCGTACCGCCCTCTCTCTCGTCGCCGGCCTGGCCATGGCCGCCCCGGCCGGCGCGCAGGTCCTCGACTCGGCGCAGGTGAAGTATCCGCAGCCGATGGTGATCCAGTACACGCGGCCATACGATTCGCGCGGCATCAACATGTTCGAGACGCCGAAGATCGCCGGCGCCAAGTACGAAGGTTTCAAGATGACGATCGGCGCCGCGTTCACCCAGCAGTTCCAGGGGCTCTCGCACTCGAATGACGCCGACTCGGTGTTCGTCGCCGCGGTCAACCCGTCGCCCGGCAACGCCGGCAGCCCCGCGACCTCCGATCGCAACCGCCTGATCGAGATCGGCAAGGGCTTCAACAACGCGGTCGCGAACATGATCTTCAACGCGCAGCTGGCCCCGGGCATCCGCGTCCAGATGACCAGCTACCTCTCGGCGCGGCACCATAACGAGACGTGGGTCAAGGACGGCTTCATCCAGATCGACGAGTCGCCGTTCGACCTCCCGCTCTTCAACAGCATCATGAAGTACACGACGCTGAAGATCGGCCACTTCGAGGTGAACTACGGCGACCAGCACTTCCGCCGCACCGACAACGGCCAGGCGATGTTCAATCCGCTCGTCGGCAACTCGATCCTCGAGGCCTTCACGACGGAAGTCGGCGCCGAGGCGATCTTCCAGCGCAATGGGTTCCTTGCCGTCGCCGCGATCACGAACGGTGAGATCCGTGGTCAGCTGGCCCGCCCGGCCGACCGCGACCCGGCCCACATGCTGAAGATCGGCTACGACCGGCAGCTCAATGACGACCTCCGCGTCCGCCTGACCGGCTCGTGGCGCAGCCAGAAGAGCGCGGTGAGCAACACGATCTACAGCGGCGACCGCGCGGGCTCGCGCTACTACTACGTCCTCGAGAACTGGCGCGCGACCGAGTCGGCCAACTTCACCTCCGGCGCGATCAACCCCGGGTTCTCGGACGAGATGACCGGCATGATGATCAACCCGTTCGTCAAGTTCCGCGGCCTCGAGTTCTTCGGCGTGATCGAGAGCGCGAAGGGCCGGTCGGCGGCCGAGACGGCGACCCGCGACATCACGCACAACCAGTTCGACCTGACCTATCGCTTCGGCCCCTCGGACAAGCTCTACATCGCCGGCCGTCTCGCGAACTTCGCGGGTGACCTCGGCGTGACCGGCGCCGGCGCGACCCTGCAGGACAACTCGGACGTGACGGTGAACCGCACCCAGTTCGGTGGCGGCTGGTTCCTCACCCCGAACCTCCTGCTCAAGGCCGAGTACGTGACGCAGACCTACGACGGCTTCGCCCGCCGCGACATCCGCAGCAACGGCAAGTTCAACGGCTTCATGCTCGAAGCGGTGACCGCCTGGTAACCTGCGGCACCTGATGGACCCTCAGTGACGGGGGAAGGGAGGGCGGGGTAGGGCGTGCATGATCAAGCGCCTTGCCCCGCTCTTCTCGTTGTGCCTCGCCCTCGGTTGCGGCTCGCCGACCGGGGTGCAGGCCTCCTTCGGATTCGGCGACCCGTTCTGGCTCGAGATCGGGCGCGCCGCGGTGAGTCAGGATGCGGAGACGGTCGTACGGTTCTCGCGCGTGATCGAGAACTCCACCTGTCCGATCGATGCCGTCTGCGTCTGGGCAGGACGCGCGATCGTCGAGGTGGGGGTGACGGTCGCGCCGGAGCCGGAAGTGCTCGTCGAGATCGAGGTGACGGCCTCGACGCCCGCTGCCCGCCAGCGAACGGTCGCGGGGCGGCGCGTGGAGGTCCAGGAGCTTCGTCCGCCCAATCGACTTGGCGGAGCGGTCGGGACGCCGGAACTTCGACTCGTGGTGGTCGCGGTCCGCTGAGGCGACGCACCGGCGCGTATTGAGGCTTGCCGGTCGCGCGACCAGATTGCGCGCATGATCACTCGACTGCTTCGCGCCTTCCGACGCGCCATGCCGGCCGCCCTCGGGCACCCCCGGGGCGACGGCCCAGGACGCTCCGCGACCCGGGGCGCTGCCCGCCCTCGACTCGGCTCGCCTCATCGGGGACGTCTACCGACTCGCGCACGACTCGATGGGGGGGCGCGGTGCGATGACGCCCGAGAACGTGAAGGCGCGCGGCTGGTTGGAGGCGGAGTTCCGGCGACTCGGGCTCGACCCGGTGGACGGCCGTCACGTGCACGCGTGGGTGCGCCCGCCCCGGCGCAACGCGACCGACTCGCTGCGTGGCGCGAACGTCCTCGGCCTCGTGCGCGGGCGGCGCGCGCCTGAACGCGTGATCGTGGTGAGCGCGCACTACGACCATGTGGGGACACGCAACGGCCAGGTCTTCAACGGGGCGGACGACAATGCGTCGGGCACCGCCGCGGTGCTCGCGATGGCCGCGCACTTCAGGGCGCACCCCCCGGAGCACACGATCCTCTTCGCGTTGTGGGACGCGGAGGAGGTCGGGCTGCAGGGCGCGCGCGCCTTCGTCGCGGCGCCGCCCGTGCCGCTGGCGTCGATCGTCGCCAACGTGAACCTCGACATGGTCTCGCGCAACGAGAAGGGTGAACTGTACGCGGCCGGCGCGACGCCGTGGCCGCGGATGCGCCCGCTCCTCGAGGCCCTGGCGCCGCAGGCGCTCGTGACGCTCAAGCTCGGCCACGACAGCGGCGGCGGATCCGAGGATTGGACCGGCCAGTCGGACCAGGGCGCGTTCCACGCCGCCGGGATCCCGTTCGTCTACTTCGGCGTCGAGGATCACCCCGACTACCACAAGGCGACCGACGATCCGGAGCGGATCCAGCCCGGGTTCTACTACCGCTCGGCGCGTACCATCGCGGCGTTCGTGGAGCGGCTCGACGCGGCGGTCACGTCGTGGCCGCCGCGCTGACCGGCGTCTAGCGCGCGAGGGACTCCACCGCACGCAGCGCTGCGTCGGTGCGTGCCGGACCCTCGCCCGTGATGACGACCACGTTCGCGTCCATCGCGCGCAGCTCTGCCGCGAAGTCCTCGAAGAGCGCCTCGCGGTGCAGGGGGCGATCGCGCACGCCGTCTGGCGTCCAGGGCAGGTCGGGGGCGCAGAGCAGATACAGATCGGCGCGCCGCGCGCGGGCTTCCGCGACGATCCAGTCCGGGCAGTGACCGTAGTAGTGCCGCGCGTAGACCACGGTGCTCACGAGGTCGGTGTCGCCGACGAACGCGGACCGGCCGCCGTCGCCGGCGGCGTCCTGCAGCTCCATCGCGAGGCGCGCGATGGGTTCGACGGTCGTCGCGGAGAGCGGCGTGTCGCTGCGCTCGGCGAAGAGGCGGGCCGCCTCGGGGACCGAGGGCACGCCGAGGTGCCGCGCGAGGGCGGTCGCGAGGGTCGTCTTCCCCGTGCACTCGGGGCCGGTCAGGACGATGTGCGAGCCAGCCATGAGCGGCGCCAGTCGAGGTAGCCCTTGGTCGCGAGCACGAGGAAGACGGCGTAGAGCGCGGCGGTCACGTACAGCGCCTTCGAGAGGAACATCGCCACGTAGGCGATGTCGGCGATGATCCAGAGCGCCCAGTTCTCCAGAAGCTTGCGCGTCATCATCCACTGCGCGATGAGGCTCAGTACCGAGAGCGCGGAGTCCACCCAAGGCAGGGCCGCGTCGGTATGCCGCTCGAAGTAGAGGGCGAGTCCCGAGGCGGCGACGAGCCCGATCGGGATGAGGCGCAACGCCTCGCGGCGCGTCACGCGCGAGACGGGGAGCTCGGTGCGGTCGGCGCCGCCGAACTTCCACTCGTACCAGCCGTAGCACGAGAGGACGAGGTAGATGGCCTGCAGCCACATGTCCGCGTAGAGCTGCGCGCGCCGGAAGACGAGGAAATAGAGCCCCACGTTCACGATCGCGGTGGGCCAGCTGGCGATGTGCTCGCGGGTGCTCAGCCACACGCTCACGATGCCGAAGAGCGCGGCAACGGTCTCGAGCCGGTTGGCGGCGAGATACGCGAGCACGGCGTCGGTGAGGGCGGCCATGCGGGAGAGTAACCGACGCCCGATGCGGTGGACAGGGCGGCGTCGACGTGGTCATCTTGCACCGGTCCGCTCACCTCGTCCCCGAATCCGGGAGCCCCGTGCTCATCCCGATCGCCTTCGCACTGCTCGCCGCCGCTTCGCCGCTCCCCGACTGCGACTCCGGTGCCGAGACGGGCCTGACGCCCACGGTCCGCACCGACTCGACCCTCGGGGCGCTCTACGCCAGCGGCCAGGACTATCGGACCTTCCTCGCCGAGGCGAAGGCGCGGCGTGAACTCTGGGTGCGCCATACCGAGGCGGCCGTGATCGCGCCGGACGTCCTCGCGACCGCGCGCGCGTTGATGGGCCGGTGGCGGATCCTCGTCGTCGCGGTGGACGGGTGCAGCGACTCCGCGAACACGCTCCCGTACATCGCGCGCCTGGTGGAGCAGGTCCCGTCGCTCGAGCTCCGCGTGGTGCTGCCGGGCCCCGGTCAGGCGGTGATGGAAGCGCATCGGACGCCTGACGGGCGGCCGGCGACGCCGACCTTCGTCGTCCTCGACCCGAGCGGGAATGATGTCGGGTGCCTGGTAGAGCGTCCGGCCGCGCTCCAGCAGCTCGCGATGCAGGCCCGGACCGCAGGGACGCTCGAGACGTTCGCCCGCGACAAGCAGAAGTGGTACGACGCGGACGCCGGGGCCTCGGTGGTGCGGGAACTCGTCGCGGTGCTTCAGGCCGCGGCCGCCGGCGCCCCCCGCTGCGACGCCCCCCGCTGACCCCTGCCGAAGCGGGGCCCATCGGGATATCTTTCGCCGTTACCCATCACCGGACCGTATGGCCAAAGAAGAAGCGATCGAACTCGAAGGGACCGTCTCCGAAGTGCTGCCCAGCGCGACCTTCCGGGTGCACCTCTCGAACGGACACGACGTGCTGGCCACGATGGCCGGCAAGATGCGGCGCTTCCGCATCCGCGTGCTCCAAGGGGATCGCGTCTCGGTCGAGGTGTCGCCGTACGATCTGAGTCGCGGTCGCATCACCTTCCGGCACAAGAACTAGTCGGAGCGCTGACGGGAGATGGGAGAAGGCAGAAGCGGGGGACTG
>JBGATT010000253.1:0-2261 GCA_044229035.1 Gemmatimonadaceae bacterium | reverse complement strand
CAGCGCCTTCATCAGTTCGCGCTCCTCGGGGGTGTCGAGCACGCTCCAGTCGAGTCCGGCGCCCGTCACGCTCGCCGGGTCGATGTCGCCCACGCGGAAGATGTTGCAGACGCGGGCATGCGCCATCTGGATGTAGTAGACGGGGTTCTCCTCGCTCTGCGACCGCGCGAGGTCCACGTCGAACACGAGTTGGCTGTCGCCCTTCCGCATGAGGAAGAAGTAGCGCACCGCATCGCGCCCCACCTCGTCGATCAGGTCGCGCACCGTGACGTAGCTGCCGGCACGCTTGGAGATCTTCACCTCCTCGCCGCCCTTCATGACCGTGACCATCTGGTGCAGGACGTACTCGGGGTAGCCCTGCGGCACCCCCATGTCGAGCGCCTGCAACCCGGCGCGCACGCGCGCGGTCGTGCCGTGGTGGTCGGCGCCCTGCACGTTGATCGCGCGCGTGTAGCCCCGCTCGAACTTGGTCACGTGGTACGCGACATCCGGCACGAAGTAGGTGAAGGTCCCGTCGCGCTTGCGCATGACGCGATCCTTGTCGTCGCCGTACTCCGTGGTGCGGAGGTAGAGCGCGCCGTCATCCTCGAAGGTGTGCCCGGCCTTCACCAACTTGCCGACCGTCTTCTCGACGAGCCCATCGGTGTACAACGAGCTCTCGAGGTAGTAGACGTCGAACTTCACGCCGAACGCGCGCAGGTCGAGGTCCTGTTCCTTGCGCAACTCGCGCACCGCGACCGCGCGCACCTGCTCGAGGTCGTCGCCCTTGGCATCACCCGGGAACTCGGCCGCGTAGCGCTCGGCGATCTCGGCGATGTACTGGCCGTGGTAGCCGCCCTCGGGGATCTCGAGCGGCAGGCCCGCGCGCTCGCGCAGCCGGGCCTGAACGGACCGCGCGAGGTTCGCGATCTGCACGCCGGCGTCGTTGTAGTAGAACTCGCGGGTGACCTGCCAGCCCTGCGACGAGAGCAGCGACGCGATGGAGTCGCCGAGCGCTGCCTGTCGCCCATGGCCGACGTGCAGGGGGCCGGTGGGATTGGCCGAGACGAACTCGACGTTGGCGGTCTTCCCCGCCCCGCCCTGGCCCGTCCCGTACGAGGTGCCGGCCGCGAGGATGCGCGCGAGCCCCGAGGCGAGATCGGCGGTGGAGAGGCGGAAGTTGATGAACCCCGGCCCCGCGACGGTCGCCTCGGCGACGCCGGCGGCCTTGGTGTCGAGCGCCGCGATCAGCGCGTCGGCGATGTCGCGCGGCTTCTTGCCGAGCGGCTTCGCGAGCGTCATCGCGACGTTGGTGGCCCAATCGCCGTGCGCAGGATCGCGCGGACGCTCGAGGTTGGGCTGGACATCCGCGCTCGCGCCGATGGCGACCGCGGCGCGCTGGAGCGCGTCGCGCAGGGCGTCGAGTCCGGTCACGCGTCGGAGCCGGGCTTCGACGAACTCGAGGCGGGCGCGGCGGCGGGCGCCGGCGCGCTCGTGGTCGCGGAGGTCGTCGCGGCCGGCGTCGGCGGGCTCGCCGCCCCCTCGGTCTTGGTGGCCGCGCGCTGATCCTTCTTGCCGTCCTTGCCGTAGTCGGTGATGTAGAAACCCGACCCCTTGAAGAGCAGCCCACCACCGGCCGACATGCGCCGCGGTGCGACCTTGCCGCAGGTCGGGCACGGGAGCTCCGACTGCGCGTCGCTGATCTTCTGCGTGAACTTCTCGAAGTCGTGCCCGTCGGGGCAGCGGTACTCGTAGGTCGGCATCGGGCTCGTCAGGCGTAAATGGCGTAGCCCGTTAAAGTTAGACCCGGCGACCGAGCCGTTCAAGTCGCGTGAGCACCCGATCCGGGAGCGTCAGGGAGTCGGCGATCGCCGCGACCTCCTCCGCCGCCCGCCACGCCGCCTCCAGCTCGGCGAGTTCGCCCTCCGCGGCCTGGCGCTCCTGCTCCTCGTGCGCGGCCATCTCGAGCGCGATCCGCGTCTCCACGGGCAGGCGCGCGAGCCAGGACGCCTTGTCGTCGAGACCGAGGCGGCGGCTCGCATCGGCAGCCGTCCGGAAGACCTGCTCCGGCGAGCCGGCGGACTCGAGGAGTCGCACGGCCCCGTCCACCGACGAGCGTCCCCCGCCGTGGTGGTTCACGGACGGGAGGGCGATCCGTGCGGCGGCGATGGCCGCCTCACCGGTGACCAGGACCCGCGGGTCACTCGTCGAGTACGCGCCCTTCCGCGACCCGACCGGCGCATCGATCCGCTGCACCGCGAGGTTCAGTCCCCACCCGAGTG
>JBGATT010000121.1:0-10446 GCA_044229035.1 Gemmatimonadaceae bacterium | reverse complement strand
GCCGAGGCCGCATTGCGGCTGGGTCCGAGCACGAGCTTCTATCTGGTGGAGCAGGACGGCCGGCAGATCGGCTACGCCTCGACGACGATCGACACCTCGCTGACGCAGTTCGAGGTGACCGACTTCTTCACGGCCGACCTCCCCGTCGCCCGTCAGGAGTTCCGGGCGAGCGCGCGGAGCGTGATCACGCTGTCGCGGTCGCTCGTGCTGCAGACCTTCGATGTCTCGATCGAGAGCGCGGTCGCGCCGATGAGCATCGTGGGGCGGGCCGAGGGCGATACCGGGGTCGCGTTCGTGATGAACGTCCCCGGGCAGCCGGCGGACACGCAGCGCCTCGCGGTGCGCGGCCCGATCCTGCTGCCGACGATGATCCCGGCGGTCGCGGTCCTCGTGCGCGAGCCCCAGGTGGGGAAGACGGTGACGATCGCGAGCTTCGATCCGGCGACGATGGCGGCGAAGGACCTCACGCTGCGCTTCGCGGCGGAGAGCCTCTTCACGCTGGTGGACAGCGCCCGGTTCGATTCGACGTCGATGCGCTTCGTCTCGGCGCTCACCGACACCGTGCGCGCCTGGAAGCTGGAGCCGACGGACGGGGCCGGATTCAGCGGCTGGGTCGATGCGCAGGGTCGCGTGGTGGAATCGACGCAGCCGGGCGGGATCGTGCTCAAGCGGATCGCGTACGAGATCGCGTTCGAGAATTGGCGCCGGGACCGGATCGCGACGGGGACGCAGTCGGCCCCCGCGGCAGGCACGACGCGCGGGCCCGGTCGCACCGTGGGCGACATCCTCGAAGGGACGGCGATCGCCGCCGGGGCGCTCCCGGGTCGCGACGGTCCCGCGCGGCTGCGGGTGCGACTCGCCGGCACGTCGCTCGACGGCTTCGACCTCCAGGGCGGCCGGCAGCGGCGCGAGGGGAACGAGCTGACCATCACGCGCGAAGGGGCCGACGTCCTCGCGGCGGACTGGACGCTCGCGGGACGACAGGCGGGCTTCCGGCAACGTTTCGCGGCGGAGCTGGCGAGTGAGCCGTTGCTGCAGGCGAACGACCCGGCGATCGTCGCGCTCGCGCTGCGGATCGCGGGGAACGAGCGCGACCCGCGGGTGGTGGCCGAGCGGATCAACCGGTGGGTGCACGACTCGCTGGCGAAGGAGATCACGCTCTCGATCCCCAACGCGGTGCAGGTGCTGCGCACGCGGCGCGGCGACTGCAACGAGCACACGCAGCTCTTCACCGCCCTCGCGCGCGCGGTCGGCATCCCGACGCGGATCGCGACGGGGCTCGCGTACGTGAACGGCAAGTTCTACTACCATGCGTGGCCGGAGATCCGGCTCCGCGATTGGGTCGCGGTCGATCCCACCTTCGGGCAGTTCCCGGCCGATGCGGCGCACCTGCGCTTCGTCCGCGGCGGGCTGACCCGGCAGGGGGAGCTGCTGCGGCTCGTGGGCACACTCCGGATCGAGGTGCTGGACGCGCGATGATCGAACTCCTCAAGCTCTCCAAGCAGTACGGCGACTTCACCGCCGTCGACGCGATCGACCTCGTGGTCCCCCGCGGCGAGCTGTTCGGCTTCCTCGGGCCCAATGGCGCGGGGAAGACGACGACGCTGCGCATGATCGCCGGCATCCTCAAGCCGACGAGCGGGACGATCCGCGTGGCCGGCGTGGACATGACGGCGGACCCGATCACGGCGAAGTCGAAGCTGGGGTTCATCCCCGACCGGCCGTTCATCTACGAGAAGCTCACCGGCGCGGAGTTCCTGCGCTTCGTGGCGGGGCTCTACGACCAGCGCGGCGACGAGATCGAGCACCGCGCGCGCGAACTGCTGGCCCTCTTCGACCTCGAGGAGTGGCGCGACGAGCTCGTGGAGAGCTACTCGCACGGGATGCGGCAGAAGCTGATCATCTCGAGCGCGTTCGTGCACCGGCCGGAGGTCATCGTGGTGGACGAGCCGATGGTCGGCCTCGACCCGAAGGCGGCGCGCATCCTCAAGGACCTCTTCCGCGAGTACACGCACCGCGGGCACACGATCATCTTCTCGACGCACACGCTCGAGGTGGCCGAGTCGCTCTGCGACCGCCTCGCGATCATCGTGAACGGGCGGATCAAGGCGTATGGCACGATGACCGACCTGCGGCGCGACCTGCAGGGCGGCGAGAAGGGGCTGGAGGAGATCTTCCTCCGGCTTACGGGCGAGAACGCCGCGCGCAACCTCGTCGATGTCCTCGATGCCTGAGCCCGGCGCCCGCGGGACCGGGGAACAGCCCCTCGCCGGTGCGCTGGGGCGGCGGAGCGGGAGCCAGCCGGTGGTCGGCCTGCTCCCCGACCCGCCGCTGCTGCACCTCCTCCTCCCCAAGTGGCTCACGGCGCGCGCGCGCTCGATGCAGGGGGAGAAGGGCCGCGGGGCGCGCTTCGCGATCCTCGGCCTCACCGGCTTCCTGTTCTGGGCGTTCATCTTCGGCGTGCTCTTCCGCCTGCTCACCTACTTCCGCGGCGTGCAGGAGATCGGCCAACTGCTCGCCGGGAAGCTGCTCGGGCTCATCCTCCTCGGCTTCACGTCCATCCTGCTGCTGTCGAACGTGATCACCGCGCTCTCGAGCTTCTTCCTCGCGAAGGACCTCGACATGCTGGTGGCGGGGCCGGTGGACTGGCTCAAGCTGTACGGCGCGAAGCTGCTCGAGACGGTGATCGCGTCGAGCTGGATGGTGCTGCTGGTGTCGGTGCCGATGTTCAGCGCGTACGGGCTCGTGTACGACGGCGGCTGGTTCTTCCCGCTGCTCGTCGCCGCGCTCATGCTGCCGATGTTCATCATCCCCGCGGTGGTGGGTTCGGCGGTGACGCTGACGCTGGTGAACGTCTTCCCCGCCCGCCGCACGCGCGACATCCTGTCGGTGATCGCGGTGCTGACGGCCGGCGGGATCGTGCTGCTGTTCCGGCTCATCCGCCCCGAGCAGCTCGCGCGCCCCGAGGGCTTCCGCAACCTGGTGGACTTCATCGCGGTGCTACGGACGCCGACCTCACCGCTGCTGCCGAGCGAGTGGGTGCAGAAGGCGACGATGGGGTACCTGAACGGCGAGCCCGACTGGCTGGCGATGTACCTGCTCTGGACGACTGCCGCGGCGGCGGTGGTGCTCGGCGCGTTGCTGCACCGCTGGCTCTACCTGACCGGCTTCAGCAAGGCGCAGGAGAGCGCGCAGCGGTTCGTGAAGAGCGGCGGCCCGCTGCTCGCGCTGGGCAACCGGCTGCTGGCGCCGTTCGGGACGTTGCGCCGCGAGCTGGTGCTGAAGGAGCTCCGGCTCTTCTTCCGCGACACGACGCAGTGGTCGCAGCTGATCCTGCTCGCGGTGCTCGTGGTGGTGTACGTCTTCAACATCAAGTACCTGCCGCTCCGGGGCGAGGGGATCACCTTCTTCCTCGTGAACGTCGTGCCGTTCCTGAACCTCGTGCTCGCCGGGTTCGTGCTGGCATCGATCGCGGCGCGGTTCATCTTCCCCGGGGTCTCGCTCGAGGGGCGCACGCTCTGGCTGCTGCGATCGAGCCCGATGCGCGTGCGCGACCTGCTGTGGGCCAAGTTCTGGGTGGGGACGACGCCGCTGCTGCTGCTCGCGGTGTCGATCGTCGGGGTGACGGACTACCTGCTCCAGGTGAGCGACTTCATGTTCTTCGTGTCGGTCATCAGCATCACGATGCTGACCTTCGCGCTGAGCGGGCTGGCGATCGGGTTCGGGACGATGTTCCCGCAGTTCGAGACGGAGAACGCGGCCCAGATCCCGACGAGCTTCGGCGGACTGCTGTACATGATGGCGTCGGTGGTGGTGATCGGCGGCGTGGTGGTGCTCGAGGCCGTGCCGGTGTACGACTACCTCTCGGCGAAGCTCGCCGGGCGCGAGGCGGACCCCACGCAGATGGTGTTCTGGTTCTCGATGGCGGCCCTGCTCTGCATCACCGCGACCGTGCTCCCCATCCGGATCGCACTCAACCGGCTCGAAGCCGTGGAACGCTGACGATGATGACCTCCCAGAGGATCACCCGCGCGAACGAGACGGACATCCCGTCGCTGCTCTCGCTGAACAACCGGTACTCGGCGGCGGGGTTGACGCTCGCGCGGTCCGCGGAGTTCGCGGCGAACCACCTGGGGGACTACCGAGTGCTGCGCGACGCGAGTGGCGGCATCCTCGGGTGCGTGGCGCTGGACGAGTACTCGCCGAGCGTGGCGGAGGTGATCTCGCTGGCGGTGGAGCAGGACGCGCAGGGGCTCGGGTACGGACGACAGCTGATCGCCGCGGTGGTGGAGCTCGCCCGGTCGCGCGGGTACGGGGAGCTGTTCGCGGTGAGCTACTCGGACGAGCTCTTCCTGAGCTGCGGGTTCGAGCGGGCGCCGCTGGCGACGTACCCGGAGAAGATCTCGCGGTACCAGAAGGTGGACCGGACGGAGATCGAAGTGGGCGAGAAGCACTGCTTCGCTCGCAAGCTGGGGTGAGCGGCGGCGCGGCTCGCGGTGCCCCAAGAGCATCAGTCCGCGTGCGCGCCGGGCGGTTCACGGCTCCCAACAGCCGTTTCGGGAGGTCGAGGGCGTCGATCAGGTTGCAGTTGGCTATTGCCGCCTCGAACGATGGATAGGCCGAGGAGTCGAGCAGGCTCACCACCACGATGAGCACACGGAAAGGGGGCCACCGGCGAACGCGCCGGTGGCCCCTCTGCATCGTGCGATCCCTCGGCGACGGGCCCGGTTCAACGGTCCTCGAACCCCTCGACCGGAGGACGCGGCGGCATCCGTCCCGGCCCCGCCTGCCCGCCGGGGCCCTGCGGTCCGCGCATCCCGCCGGGGCCGGCCTGTCCGCGCCCGAACTCCGGGCGCTGGCCGCCGCGCGCGCCGCGACCGCCCTCTCCGCCTGGGCCACCGCGCCCTTCGCGCATCCCGCGCTCATAGCCACGCCGCTCGGCCTGCATCTCCCGCACCCGCTGCCGCTGCGTGTCGTTGAGTACGCGCTCTGCCGCTGCGTTCAGCGACGAGTCCCGCTTGCGTTGCTGCTCCATCAGCGGACGGTTGGCCTCCATGCGCTTCCGCGCCTCGGCCTGCAGCGAGTCGCGCAGCCCCGGCGTGCGCGGGCCCGTCCGGCCACGCTGCACGAGCGAGTCGCGCATGGGGCGGAGCCGCTCGGTGAGTGCCTTGCGCTCGGCGAACTGGAGGCGCTCGATCGAGTCGAGCTGGGCGACCTGCCGCGGTGTGAGCTCCAGGTCGCGACGGGCATTGAGGAGGTGCGTCACCGCGCCCGGGCCCGGCCCGCGACCGCGCACGCCACCGCGCGCGCCACCCGGCGGGCCATCGGGTGCGCCACGACCCGGCTGCGCCGCGGCAAGGACGGGCGCCACAAGGAGCGCGGCGCCGATGACGAGTGTGAGCCTGCGATGCGTGCGCGACATTGTGTGCTCCGGGTTCGTGCGCGGCGGGATCGCCGCGCTCACACAGGAGACGCCGCGGAACGGGCGGTGTTAATCTTCACCGCCATGACGACCTTCCACGCCCCGTCGCGCTTCCCCCGCGGCTTCACGTGCGCCAGCCGCAATGTCGGACTCAAGCCGCAGGCCAAGGACCTCACACTCTTCGCGAGCGAGGTGGAGGCGAGCGCCGCCGCGGTCTTCACCCGCAACCACTTCCCGGGCGCGCCGATCATCCTCGGCCGCGAGACCATCAAGGGCGGCCGGCTCCGCGCGATCGTCGCGAACAGCAAGGTGAGCAACGTCGCCACCGGTGCGCGGGGCGTGGAGAACGCGCGCCGCATGGCCGCGGCGGCGGCGGCCGAGTTGGGCACGTTGCCCAGCCGCGTGCTCGTGAGCAGCACCGGCGTGATCGGCGTGCAGCTGCCCGTCGAGAAGATCGAGGCCGGGATCGTGGGGATGGCGCAGGACCTCCAGCGCGATCCGCTCGTCGGCGCGGAGGGGATCATGACCACCGACACGCATCCCAAGGCGCTCTCGGCGAGCGTGGGCGACGCGACCATCACCTGGGTCGCGAAAGGCTCGGGGATGATCGAGCCGAACATGGCGACGATGCTCAGCTACATCTTCACCGATGCGGCCTTCGATGCGGCGACGCTCGACCGGCTGCTGCGCACGGCGGTCGCCACCTCGTTCAACATGCTGAGCGTGGACACCGACACGAGCACGTCGGACACCTGCGTGATCCTCGCCAACGGCCTCGCCGGCGAGGTGAGCGAGTCGGCCTTCCTCGAGACCCTCATCGCCGGGTGCGTGCGGATGACGGAGATCCTCGGGCGTGATGGCGAGGGGGCGGAGCACCTGCTGCGCGTGAAGGTGCGTGGCGCGGCGGACGACCATGAGGCGCGCCGCATCGCGAAGTCGGTGCTCAACTCGCCGCTCGTGAAGACGATGGTGCACGGCGCGGACCCGAACGTGGGGCGCCTGCTGATGGCGGTGGGCAAGTGCTTCGAGTGCCGGATCGATCCGGCGGCGACCGACGCCTGGATCAATGGCTACCAGGTGGTGCGCGGCGGGGAGCGGCTCGCGTTCGACGACGCGGTGGTGCGGACGGCGCTCAAGGCCGAGGTGGTCGATCTCGAGATCGCGCTCGGCGTGGGGGCGGCGGAGGCGACCGCCTACGGGTGCGACCTGACGAAGGGGTACGTGGACGAGAACGCGAGCTATTACAGCAGCTAGCCGGGGGCGGAAGGCGGAGGAACGAGGGCCTACTGCCGCGGCGCGTCGATTCTCGGGGCCTGCGCGCGATTCTCGGACTCGGCGAGGAGGCGCGTCACGAAGCGCTGGCCCTCGCTCACGCGCTCCATCTCGATCGCAATGGCATCGACCGCGCTCTCCAGTCGCCCGAGGCGCTCGGCGTTCTCACGGGCGAGCTTCGATTCCTCGGGCGGCGCGCCGCCGCGCCGCCAGATGATCCGCGCGTAGGCGATGGCGAGAGGGGAGAAGACGAAGACCGAGAGGATCGCGACGATCGGGACGACGTCATTCGGCATGATGCGGGTGCGGCGGGAGAGGGGGGACGGGAGAGGGCGAGAGGAGGACACCGGACCCTACGGCCCGGATCGGCGGCGGTGTCAGCGGCGGGCCGTGGAGCGGCGCCACCAGAGGAACGCGGGCACCCCGGCGACGAGGACGAGCGTGCCCCGCAGGGCGTTCATCGGATTCGAGACGATCGCCCCGAGCACCACGTAGCCCGCGGCCAGCAGGAAGAGGGCGGTGCTCCACGGATGCAACGGCGCGAGGAAGTGGTCGCCGCCGGGAGCACGGCGCCGGTAGACGAGCAGCGTCGCGGCGCAGAGGCCGAAGAAGATCCAGTCGGCGAAGGTGACCCAGTCGAGCAGCTCGCCGTAGCTGCCGCTGAGCAGCAGCGCGATGGCGACGACGGTCTGGAGCAGGATCGCGTTCACCGGCGCCTGCGTGCGGGGATGGAGCGTCGCGAGCGCGCGGAAGAAGACGCCGTCGCGTGCCATCGCCTGATAGACGCGCGAGTTGGCGAGGATCACCACGTGGATGAAGCCCGCGGTGGAGACGGCGATGCCGGCGGCGATCAGCGCGCGGCCGCCGTCGCCGAAGCGAAGGCCCATCGCGTCCGCAGCCGGCGCCTTGCTCGCGGCGAGGCCCTGCGTGCCGAGTGCGCTCAGGTAGGCCCAGTTCACGAGCAGGTAGGCGGCGGCGACGATGATCACCCCGAGGATGAGCGCGCGCGGCAGGTCGCGCCGCGGGTCGCGCATCTCCTCGGCGACGAAGTTCGCCTGCTGCCAGCCGCCGTAGGCGAAGAGCACGGGCACGAGCGCGGTCCCCATCGCGAAGACGAAGCCCGCGGCGCCCACCGGCGGCACGAGCGCCGGCGCATCGACGGGGACGGTCGCCACGCCGCTCGCACCGAGCAGGCCGGTGCCGGCGATCACCAGCACCGCGATGGCGGCGAGCTTGAGCAGCGTCATCACGTTCGTCGCGACGGCCCCGGGCGTGATGCCGAGCATGTTCACGACGGCGAAGAAGGTGATGGTGCCGATGGCGAGCACGCGTTCGCTCCCGGCCGGGATACCGAGGAGCGGGACCGCATAGTTGGCGAAGGTGACGGCGACGGCGGCGATGGCGCCGCTCGCGATGGCGGTGATGAGCGCCCAGCCGTAGAGGAAGGCGGGCAGCGGGCCGAACGCATCGCGCAGGTACGCGTATCCACCGCCGGCGGCGGGGGCGCGCGCGCCGAGCTCGGCGAAGATGAAGGCCCCGAGGATGGCGATGACGGCGCCGAGTCCCCAGGCGAGCATGGTGAGCGGACCGGAGCCGACGCGCTGCGCGACCACGGCGGGGTTGAGGAAGATCCCCGACCCGATGATGCCCGCGACGACGAGGAGGGTGCCGGAGAAGGGCCCGAGCCGACGGGCGTAGGTGGTGGTCAAGGGCGCGGCGTGGCGGGGGGCGGGGACTGCGGACGGGCGAGGGAACGATAGTACTCCTCGACCTGCGCGCGATACTCGCTCGGCACGGGCGCACGCGCGCCGAGGGACGAGCGCGGGCCGCCCTTCTCGACGAGCTGCTGGAAGAGCGAGAACTCGAAGCTCTTCAGGCGTTCGAGCGCGGTGGCCTGCAGCGCGGCGACGGCCGCGGGATCGCCGGCGACACGCGCGGCCTCGAGCCGGCGCAGCTCGTCGATGGCGCGATCGAGCTCGCCGGTCGCGACCCCCTGTTCGCGCGCGAGCGCGCGAAGCTGCTCGGCGTCGCCGCGGCGCAGGCCGAACTCGCGCGCGAGCTGCCGCGGATCGATCGCCGGCGCACGCCCGGCGCGTGCACCGGTGCGCGGATTCCCGGCGTCGCGTCCATCAGCCGCCTGCCTACCCTGTCCGCGGCCATCCTGCTGGCCGCGTTGGCCTTGGCCACCTTGGCCCTGCTGTCCCTGCCCCTGCTGTCCCTGCCCCTGCTGTCCCTGCCCCTGCTGTCCCTGCCCCTGCTGTCCCTGCTGCCCCTGCCCCTGCTGTCCCTGCCCTTGCCGTCCCTGCTGCCCCTGCCCCTGCTGTCCCTGCTGTCCCTGCCCTTGTTGTCCCTCACCCTGCTGCCCCGCCTCCGCCGTACTCTGTGCCCTCTGTGGTGAACCAGTCCCTTCCGCATCCCGCAACCGCTCCCCGATCGCCTCCACACCTCTCACCAACTCGCGGGCCGACTCGAGCGTCCGCTCCTGCCGCCGCTCCGCCGACTCGCCACTGAGCGCCCCCGCCGCCTCCCGCAGATTCTCCGCCGCCTCGCCGATGTTCGCCCCGATCTGCTCCTCGAACGCGTTCGCGTACTCGGGCGAGCCTTGCCGCATGACCGACTTGGAGAACTGGATCTTGTCGCGCACCCGCTGATCGCGGAGCGCCTCGGCCGCCTCGCGCAGCTCGCGCGATGCCCCCGGCTGGTCACGGCGGCCCTCGCGCGCGACGCGTTCCGCCTCGGCCTCGAGCCGCTGCACATCGTTCGAGAGCGCATCCTTCTGCTCGCCGAGCTGCCGCATCTGGTTCGCGCGCTCGGCGCCGGTGGCGCTCTGCAGGCGGCGCACGCCTTCGGCGACCTCCTTCTGCCGCTCCTGGAGATCGCGCGCCTGCTCGGCGAGCCGCTGCACGTCACGCGCGATGTTCTCGTTGCGCGAGTCCTCGATCTCCCGCGCCGCACGCGAGAGCTCCTCGAGCGCCGCGTTCCCCTGCGACTCCGATCCGCTCGCCGCGCGGCGCATCGCGTCGGCGGCGCGCTGCATCTGCTGCGCCGCCTGCTGCATCTCGGGCGACTGCTGCTCGCGCGCGAGGCGCTCGAGGCGCCGCGCCTCCTCCTCGGCCTGCCGCGCGAGTTCGCGCTGCGCCCCGCCACCGCCGCCGCCGGCCTGACGGCCCATGCGATCGCGCATCGCCTCGGCCTGGCGCTGGAGCCGCTCGTTCTCCTGCTGCTGCCGCGCGGCGAGCTGCCGGATGCGTTCGAGCGTCTCGTCCACCTGCTGCGCGGCCCCCTGCGTGGCCTGCTGCTGCACCGCCTCGTACTGGTTCTGCGCGCGGTCGTTCTCGAGTTCGAAGATGTCGGCGAGGTCCTCGGCGTTCTGCCCGCCGCCCCCGCCACCGCCGCCGCCCTGCTGTTGCCCGCGCTGGACCTGCATGTCGCGGTACTGCGCGTCGGCGCGCTGGAGCTCGCGGAGCGCCTTCTCCTCGCTCGGGAGCGCCCCGCGACCATCACGCGTGCCGAGTTCCTCCTCGGCGCTCTTCATGGCGGCGACGCCGGCGACGAGCGCGTCGCGGATCACCTTGAACATCGTGTCCTGCTGCACCACGCCGCGCTCCTGGAGGCGCTGGGCGAGCGTCGCGACGTCCTCGCGGAGCTTCCCCTGCGCGATCGCGAGCGTCGCCGCATCCTCGTTGCGCCGCGCCTCGGGCGAACGGGCGCTGTCGCGCACCCAGTTGTAGGTGCCGGCGACGATGTCGCGC
>JBGATT010000006.1:0-45388 GCA_044229035.1 Gemmatimonadaceae bacterium | reverse complement strand
CCGAGGGCTCGGGCGTGGTGACGACGCGCGGCCACGTGCACTGGGTGGTGACCGAGTACGGCGCGGTGAACCTCCACGGGAAGAGCCTGCGGGAACGCGCCGAACTGCTCACGAGCATCGCGCATCCCGACTTCCGCGCCGAGCTCACCAAGGCGGCCCGCAGGGGGCTCTGACCCCCGGCGCCGGTCCCCGCGGCGCTTCCGCCGCTTCCGGGCTCTTGACAAGGATTCCCGGTCGTCCTACTGTATGGCTACACCAATACAGTAGGCCAAGTGTTCAAGTCCATCGATCCTCGCAGCCCAACGCCGCTCTACGCCCAGATCGCCGACCGCATCCGGTTGGCGGTCGCGGCGGGTGAGCTGGTCAAGGGCGAGAGTCTTCCCAGCGTCCGCGCCCTGGCGACCCAGTTGCGCGTGAATCCCGCCACGATCGTCCAGGCGTATCGCGACCTCGAACGCGACCGGATCGTGGACATGCGGCAAGGGTCCGGCACGTTCGTCGCCGACGTCCCAACCGAGACGCGCGCGAAGGAGAAGTCCGTCGCCGCCCAGCGCTTCGTCCGCCAGATGCTCACCGAGGCCGCGCGGCAGGGACTCTCCCCTTCCGACCTGCGCACCGCACTCGAACGCGAAATCCCGGAGTCCAAGTGACCGACGCGATCAAGATCCGCAATCTCGCCTGGCGCGCCGGAAAGGAGTTCGCCATCCGCGACCTCGCGATGACGGTGCCCACCGGCGCCATCTACGGGTTCCTCGGTCCCAACGGGTCGGGCAAGACCACGACCATCCGCCTCATGCTCGGCATGCTCCCGCCCGCCGACGGCGTGATCGAGGTGCTCGGCCACAGCGTGCCGAAGTTCGCGCACCGGGCGCTCGAGCGGATCGGCTACGTGCCCGAGCGGCTGCACCTCTATCAGTCGCTCACGGTCGACGAGTCGATCCGCTACCATCGCGCCTTCTACAAGGATTTCGACGGCACCGAGGCCGAGCGCCTGCGCAAGCGCTTCGGGCTCCGCGAGGACCAGCTCGTGCAGCGCCTCTCCAAGGGCGAGGCCGGCAAGCTCATGATGCTCCTCGCGCTCTCGCAGCGCGCCGAGCTCCTCGTGCTCGACGAACCGACCGACGGCCTCGACCCGGTGATCCGCCGCGAGGTGCTCGGCGCGCTCGTCGAGTACGTGGAGGCGAAGCAGGCGACCGTGTTCATCTCCAGCCATCTCGTGCACGAGCAGGAGCGCATCTGCGACTGGGTCGGCGTGATGGATGGCGGCCGCATGATCGCCGAGCTGCCGATGCAGGAGTTCCGCAGCGGGATCAAGCGGCTCCGCGTGTCGCAGGCGCCGCCGGTGCGCGATGCGGCGCCGTTCGCGCTGCTCTCGCGCGAGACCCTCACCGCGTCGCACGAGGAATGGGTCGTGCGCGGCTGGCAACCGGAGATGCGCGAGTGGTTCCAGCGCGTCGGCGCCGACGTGCGCGAGATCCAGGACCTCGACCTCGAGGAGAGCTTCGTCGAACTGCTCCGCGGCGCCCGCACCGTCACCCAGGAGACCCGCTGATGTTCGGCCAGATCCTGTACACCCAGATCAAGTGGTCGCGCGTCTCCCTCGCGACGCTCTCGGTGCTCGCCTTCGCGGCGCCCGCCGCGATCTGGCGCACCTTCCACGGCTCGTACTATCGATCGGTGTCGGCGATGGAGGTGCTGGCGGGGTTCGGCGCCCTCGGCACCGCGCTCGCGATCCTCGCCTTCCTGACGGGATTCGTGATGGTCGCCCACGCCTGGCAGGCGGATGCCGCGGCGAAGCACGTCTATCCGCTCGCGCTCCCGCTGCCATGGCATCGCTACGTGATGCTGCGCTTCGGCGCCGGTGCGCTGCTCCTCGTCGTCCCGACCCTCGCGCTGTTGCTCGGCTCGCTCCTCATCCTCGCGCTGATCGAGATCCCGAGCACCCTGCAAGCGTATCCCCTCGGACTCGCCGCACGCTTCCTCCTCGGCTCGTTCGTCGGATACGCGTTCACGTTCGCGCTCCAGTACCTCTCGGGGAAGAGCGCCGCGAAGGTGCTGCTCATCCTGCTCGTCGGCTTCTCCGTCTTCGCGATCGGCGCCGAGAGCACCGGGCACGGCGAGTGGGTCACGAACCTGCTCGGCGCGCTCTTCGAGTACCCGGGGCCGCTCGGCGTCTTCGGCGCCGAGTGGATGCTGATCGATGTCTGAGCGGCGGCGCGTCCTCAGCTGGGCGGCCGCGTCGGCGATGGCGCTGTCGGGCGCCGTCGCGATGGCGCCTGTCAGTGCGCAGGACCTCGAGACGTGGCGGGCACGCAAGAACGAGCAGTCCGCGCGCACGGCCGAGGCGCGGCGCGTCTACGATGGCCGCTTCGGCCGGACGGTCGTCTTCGATCACCCGCTCGTGACCAGCGCGATCGGCAGCGTCGCCGCCAGCGCCGGCCTCCCGTCGGGCGACAGTGCAGCCGTCGTCGCCGGCTTCGCGCGCGCCGAACGGATCCTGCGCGAGCGCCACGGCGCCGCCGCGGTCGCCCTCCTCGCGCCCGCGCGCGGGGGAATCGTTTACGTGGATCGTTTCGCGCGCGACCAGTCGGGCTTGCGGCGCGTGGACTTCCGGCACCGGGTCCGGTTCGCCCGGCTCGACGTCAAGCAGGAGCCGGGGGTCACCGTCAGTCCGGTCGCCGTGGACGAGGTCGAGCGCTTCGTGCTGATGTCGGCGGGCGTCTCGCTCGTCGCCGCCACCCCTGCACTGCGCCATATGGCCGGCTACGCGGCGTTCATGCCGAACGAGGAGATCTTCGCCGAGGTGGCACGTCGGCTCGCGACGTCGTGGTCGGGCACCGCCCGCCGCTGCGCCAACGGTGCGGTGGCCGCGTGCGAGACGCTCCTGCGGCCGTTCGACGGCGCGAACGACCCCACCCGCTACTACGACCCGGTCGACTTCAAGGCGATCGTCACCGTCGGGCGGCTGCCCGCGCTCGGCGACAGCGTCTTCTTCGCCGAGCGCCGCGCCTGCCTCGACGGGAACGAGGCGGTCTGCGCGCGGCTCATGGACCGGGTCGACATCCCCGATCCGTTCAACGCGGCCTCGCGCGGGACCTTGCTCACGTATGCGATCGAGATCGGCGGGTCGGAGGCGGTCGCGCGCGCCGCGGAGCGGAAGGATGCGTCGTCCGTCGAGGCCGCCGCGCACATCGCCGGCGTCTCGCCCGACTCGCTGCTCATCGGCTGGCGGGCCCGCGTCTTCCGCGCGCTCGACGAGACACGCGGCGCGACCACCGTGCCGTTGTTCTTCACGACCCTCGCGTGGAGCGGGATCCTGCTCGCCCTGGCCGCGCGCCGGAGGTACCTATGAACACGGTGCTCAAGTGGGTGGGGGGCACGGTGCTCGCCGCGGCGACCGCCGCCGCGGTGATCGTCCCCAAGTCCGAGGCCAAGGGCACGACGTTCTGGGGGATGGACTCGCGCTCCGACTCGCTGTTCGAGGTCTGGAACACCGAGCGTGCGCGACTCAACGTCGCGACCGTGGTGGTCTCGCGCGGCGAAGCGCGCGACGCCGCGCGCGGCGTCACGGGTGTGCCCGCCGACCGCCCGCTCTTCCGGTTCGCTCCCGCCGTCCCGCAGGCGACGCGCGACCTCATCGAGGAGCGCGTGATGGGTGAGTTGCGCGGCGCCGACGCCCTGCCGACGCGCTATCCGGTTGCGGTGATCGTGGAGGTGGACTCGGGGCCTGCGGCCGGCGGGTTCTATACGCAGTCGGTCGTGCTCCCCGAGCGCGCGGGGGAGCCGTGCGTCGTGCGATACGTGCTGCAGCCGGCCTCGCGCTCGAAGTTCTTCCCCGTCGCGTCGCAGCGCCTGCTGAGCACCTGCGCGTTCCACGCCGCGTTCGGCCAGCCCGGCGAGGGGACCGCCACGTGGCTCAGCGAGACCCGCGGGATCGCCGCGCGGTTCCTGCAGGTCCCGCCCGCGTTCGTCGGCGACACGTCGCGCGTGGCGCTCGGTATCCGGATCTGGGGATGGGACGCGTCGTCGGAGGCCGCGCTCGGTTGCCGGGTCGGGCGGCTTGACGCCTGCGAGCGTTTCGTGGGCGCGGATGTCTACTCCGCCGTCTATACGGACTGGTTCGAGCCCCAACCGATCGACCGAACACCGCTGAGAACGGAGTTCCCGGGGGTGGCGGTCAACAACTCGGCGCGCTGGCAGCCCGAGAACTGGGCGCTCCGCTCCGCGATGATGGCCGGACTGCTCGAGGAGATCGGCAAGGAACGGTTCGGGCAGCTCTGGCGCGACCCGCGCGGTGTGCAGGCCGCCTACGCCGCGTCGGCCGGTGAGCCCTTCGCGACCTGGGTCCACGACTACCTCGCGAAGCGGACGGAGCCGTACACGCCTGGGCCGGGCATCCCGCCCCACCAGAACGCGCTCGCGCTCGCGGTCGCGTTCGCCGCGGCGTCCCTGGCCATCTCCCGCGCGCGCCGAGCGATGACCTGAGCGCCACACGACGCCCGGATAGTGTGAAATCGTCCGCGTTCTGGTGACGATTCAGCATTTTTCTGCCTGATTCTGGCGTTTCGTTCGGCTTTTCTTGCGTTTTCTGCACAAGCTCGATAGCGTTCCGGCTGCCGGTCACAAGACCTCCAGCCGCCGCCTTCCGTGCCGCCTGCCCTCAACGCACCCGACACTCTCTTCGTCCTCCTGAGCACCGCCCTGGTGCTCCTGATGACCCCCGCCCTCGCCCTCTTCTACGGCGGGCTGGTCCGCGCCAAGAGCATCCTCAACACCATGATGATGTCCCTCGTCGCCGTCGGCGTCGTGGGCCTCCTATGGGCGCTCCTGGGGTACTCGCTCGCCTTCGGCGGCAGCGCGACCGTGCTCGGCGACCTCTCGTTCACCTTCATGAACGGCGTCGGGCTCGAGCTGCGGGAGGGCGGGACGATCCCGCACCTGCTGTTCTTCGCCTACCAGGGCACCCTCGCCATCATCACCGCCGCGCTCATCTCGGGCGCGATCGTCGAGCGCATGCGGTTCAGCGCCTACGTCCTCTTCCTCGGGGCGTGGACCCTCCTCGTCTACTCTCCCGTCGCGCACTGGGTCTGGGGCGGCGGCTGGATGGGGAAGCTCGGCATCCTCGACTTTGCCGGCGGCACGGTCGTGCACATCACGGCCGGCACGGCGGCCTGGGTGGCGGCGCTCATGGTCGGCCCGCGCCGCGACTACGGGCGCCAAGCCTTCCTCCCGCACAACGTGCCGATGATGCTCACCGGCGCCGCGCTGCTCTGGTTCGGTTGGGTGGGCTTCAACGGTGGCAGCGCGCTCGCGGTGAACGGCACCGCCGTGCAGGCCACGGTGAACACCATCCTCGCCCCGTTCGCCGCCATGGCGATGTGGATGGCCCTCGAGTACTGGCGCACCGGCCGCGCGACCGCGGTCGGCGCCGGCACCGCGCTCGTCGTCGGGCTCGTCGCCATCACGCCCGCCTGCGGCTTCGTGAGCCCGCGCGCCGCGCTCGCCATCGGCGCGCTCACGGCGATCCCTTGCCATCTCGTCATCCTGTACCGCGTCCGCACGCGCCTCGACGACTCGCTCGACGTCCTCGGCGCCCACGGCACGGGCGGCGCGGTCGGCGCGCTCCTCACGGGCGTTTTCACGAGCACCGCGTGGGGCGGCCCTGCCGGACTCCTTGAGGGCGCGCCGATGCAGCTCGGGCTGCAGGCGCTGGGTGTGGCCGTCGCGGCGGCCTGGACCGCCGTCGCCACCTGGGCGATCCTGTTCGTGATCGGCAAGGTGGTGCCGCTCCGCGTGAGCGCGCGCGACGAGTCGGCCGGCGTCGATGTCGGCGAGCATGGCGAGGAGGGCTACACCGACGGCGAAGGGGCCATCCTCGTCCTCGAGAGCGTCGCCCCCGCACTCGCGCCCACCGCCACGCACCCGATCGTCCCCACCCCGCTCGCCCGGAGTGCCTGATGAAGCTCGTCGTCGCGATCATCCGTCCCGAGCGGCTCACCGCCGTGCTTGAGCAGCTCTACCGCGCCGACGTGCGCGGCCTGACGGTGAGCAAGGTGCAGGGCCACGGGGGCGAGACCGAGCACGTCGAGACCTATCGCGGCGTGACGGTGAAGATGGACCTGCAGGCGAAGGTGCGGCTCGAGATCGGCGTGAGCGAGCCGTTCGTGCAGCCGACGATCGACGCGATCGTCGCCGGCGCGCGCACCGGCGACGTCGGCGACGGCAAGATCTTCGTGATGCCGGTGGAGCGCGTCGTCCGCATCCGCACCGGCGAGACCGACTCGAGCGCCGTGACCCCCGTCGCGGCGAGCTGACCGCTCGCCGTCGTCCCGAGCCGCAGTCACGAAACACGAAGGGCGCCCCCGAGGGAGCGCCCTTTCTTCCTTCCTCCTTCCCCCTTCTGCCTTATCACAAGCCACAGGTGGGAATTGAACCCACGACCGCTCGATTACGAATCGAGTGCTCTACCCCTGAGCTACTGTGGCGAATCAGGAAGTAGCGAACGGCGCGGCGTTCATCGACCGCCTACCCTCTACGACCTGCCCAACCATGCCCTGGCGCGGACTCGAACCGCGACGCCTTGCGGCACCACCCCCTCAAGATGGCGTGTCTACCAATTTCACCACCAGGGCAATCCGAACCGATGAAGGCTCAAGGATGAAGGACGAAGGCGGGAGCCGGCTTTCCACCTTCGTCCTTCGACCTTCATCGTAAAACGGGAGCGACGGGGCTCGAACCCGCGACCTCTCGAGTGACAGTCGAGTGCTCTAACCAAACTGAGCTACGCCCCCAACTCTGTGATCGTGCACCGAACGGGGGACGTCTCCCTCGCCCTGCCTGATCCCTTCCACCTTCACCCTTCGTCCTGCATCCGGCCCGTCGGGCTGAGATAGCCCCAACGGGAATCGAACCCGTCTCTACACCTTGAAAGGGTGTCGTCCTAACCGATAGACGATGGGGCCGATCGTGCTGCGCGTCCTGCGACCATAGCGGTAACGGGATTCGAACCCGTGTTCCAGCCTTGAGAGGGCCGTGTCCTAGTCCCCTAGACGATACCGCCAAAGGATCCTGCGAGGTGCTGCGTTCCACCTTCGACCTTCCACCTTCATCCTCAACAGGCCCGGAGGGAATCGAACCCCCAACCGCCGGTTTTGGAGACCGGTGCTCTACCAATTGAGCTACGGACCTTCAAAGGGTGGCACTGCCGTCCGCCCTCTGCCATCTGCCCTCTCAAGGGGTGGATGACGGGATTCGAACCCGCGACCCTCGGAACCACAATCCGATGCTCTAACCGACTGAGCTACATCCACCATGTCCCGGCGGCAAAGCCCGAGAGTCAGGGAAAATAAACCGGCGGGGCGCCCTAATCAACCGGCGCCCGCCGCCAGTCTCAGTCCTTCGCCCGGTCCATGTACTCGCCGGTGTTCGGGTTCACCCGCACCCGCTCCCCCGTCGCGATGAACTCCGGCACGTTGATCGTCACGCCGTTCTCCAGCACCGCCGGCTTCGAGCTCGCCGTCTTCGTCGCCGTCTTCATCACCGGCGCCGTGTCCGTGATCGTCAGGTTCAGGAACTGGGGCAGCTGGACCGACATCGGCTTCCCGTTATAGAACTCCACGATCACCATCATGTTGTCCTGCATCCACGGCGCGTTGTCCCCGAGCGTCTCGTCGTCCATCTCGAGCTGCTCGTAGTTCTCCGTGTTCATGAAGTGGTACGAGTCGCCGCCCTTGTAGAGGAACTGGAGCTCGTGCGTCTCCATGTCCGCCTTGTGCAGCTGGTCGTCGGCGCGGAACCGGTGCTCGAAGTTGTTCCCCGAGCGGAGGTTCTTCAGCTTCGCCTGCACCATCGCGCGGAGGTTGCCCGGCGTGTGGTGGCGGAACTCGATGATGCGGCAGGGATCGCCTTCGAACACGATCACCATGCCACGACGGATCTGCGTTGCCGGGAGCGCCATATGAGGTCAGTGCAAGCGTGGAGGACAGGCTAAAACAAGACAGCCTATAATCTTAGCCGGTCCTCCATCCGCGGTCAACCGACCCCTCACCCCGGGCCGGCCCCGCCGCGCGAGAACGCCCCCGGCACCTCCCGCAGCACCGGACCCAGCGCCTTCCACATGTTCCGCGCCGCACGCCGAGCCCCCTCGGCGTTGGGATGGATCCCGTCCTCCTGGTTCAGCGACCGGTCCCCCGCGACGCCCTGCAGGAAGAACGGGATCAGCACCACCCCTTCCTCGCGCGCCACCTCCAGGAACGCATCGTGGAAGCTCCGCGTGTACGCCGCCCCGAGATTCGGCGGCGCCTCCATCTGCGCGAGCAGCACCCGCGCCGACGGGTTCGCCGCACGCACGCGCTTCACGATCGCCACGAGGTTCGCCCGCGTCGTGTCCACCCGCAGGCCGCGCAGCCCGTCATTGGCCCCCGCCTCGATCACCACCACGTCCGCGCGGTCGCGGAGCAACCAGTCGATGCGGCGCAGTGCCCCCGCCGACGTCTCGCCCGAGAGCCCCGCCGCGACGATCCGGACCGCATACCCTGACGAATCGGCGATCCGCTGCAGGACCGCGGGGTACGCCGAGTCAGGGTCGAGCCCCAGGCCGGCGGTGAGGCTCGTACCGACGATGAGGACCCGCGGACCTGCTGGCGTGCCCGCCGTTGCTGGCGCGGCCGTCACCGTGGTTGATTCCACGGGAACCCGCGCGTCCGCCACCGGCTTCGATTCCGTACCGCCCCCGCAGGCGACGAGCGTCGCCAGCGCGGCCGCTCCGCCCCACTTCCTCACGTCCACACGCATTCGATGCTCGCGGCTCGAGACCTGACCAAGGAATACCAGAGCGGTACCTCCGCCCTGGCGGTGCTCCGGGAGGTGTCCTTCGACATCCCCCAGGGCACGTTCGTCTCCATCGTGGGCCCGTCGGGGAGCGGCAAGACCACGCTCCTGGGCCTGCTCGCGGGACTCGACCTGCCCTCCCGCGGTTCCGTGCTCCTCGACGGCGCCGACCTCTCGCGCCTCGACGAGGACGCGCGCGCCAAGCTCCGTGGCGAGAAAGTTGGGTTCATCTTCCAGTCGTTTCAACTCATCCCCACCCTGACGGCGATGGAGAACGTGCAGGTCCCGCTCGAGCTGCGCGGCGACGCCGATGCGGCGACGCGCGCCAAGGACCTGCTACACCGCGTCGGACTCGGGGATCGCACCGGGCACTTCCCCAACCAGCTCTCCGGCGGCGAGCAGCAGCGCGTCGCCATCGCCCGCGCCTTCGCCAACCAGCCGCGCATCCTCTTCGCCGACGAGCCCACGGGCAACCTCGACGGCGCGACCGGCGACCGCATCGTCGCGCTCCTCGACGAGCTCAATCGCGAGTCCGGCGCCACGGTGGTCATCGTCACGCACGACCTCACGCTCGCCGAGCACGCGCAGCGCGTGATCCGGCTCAAGGACGGCCTCGTCGTCGAGGATCGCCCGTCGCGCGCCGCCGGCGCCGCGACGCCGGCGCACGCCACGACCGCCTGATGGGCCGCGCCCCCTTCTCCACGCTCCTCGCGCTCGCCTGGCGCGAGAGCCGCACCGCGCGCCGCCGGCTCCTGCTCTACATGAGCTCGATCTCGCTCGGCGTCGCCGCGCTCGTGGCCATCGACTCCTTCGCGGCCAACGTCAACCAGAGCATCGAGGCGCAGTCGAAGGCGCTCCTCGGCGGCGACGTGCAGCTCCGCGCGCGCAACGGCTTCACGCCGGCCCTCGACTCGATCCTCGACTCGCTCGCCACCGCGGGCGTGCCGTCGGCCCGCGTCGTCAGCTTCGCCTCCATGGCGCAGGCGCTCCCTTCCGAGGGCACGCGCCTCGCCCAGGTCCGCGCCGTCTCGCCGGGCTATCCGTTCTACGGCGACGTGATCACCGATCCGGCGGGCGCGTGGGCAGCGCTGCAGGACGGTCCCAACGCCTACGTCGACCCGGCGCTGCTCATCGCGCTCGATGCGCGCATCGGCGACACGCTCGCGATCGGCTACGGTCGCTTCGTGATCCGCGCCTCGCTCACCAACGTCCCCGGCGACCCGGGGATCGCGGCGACCGTCGGGCCGCGCATCTTCATCCCCGACCGGTATCTCGCCGAGACGCAGCTCATCGGGCTCGGCAGCCGCGCCGAGTACGAGGCGGTGCTCAAGCTCCCGGTGGGCGTTGCGGGGCCCACCTGGGTCGCGCCGCTCCGGCCGCGGCTCGACTCGGCGGGCGCGCGCGCCCGCACCGTCGTCGAGAACGAGATCGACCTCACCGACGCGATCACGCAGCTCGCCAAGTTCCTCGGCGTCGTCGGCCTCATCGCGCTGCTGCTCGGCGGGATCGGCGTCGCCAGCGGCGTGAACGCGTTCGTGCAGCGGAAGATCGACACCGTCGCGGTGCTCCGCTGCCTCGGCGCCTCGGGCGCGCAGGTCCTCACGATCTACCTGCTCCAGGCCGGCGCGATGGGCCTCCTCGGCGCGACGATCGGCGCCGCCCTCGGCGTGGGGATCCAGTTCCTCCTCCCGCAGGTGCTCGGCGACTTCCTCCCCGTCGATGTCGCCGTCACCATCGTCCCGTCGGCCATCCTGCTCGGGCTCGCGGTGGGCGTCTGGGTGGCGCTCGTGTTCGCGCTCCGGCCGCTGCTCGTGCTCCGGCGCGTCTCGCCGCTCCAGGCGATCCGACGCGACGACGCCGCGCTCTCCGCGGCGAGCCGCCGCGACAGCGCGACCTGGGTGGTGAACCTCGCGGCGGTGGCGAGCGTGCTCCTCCTCGCGATCGACCGCGCCGACACCACGCAGCAGGGCCTCTTCTTCGCGGCCGGGGTCTTCACGAGCATCGGCCTGCTCTACGGGAGCGCCGTGCTGCTCTCCCGTCTCGCGCGTCGCCTCGTCTCCCCCGGCTGGCCGTACGTCGTGCGGCAGGGGGTCGCGAACCTCTACCGGCCCAACAGCCAGACGCGAGCCGTGGTGCTCGCCCTCGGCTTCGGCTCCTTCCTCGTCACGACGATCGTGCTCGTGCAGGCGAACCTCCTCAAGTCGTTCGACATCACCGCCGCCAACTCGCGCGGCAACCTCGTGTTCTTCGACGTGCAGGAGGACCAGGCGCCGGGGCTCGACTCGCTCGTGCGCGGGCACGGGCACGAGCTCGTCTCGACCACGCCGATCGTCACCATGCGGATCGTCGAGATCAATGGCCAGACGACCGACGCCTGGGCGGCGGCGCACGCGATCCCGGCGCGCTACTGGGCGCTGCGGCGCGAATACCGCTCGACCTACCGCGACTCCACGGTGCACACCGAGACGGTCACCGCCGGCGCCTGGTTCGGGAAGGCCGACGCGTCGGCCGAGGTGTTCGAGTACTCGATGGAGCAGGACGTGGCGAACGACCTGAAGCTCTCGCTCGGCGACACCGTCACGTGGGACGTGCAGGGCGTGCGGGTGCGCGCGCGGCTCACCAGCCGCCGTGAGGTGGACTGGGGACGGTTCGAGCCGAACTTCTTCGCCGTCTTCCAGCCGGCGGCGATCGCCGCGGCGCCCAAGCAGTTCGTGCTCGTGAGCGCGGTGGAGGCCGACACCGCGGTCGCGCGGCTGCAGCGCGATGCGGTGAAGCGCTACCCGAACGTCTCGAGCATCGACCTCTCGCTCGTCCGGAAGACGATCACGGGGATCGTGGACAAGGTCACGCTCACCGTGCGCTTCCTCGCGCTCTTCTCGCTCGCGATGGGCATCCCGGTGCTCTTCAGCGCGGTGGCGGCGACGCGTCGCGACCGCCTGCGCGAAGGCGTGCTGCTCAAGACGCTCGGCGCGACGCGCGGCCAGATCGGGCGGATCCTCCTCGCGGAGTACGCCCTCCTCGGCCTGCTCGGATCGCTCTCCGGGATGCTCCTCGCCTTCGGCGGGTCGTGGGCGCTCGTGACGTTCGTCTTCGAGGGGAGCTTCACGCCGGCGCTGCTGCCGGCGTTCGGGATCGCCGCGGCGATGACGCTGCTGGCGGTCTCGATCGGCCTGCTCACGGGGCGCGACGTGTTCCGCGAGACGCCGATGGCCGCGCTGCGCGAGGGCTGACCGGGTCACGGGGCCGCGCGCCGACGGCGCGTGGCCCCGTGCGGTTCACTGGACGCGGACGATCCCGAGGCGCACGCCCGCCGGGAGCGGCGCTCCCCGATAGCCCCGGAGCTCGAGCGCCTGCGCCGCGACCGCGGCATCGAGCGCGAGTTCGATCACGGCGAAGCCGCCGGGCTCGATCCCCACGAGATCTGCCGCGAAGCTCCCGCCCTGCAGCGCGAGCGGCTGCACCGGCCAGGGGCGCGCGAAGGGGGACGGCACCGGGACCACGCACGACCCGGCCACGTCACAGAGTCCCTGGTAGATGGAGCGCAGGTCGAACGAGGGGAAGCGGAGTCGCGGCGACTGCGCGACGAATCCCGAAAGATCGTCCGACACCATCGCGAGCGACCACTCGACGAGCATCTCATCCCAGTCGCGGCCGGTCCGCGCCTCGAGGTTGGCGACCCCCGACTGCCGGTTCACGGTGAGCGCCGTGAAGAACACCGGTTCGCTCGGGGCCTCGAGGTCGGCCAGCCAGCGCGTGAGCGCCCAGGCGCTGCCGTAGTACGAGAAGTCGCCCGCATCACCGCCCAGCGGGGACCGCGCCGTCGGGGCGTCGAGGAACGTCCAGAGCGCCTCGAGGTGCGGTCTCATGGCGCGCGGCGCGTCGGCGCAGGCGGGATACGCCGGGTCGTTCGCGCGCAGCTCGCAGGCGAGCGACGCGGCGAAGCCGGCGTTGGAGAAGCGCCCCACGCCGTACGCCGCCCGGAACCAGAGTTCCTCGGCGTGCCGCGCGGTCGCCTCCTCGAGCCACTGTTCCTCGAGCGGCTGCCCGCGGACGATGCGCTCGGCGTACGAGGTGACGTGCTTGAGCTCGTGGACGAGCGTGCCGCGCATCTCGTGCCGCCAGAGCGCGAGCGATCCGGCCTCCATGCCGTCGGCGAGCGAGCGCGGCACCTGCGCGTAGAGGTACTCGCCGACGTTGCTGGCGGCGAACTGCGCGCGCGGGAAGAAGTCGCAGGTGACGACGCCGGCGAGGACCGCGCCACCGAGCCGCGCGTTGAGGCGCGGCGTGAAGACGATCATCACGCGTCCGTTGTCGTCGAGCCGGCTGTCCATGACCAGTGGATTGCCGAACGCCTGCACGACCGGCCAGCCGCGAGCCTCGAGCTCGGCGCCGATCGCCTGGTAGTCGAGGTCCATCTGTCCTGCCACGGTCGCGCCGTACTCGGCGACGGTGGCGGTGTCCTCGAGGAGCGCGACGTGCTCTCCCACATGCACCACGCGCGCACCGATGGTCGTGTACTCGGAGCAGACGTTCGCCTGGCCGATGGCCGGGATGCGGAGCGGGACGATGCTGCCGAGCGTCGGTGCGATGAGCGCGGCGCCGCTCGAGGCGGGCGCGCGGAGCATCGCGGGCGCGGACGGCGCGGGCCGACCGCGCGCGGCCGCGGCGTTGGCCTCGAGCAGGCGCCCATGCGCGCGGCCCTGCGCACGGGCGCGACGGCCGGCGAACCACTCGCGCGCGTCGAGTCGGCCGCGCGCGCCCTCGAGCCGTGCCGACGCTTCGCGGACGGCCACGGCGTTCCGCTCCGCGGCCACGGCCGCGCCGTCGAGCGTCGCACCACCCGCACCGACGGCATCACCGCGGATGGAGAGCGATGCCGGACCGGTGCCATACGTGCGCGCCGCATGCGGCACGGTCACGAGATACCGCCCCGCCGCCGGGAGAGCAGCACGCAGCGCGCGTCGGACGCGGTGGTGAGCGCGAGCGACTGGCCCACCGAGAGCGCGACCGGCGTCCCGGTGTTCAACGCCACCGGCGCGATGCCCAACCCGCCGCTCGTCCCCACCTGCAACGTGACGATGCGCGACGGCTGGCAGGCGAACGAGCTCGCCGGCGGCAGGCTCAGCGTGAGCTGCGTGTTGCTCGCCGCGGTGACGACCACCGGTGTCCCGTCGATGAGGACCGAGTTCCCCGCCGCCGTGCCCGCGAAGCCGAGGCCCGTGACGACGACCGCTTGTCCGGGCGTGACCGTGCTCGGCGTGACGGAACTGATGATCGGCGCCGACGGACCGGTGAGGGGCTGCACATCCACCACGACCTGGTCGGCGTGTCCCTCCGCGCGCACGGTCACGACGCTCCGTCCCACCGCGAGCGGGGTGACGACCCCGGTGGGACTCACCGCCGCGAAGCGCGACGCCGCCGACTCCCACTCGAAGGTCGCGCCGATGATGCCGATGCCGGCCTGATCGAAGGCGCGCGCGAGGACCTGCGTGCCGGCCCCCGGCGTGAGGAGCCGCAGCGTATCGAGGTCGATGCGCAGCTCGGCGATCGGCGGATTGACGAGGTCGAGCCGCAGGTCGGCATGCACCGTCCCCACGGTCGCGCGCGCGATCCCCTCGCCGGGGCGCTTGGCGAGCATGAGCCCGTCGGTGGAGACGTCGAGCGTGCCCGGCGTGAGCGAGCGCCAGCGGACCACCACCCCCCCGACGGTGTCGCCCGAGGCATCGAGCGCCTTCGCGGAGACCCGCATGAGGTCTCCGGGCCGCAACTCGCTCGACGGGACGACGAGCGCGAGCCTGCGGATGCGGCCCGGCCCGGTCGGGCCGTCGCACGCGAGCGTTCCCCACACGGCGACGAGCGCCGCGAGCGGCCGGATGCGACCCACGATCACGGAGGGGGACGGGCGCATGAGCATATCTTACCCCCCGCCCGGACGGTTGGCGACCGGTCCGCGGCACACGGTACATTCCCCCCCGTGTTCACCACGCCGAGCCCCACGGTAGACGACGACGCCCCGCTCGGGGAGCGCATGCGCGCCTGGGCGACCGGCCGCACCTGGTGGTGGCGCGCCCTGCTCTTCCTCGCGCTCGCCAGCCAGGTCCCGCGCCCGCTGCGCGAACAGGGCGAGGCGACGCTCTGGAGCGGGATCATCTTCGGCGCGCACGAGTTCGGGCACCTCTTCTGGGCCTTCGCCGGCGAGTGGATGGGGATCGCCGGCGGCTCGCTCACGCAGCTCCTCGTCCCCATCGGCGCGATGGCGCTCGTCTGGCGCGGCAAGGACTGGTTCGGCGTCGCGGTCTGCGGCCTCTTCCTCGCGACGAGCCTCGCCGAGCTCTCCTGGTACATCGCCGACGCGCGCAACGAGATGCTCGACCTCGTGAGCTTCTCGCCCGACGGCGCGGTGCACGACTGGAACTACCTGCTCGGCTCCATGGGCTGGCTCCGGCAGGACATCGCGCTCTCGCGGTTCGTGCGCTTCGTCGCCTGGTGCGTCCTGCTCGCGTCCGGCGCGCTCACGGCGCGACTCTGCTGGTGGATGGCGACGCTCAAGGCGCCCACGACGACCTGAGCAGCACCTCGAGCACGCGCGCGGCCCGTTCGATCTCGTCCTCGGTGTTGTAGTAGTGCGGCGAGACGCGGAGCAGCGTCGCCGCCCGCTTCCGGTCCAGGTCGATCAGCGCATCCTCGCGCGACTGCGCGCTCGTGTTGATCCCCTGCGCGCGCAGCGCGAGCACGACGTCGCGCGCGACACGGCCGTCGATGGTGTAGGTGGTGATCGCCGAGAGCCGCGCCGCGTGGTCGAGCCCGCGCACCCCGGGGATCGCGGTGAACCGCTCGCGGGCGAACGCCGCGAGCGCGTGCGCCCGCGTCGCGGCGGCCGCGATCCCGACCTCGCGGGCGTACCGCGCGGCGGCGCCCATGCCGAGCACGAGGGCGTACGGGAACTCCCAGCTCTCGAAGCGCCTCGCATCCTCGACGAGCGTGAGGGCGTCGGGCGCCACCCAGCGGGCGCCGCGCATGTCCACGAGCAGCGGGTGATCGCCGCGCGCGAGCGCCGTGTCGCTCACCGCGAGGAAGCCGATGCCGCGCGGGCCCCGCAGGAACTTCCGCGCCGTCGTGCTCAGGTAGTCGCACTGCAGCGCGCCGAGGTCCACCGGCAGCTGGCCCACGGCCTGGCACGCGTCGAGGAGATACGGCACGCCCGCCGCGCGGCAGAGCGCGCCGACCTCCTCGGCGGGCTGGATGAGCCCGCCGTTGGTCGGGATCCAGGTGAGCGCCGCGAGGCGGAACGGCCCCTCCTGCAGCAGTCGCGCCCACGCGGCGAGGTCCACGCCGCCCTCGGGCGCGTCGGGGCACCGCACGAACTCCACGCCCTGGCGGCGCTGCAGCGAGAGGTACATCAGCTGGTTGCTGACGTAGTCGTCGCTCGACGTGAGGATGCGGTCGCCGGGGCGCCAGTCGAAGGCGGCGAGCGCGGCGGCGAAGGCGTGCGTCGCGCTGGCCGTGACCGCGATGTTCCGCGCGTGTGCGCCCACGAGCGCGGCGCACGCGTCATAGGCGGCCGCGAGGTCGGCCGCGGCGGCATCGGCCGCCTCGTACCCGCCGAGGTGCAGCTCCCGGTCGAGGTGCGCGGTGATCGCGCGGTGCACCGGCGCGGGCATGAGCGCCGCGCCGGCGTTGTTCAGGTGGATGCGTTCCGCGCACCCCGGCGTGTCGTCACGCCACTGCGCGAGCAACGCGGGAGTGCGTCCGTTAGACTTCAGCGCGTCGTGCACTGCGGCCGCAGCGGCGGCATGCCGGCGCACTGGATCGACTCGGCCATGCCCTGCGCGATGGTCCCGCAGGCGGTGTTGACCGCGGTCTTGAGGGCTTCGGTCGAGTCCTGCCCCGACGCCTTCGCGCAGTTCTCCACGCCGCCGAAGCGCACGCAGGCCGAGCACTCGACGGCCTGCGCCGAGAGGGTCGAGTAGAGCAGGATCCCGGCGAAGCCGGTGGCGAGCAGGATGGTGACGAGCGTGCTGCGCTTCATGGAGGAGCCCGGTTGATGTCGCGTTTCGCAAGATACGGTTGGGGCGTGCTGGCGTTCAACCTGCTCGTGATCCTCTGGGGCGCGTACGTGCGCGCCTCGGGATCGGGAGCGGGGTGCGGCGCGCACTGGCCGCTCTGCAACGGCGAGGTCATCCCGCGCGCCCCGAGCGTGGAGACGCTCGTGGAGATGGCGCACCGCATCACCTCGGGGATCGCGCTGCTCCTCGTCGTGGGGCAGCTCGCGTGGGCGCGGCGTGCCCTGCCCAAGGGGGACGCGGCCCGCTTCGTGGCGCACGTCGCGATGGCGCTCATGCTGACCGAGGCGCTCGTGGGCGCGGGGCTCGTGCTCTTCGAGATGGTCGCGCAGAACCAGAGCATCGCGCGCGCCTACTGGCTCGCCGCGCACCTGCTCAACACCTTCGGGCTCGTCGCGGCGCTCGCCCTCGTGCCCTGGTACGCCTCGGGCCAGCCGGCGCCGCGTCCCGGCCGCTTCGGTCCCGAGCTCAAGCTGCTCCTCGCCGCGCTCGCCGGCACGCTGCTGCTCGGGATGACCGGCGCCGTCACCGCGCTCGGCGACACGCTCTTCCCGGCCGCGTCGCTCGCCGAGGGGATGGCGCAGGACTTCTCCCCCACGGCGCACTTCCTCGTGCGGCTGCGCGTGGTGCATCCCACGCTCGCGGTGCTCGTGGTGATCCTCCTGCTGCTCACCGCGGGCGTGAACGCGAAGCTCCGCCCCTCGGCGACGACGCGCCGGCTCGCGTTGGCGGTGGCGGGGCTCGCGGTGGCGCAGCTCGCGGCCGGGCTCGTGAACCTGCTGCTCCTCGCGCCCATCGCGATGCAGCTCGTGCACCTGCTGCTCGCCGATGCGCTCTGGATCGCGCTCGTGCTGCTGGCCGCTAGCTCGTGGGCCTGGTCGGATGGATCCGCATCGACCCCGGGAGCGCGTCCAGCAGCCGGTTGAGGTCGCTGGCGCGATCGAGCGTCGTCACGAAGGTGAGGCCGTCGAGCGTGACGACGAGCATCCGCGACACGCCGTACATCACCACGCTGCCGTGGCCGGCGTGCACCACGTTGCAGTCGGCATCGACGAAGTGCACCGGGCCCGACGCGCCATTCCCGTCGTCGTCGAGCTCGCGCGCGCGGCGCAGCGACGCCCACGTCCCCACGTCGTCCCAGCCGAACTCGCCGAGCAGCACCAGCAGGCGGTCGGTGCGCTCCAGGAGCCCGCGCTCCAGCGACGTCGCGCGCACCATGCCCACGAAGCCGGGGAGGTTGCCGCTCGCGAGGGGCTCGAGCGCCTCGCGCACCTCGGGCGTGTGCCGCCGCAGCTGCGTGAGCACGGTCCCCGCCGCGCCGACGAGGATCCCGCCGTGCCAGAGCGCCCCGTCCTCGATGCGCGACTCGGCCTCGGCCTCGCTCGGCTTCTCGACGTACCCGCGCGTGATGGCGGCCCCTCCCTGGTGCAGCGGCACGTCGCCGTCGAGCGGCGCGCCCGGCATCACGTATCCGAACCCCGTCTCGGGGCGCGAGGGACGGATGCCGACCGACACGAGCGCCTCCTCGCGGGCCGCATAGGCCGCCGCCCGGCGCAGGGTGCGGCGGTACTCCTCCGGGAAATCGACCGCGAGATCGGCGTGCACCGCCACGAGCATCGCACTCGGTCCGGCGCGACGGCTCAACTCCTGCGCCGCCCACGCGAGGGCGGCCGCCGTGCCCAGCGGACGCGGCTCCACGAGGACGTTCTCCTCGGGGACATCCTTCGTGACCGAGCGGATCGCCGGCGCGATGTCGCGGCTCGTGAGGATGAGCACGCGCTCGGGCGGGATCGTCGGCTGCAGCCGCCCCACCGCATCCTCGATGAGCGTCTGCTCGGAGACGAGCGCCAGCAGCGGCTTGGGGCGCGCCGGCGTGGAGAGCGGCCAGAAGCGCGACCCGATGCCCCCGGCGAAGATCACCGCCCAGAGGGCGACGTCCGTCTCGGGTTCACCGGCGATCAGGGGCTGTTCGGCGGGCAGGGTGCCCGTGGCGCTCCCCGTGGAGGGAGTGCCGAGGATGATGCCGCTCGGTTCCTTCATCGGCGATTAAGGTAGGGGCGCAGCGAGATCATCGCCACCGCACCGACGATGGTCGTCATCGCGAGGATCAGGCGTCCCGTCAGGGCTTCCCCCGCGAAGAGCCAGCCGAGGATCATCGCCACCACGGGATTCACGAACGCGTACGTCCCCGCGAGCGCCGGCCGGACGTTGGCGAGGAGCCACTTGTACGCGCTGAAGCCGAGGACCGAGCCGGCGAGCACGAGGTAGGCGAGCGCGGTCAGGGCGCGCGGCGTGAAGTCGCCGCGGTCGAGCTGCGCCCACTCGCCGCTGGCGGCCGAGACGGCGAGCATCACGCTGCCGCCCATCAGCATCTCCATCCCCGTGCCGATGAGCGGCACCGGGAGCGGCGGCAGCGTGCGCGCATAGAGTGAGCCGCCTGCCCACGCGAGCGTGCTCACCAGCAGGACGGCGAGCCCGAGCGGCGTGACGTTCCCCCCGCCCTCGTGCGGTGCGACGAGCAGCGCGATCCCGACCAGCCCGAGGAGCACGCCCGCGACCTCGTATCCCGAGGGCTTCACGCCCTTCGCCCCGAACCAGCCGAAGACGAGCAGCCAGAGCGGCACGAGCGAGACGATCAGCGCGATGACACCGGAAGGCTCGCGGTGCGCCGCCCAGGTGACGGAGCCGTTGCCGAGCGCCAGGAGGCTGACGCCCACGATGATGGCGGTGAGCCACTGCTGGCGCGTGGGACGCGCGGCCCCGCGGGCGCGGAAGAAGCCGTACAGCAACGAGCCCGCGATCACGTTCCGGATGCCCGAGAGCAGGAACGGTGGCAGGTCGCGCACCGCGAGCGCGGTGGCGAGGTAGGTGGAGCCCCAGATGAACCAGGTGGCTGCCATCGCGAGGAGGATCCGGGCACGCACCCGCGAATAGTAACGGAGCGTCCCGCATGGCATATTGAAGGGGTGATGCGCTCCGTTCCTCCATTGGCGCGTCGCATCGGCGTGCGGGCGCTGGTCCCCGCCGCGATGCTCATCGGCGCCCTCGTGCCCGCAGCCCCGCTGCGCGCGCAGTCCGCGACCTGCGCGCCCGCGCGGACCGCGCTCGTCCTCTCCGGCGGCGGCACCAAGGGATTCACCCATCTCGGCGTGCTCCAGGTGCTCGACTCGCTCGGCATCGTGCCCGACCTCGTCGTCGGCACGAGCATGGGCGCGATCATCGGCGCGCTCTACGCCAGCGGCGAATCGCCGGCCGCCGTGCGCCGTCGGCTCGGCGAGATCCCCCTCGACGCGCTCATCCGTTCCTACGAACCGACCATCTCCGCCTCGCTCGGCGGACTCAAGCCGGCGCTCGTGTGGCAGAAGGAGCCGGCGCACTGGGTGCTGCAGACCGGCGCGGTGCACGAGGCCGAGCTGAACGCGGCCCTCTCGCAGCTGATGCTCCGCGCGAACGTGCTCGCGCGCGGCGACTTCGACTCGCTCCCCATCCCCTTCCGCGCCGTCGCGACCGATCTCGACAGCCGCGCCACGGTGCCCATCGGCCGCGGCGACCTCGCGCGCGCGATGCGCGCGAGCATGTCGATCCCGCTGCTGCTGCGCCCGGTGGTCATCGACGGCCGCACGCTCGTGGACGGCGGGCTCTCGTCGAACGTGCCGGTGGGCGTGGCGCGCGCCATGGGCGCCGAGCGCGTGATCGTCTCGCGCGTGCTCTCTCCCAAGCCCGACCCGGCCGCCTTCGACGATCCGCTCACCGTCACGGTGCAGCTCTTCGAGTTCCTGTGGGTGCAGGATTCGGTGAAGCCGCGCGCCGAGGACATCGACATCGCACAGCCGACCGAGCACTTCGGGATGATCGACCTCCGGCCGGAGATGCTCGACTCGCTCGTGCGGGTGGGGCGGCGCGCGGCGGAGGCGGCCTTCGCCGGGGCGCGGTGCGTGCGCCCGGTGGCCACGGCACCGCGCGCGGTGGCGACGCCGCCCTCGGTCGGGCATGTGCGGATCGCGCCGCCCGGCGCCTCGGGGCACGATGCCGCGCTGCGCGCGCTCCATCTCACGCCGCGCGCGCCGCTCGACCTTCCCGCCGTGAACGAAGGGCTCGGGGCGCTCGCCTCGCACGAGCGATATCGCGGGCTCTGGCTCACGCCCACCGGGGACGCGACGCGCGCCGACTTCGACGTGCAGGTGGAGGAGGCGCCGCAACGCGCCATCGGGCTCGGCTTCGCGTTCGACCATTCGATGTCGGGCCGCATCTGGCTCGCGGCGGTGGACCGGTCGATCCTCGGGCGCGACCTCGAAGGGTCGGCGCTCTTCACCAGCGGCACCTGGCGCACCGACCTCACCGTCGCCGCCCGGCGGCGGGCGCGCGTGGGATCGCGCTACATCCCCGTCGGCGGGACGGTGCAGCTGCTCACCGAGGACGTGCGCCTCTGGCAGGGCGCGACCGAGCTGCCCCACGCCTCGGTGGACGAGGTGGGCGTGGTGCTCGGCGTGCGCCCGCTCTACGAGCCGGGCTGGTCATGGGAGTTCGGCGCCGACTACCGCTTCTGGCAGCGGCGCAACGGCGAGTCCCGCGGCACGGTGGGCGCGCGCTACGCCGTCCGCCACCTCGCCGCCGGGAGCGCGATGCCCGACATCCAGATCGAGGCGATCGGCCTGCAGGCGTGGCAACGCGGTTCGCTCGACCTCGCGCAGACGCACCACCTCGGCGCGATGGAGCTGCGACCGCGCGTGCGCGCCGGATGGGGGCATGCGCTCCCGATCCACCAGACCTTCACCCTCGGCGGACTCGACGGCTTCGCCGGCCTCCGCCTGCTCGAGCAGCGCGGGGACCGCGAGCTCTTCGGGTCGCTCCTGCTCCGCTGGCCACTCGGCGGACAGCTGCACGCGCGGCTGGAGCCGATGGTCGGCGTCACGGGCGTCGGCGACTTCTTCGGTGGTCCCGGCGCGCTCGATGGCGTCGTCCTCGCGGGCGCCCGCATCGGCGTGGACCTCGAGACGCCCTTCGGCCCGATCCGGCTCGAGGAGGGCTTCAACAACCAGGACCGGCGCCAGGCGCTGATCCGCGTGGGCCTCTGGTTCTAGCGACGCCGGCCGTCACGGCCGCGCGCGTCAGACGTGCCCGCGCATCCCGCGCGCCCAGCGCGCCGCCTCGAGGACGATCGGCTGGATCGCTTCGCGCGCGAGCCCGAGCTCGTCGGCCTGCGATGCCGCGGCCTCCCAGAGGCCGAGTTCCGCCGCCTCGGCGAGGAGGATCGGCCCGGCGAGCGGTCCGATGCGATCCATGAGCGCCTGCTTCACCTCGTCGGTCACGTTGATCATCGCGAGCAGCTCCTCGATCGGCGTGCCGAGGACGACGTCGAGCATCGAGAGCAGGCCGGCGAAGAAGGCCGCCGGGGCGCGACGACGATCGACGCGTTCGGCGACGAGCTCGGCGAAGCGCGCCCGCTCGAGCGCGAGACGGAACCGCTCGTTCTCCTCGCCGTTCGTCTGCGGCCCAGCGGCCGCGAGCAGCACGGCGACCCAGCGCCGCAACGACAACCGGCCCACGAGCGCGATCGCCTTGCGCACCGAGTCCACGCCCGACGAGCCGTTGGCCGCCGAGTTGGCGATGCGGAGCAGCTTGAGCGTGAGCGTCGGATCGGCCGCGAAGGTCCGCTCGAGGTCGCGGAGGTTGAAGTCCTCGTCCCCCAGGCGGTTCATCGCCTCGGCGAGCACCGCCACCTGCGGCGAGACCCGCTTGCCCTGGATGATCTCGGGGCGCGCGAAGAAGTACCCTTGGAAGAGCTCGAAGCCGGCGGCGCGGCAGGCCATGTAGATCGCCTGCGTCTCGATCCGCTCGGCCAGCACCGGGAGTCCCCGGGCCTTGTACTTCTTGATCTCGGGCACGAACGACATCGGGTCCTTCCCGAGGACGTCGATCTTCACCACGCTCGCGAGGTCGAGGAAGGGCGCGAACTGCGGCCCGTCCACGTAGTCGTCGAGCGCGATCTCGAACCCGTTGGTCGAGAGGCGCTGGATGGCGGCGACCGTCTCGGGCGTCACCGGGACGGTCTCGAGCACCTCGATCACGCAGGTGGAGCGGTCGAGCAGCGTCCAGTCGTCCTCGAGCAGCGCCCGCTCGGGGAGGTTGATCCATGCGCGCGCCGAGCCGACGAGCTCGGCGAGGCCGATATCGACGAGGGCGGAGACGATCGTCCGGGCCGACATCGTCGCCGTGTCGGTCGAACCGGCCGAGGTGCTCGTATCCGTCTCGCGGTAGAGCAGCTCGTACCCGACGACCGTGCCGTGCGAATTGAAGATCGGCTGTCGCGCGACAAGGGCATCCATGCTTCCCAGTGTCGGCATCCGCGGCGCTTTCATGAGAGCGCCGGCCCCCGCGTGGGGGGCGGGGAGGTCAGCGCGCCGCGGCCAGCGGGGGGGCGAGCAGGCCGGCGACCGCCGCCAGCAAGTCACGACGCGCCACCGGCTTGGCGAGCTGCTCCGCCCGCGCCCCGTCCCGCGCGAGTCCGGCCAGCCGGTGCGATTCGGGGGCGTAGCCGCTCAGGAAGAGCGCGTTGATCCCCGGCCGCAGCGCCTGCATCCGCTGGAACGCGCCCGGGCCGTCGAGGCGCGGCATCATCACGTCGCTCACGAAGAGGTCGAACTCGCTCGGCCGCTGCGCGAAGAGCGCGACCGCCGCCTCGCCGTCCTCGGCCTCCGTGACCTCGTAGCCGGCGCGGCGCAGCGTCGCGGCGATCACGCGCCGCACATCCGGCTCGTCCTCCGCGAGGAGCAGGTGCGTGGCGGCCGGCGTGCGGACCGCCGGGGCGGCCTGCGCGGCCGCGGGAACCGCGCCGAGGAGCGGCAGGTGGATGCTGAACGTCGAGCCGTGTCCCGGCGCGCTCTCGACCGTCACCGACCCGCGCATCTGCCGCACCGCGCCGTGCACGATCGCGAGCCCGAGGCCGGAGCCGAGCTCGCGCGTGGTGAAGAACGGCTCCCAGATGCGCTCCAACAGTTCCCGGCTCATCCCCACGCCCGTATCGCTCACGCGGAGTCGCGCGAGCGCTCCGCCCTGCTCCGCCGTCACGTCCGCAGAGGCGCTCCCCGCGGGCGCGACATCGACCGTGATGCTGAGCTCGCCCCCCTGTGGCATCGCATGCCCCGCGTTGACCACCAGGTTGAGCAGCAGCTGCTCGACCAGGGTCGCATCGGCGAGGACCATCGTCGGGTCGGCGGGTCGCCGCACGTGGATTCGGACGGACTCGCTCACCGCGCCGCGCATGAGGTGCTCGGCCCCCGCGACGACCGCCGAGAGGTCGAGCGGCTCGAGCACCACGGGGCGCTGGCGCGAGAAGGTGAGGAGCTTGTGCGTGAGCCCGGCCCCTCGGCGCGCCGCATCGCGGATGGCGACCACCCGCGCGAGCGACTCCGCCGTGGGGAGGGCGTCCTCGAGCAGCTCGGCCTCGCCCACGACGATGTTGAGCACGTTGTTCACGTCGTGCGCGATCCCGCCGGCAAGGAGCCCGACCGCCTCCATCTTCTGCGACTGCCGGAGCTGCTCCTCGAGCGACCGCTGCCGGTCGATCGCGAAGCCGATCGCGAGCAGCGCGGCCGCCGACGTCATCAGCGCCGCGTCGGGCTCGGTCCACTCGCGCGGCGCGCCGACATGTTCCGCGCAGAGCACGCCGATCGACTCCCCGCCCACGAGGAGCGAGACGTCGAGCATCGACGTGATGCCGAGCGGCTTGAGGTAGTCGTCCCGGAACTCGCTGGTGCGCGTGTCGAGGCGCGCATCGAAGGCATCGACCACGCGGTACTCGCGCAACGCGGCGAAGTAGCGCGGGTGCGTCGCGCCGCGCACGACCACGGCCTCGTTGGAGAACACCCCGCGGTCCTGGAGGCCGCGACAGCGGATCTCGGTGCGATCCTTGTCGTAGGTCCAGACGCTGACGCGCGCGACCTCGAGCGCATCCGCCAGCTCGCGCACCGTGGTGGCGATGGCGGTCGCGAGATGTTCATGGTCCATGATCGCGAGCGCATGGACGGCCCGGTGGTGCCGTTGCAGCTGCGCGTTCAGGGCGAGCGGATCGTTGGGAGCGGGGACCACTGGTGCGCGAGAAGTGGGGGGGCGAACGCGCACGAAGATGCGGCGCCCGGATTCGCCCCGCAAGGCACCGGGGAATCGCGGATGGTGTCCACCATGACAGGGTGCCAGATTCCGCGCGTGCACGATCCGCGACCACACGCCGCCGCCCGCCGGGCGTTCCGCCTCGCCTGCGCCGGGGCCTTCCTGGGCGCCAGCGCCTGCGCCGGACCGCCCGTCGATCCGGACGATCGCCCCGCGACGCACCAGTACACGGTCGAGTACGACTCGGTGCGGATGCGCGACGGCGTCTGGCTCGGCATCACCCGCTGGGTGCCGGTCGCCATGAAGGAGCGCGAGCGATTCCCGGTGCTGCTGGAGATGATCCCGTACCGGAAGGACGACGACTTCTACTCGCGCGACTTCCCGCTCTACGACTGGTTCGCGCGGCGCGGCTTCCTCATGGCGAAGGTGGACGTGCGCGGCACCGGCGCCTCCACCGGCCCCGTGCCGTCCCGCGAGTACTCGGAGGCGGAGCTCGACGACGCGGTGGAGCTCATCGGCCTCCTCGCCGCCGACCCGCGCGCCAACGGGCGCGTGGGGAGGTGGGGGATCTCGTGGGGCGGCTTCAACGCCATCCAGGTCGCCATGCGCCAGCCGCCCGCGCTGCGCGCCATCCTCGCCATGCACGCGAGCGACGACCTCTTCCACGACGACGTCCGGTACATCGACGGCGTCCTCCACTTCGACCGCTACGCGCTGCAGATCGACCACGGCAACGGCCTGCCGCGCACGCCACGCTACGCCCTCGACTCGGCCTACTTCGCCGACCGCTTCGAGGCGCGCCCCTGGCTGCTGACCTACCTCGCCGAGCAGGAGGATGGCGAGTTCTGGCGTCGCAACGCGCTGCGGTGGCGTCGCGCCGCGCTGCAGGTGCCGGCCTACTTCATCGGCGGGCTCCTCGACGGCTACCGCGACACGCCGCTCCGCGCGCTCGCGCAGCAGGTGGCCGCGCCGGTGAAGGTCGAGATCGGCCCCTGGAACCACTCCTGGCCCGACAACGGCGCCCCCGGCCCCAACTACGAGTGGCGCGTGCGCGCGGCGCGGTGGTGGGACCACTGGCTCAACGACAGGGACACCGGCCTGATGGACGAGCCGCCGCTCCTCGTCTTCCAGCGCGAGGCGCCCGCGCCCGATGCCGCGCGCGAGACCACGCCCGGCGCCTGGCGCTTCGAGGAGTGGCCCGTCCGCGGTGCGTCGGTCGTGACCGCGCCCCTCGGTGCGGACACCGCGAGGACCCTCGCGTACGCGCCCGGGAGCGGCACCGCCGCCGGCGAGTGGTGGGGCGAGCCCACCGGCGACATGGCCGCCGACGACGCGCGCGCGATCACCATCGACCTCCCCGCCGCCGACACCGCCATCACCATCCTCGGCCTCCCGCGCGTGACCGTCGTCGTGCGCGAGGGCGCGCCGCTCGCCCACTGGGTCGCGCGGCTCGAGAGCGTCTGGCCCGACGGGCGCTCCTCGCTCATCACCGGAGGCGCGGTGAACGTCGCGCACCGGTACGGCACCGACGCACCGCAGCGCGCGGAGCCCGGCGCGGTCGACTCGCTGACCATCGACCTGCACTTCACCACCTGGACGCTGCCCCCGGGGCATCGCCTGCGCGTGGCGCTCACCAACGCGCAGTTCCCCATGCTCTGGCCCACGCCGTACGCGACGGCCGGCGTCGTGGACCTCTCGCGGTCGCGGCTCGAGCTGCCGGTGGTCCCGCGCGCGAGCGCCTTCCCCGCGCCCGTCCTGCCGGTCCCGCACCCTCGCCGCGGGCGCGAGGACGTCACCGCCATCGCCGACACCAGCGTCGGACCGCTCGTCACGCACGACAGCGCCGCGGGCGCGACGGTCGTGCGATGGCTCACCGTGAACGCGCGGCGGCAGGGCGAGGCCCGCTTCTCGGCGCGCGAGGAGTACCGCTACGAGGTGCGCGACGCCGATCCGGCCGGCGCGACCTTCGAGGGCTTCGCGATGCACCAGATCGACGTCGATCGCACGATCGTCGTCGAGACGCGCTTCCGCGTGCGCGGGACGGAGGAGCACTTCGACGTGACCGTCTCACGCCGGCTCACGATGAACGGCCGCATGCTCCGCGAGAAGGAGTGGGTTGAGCGGATCCCGCGGCGCTGGCACTGAGCCCCGTCAGAGGCTCTTGAACCTCAGCGTCACGCGCACCCGGTCGCCATCGCCTTTCTCGCCCCGCACCTTCGCCGGCACGGCGAGGAGCGTCCGCCCGTCCTTGCCGCGCCAGACGCTCGTCTCCCATGTGGTGCCATCGACGGTCGCCGTGACGGGCGTGCGCCCCCACCCGTGCGTCACCGGCGGGGCGTACTTGTCCGGCACCGGTGCGAAGTGCCAGCCGCCCTTGCCCGGGTAGCGCCAGAGCACCGCGGAGAAGGCACCACCGTACGCGGGCACGCTACTTCCAGAGGAAGAGCTTCTGCACGACCCACCCGAGCCCCGCCGCGACCGCGCCGAGCGGGCCGAGCACGTGCTGCGGCTCCAGCGTCAGCTGCACCGTCGAGAGGTCCGCCTGCGACCGCAGCGAACGGAGGCGCCCCTGCAGCGAGTCGAGTTCCCCTTGCACGCGCGCCAGCTCGCGCTCCACCGCGATGATCTCGTCCACGGTGTTCGTGCGCTCGTGCAGCGCCCGCAACCGGTCGCGCGACGTCTCGAGGGCCCGGATGCGCGCGTCGAGGTCGATCACCTCCTCGGTCACGTCCTGCGACGCGACCGACCGCGCGCGCGCCTTGCCCAGTGCGGCGATCGCCTCGAGCGTCGCATCGAGCCGCCCGTCGGGGATCCGCACCGTCATCGTCACCGTCCCTGACGTGTTCGAGGTGCGCGAGACCTGGCCGCTCGCCGCCCCCACGAGCCGCTCCACCTCGGCCTGCGCCGCCGCGACCTCGGGCACCGCGACGGTGAGCGAGGCCGTGCGGATGATCGTGCGGTCGGCGGATGGCGCGTTCACCGCTTCCCGCGCGCGCATCGACACCGCCGCGACGCCGCGGCCGCTGAAGTCGGTGTCCGAATGCAGCGTGCCCTGACAGGCCGCGAGCGGGAGCGCGAGCCACACCGCGCCCCCCACGACCGCGCCGCGCATCACCCGGCCCGCCCTCACCGCAGGTACACCACGTAGCCGTGCGCGGGGAGCGCGAGCGACCCGCTCGCCGCGAGCCCGACCGCCGCGCCGGTGAACGCGTCGCGATACGCGCCCGGAGCGCCGAGCCCGGTGTACGCGAACGTCGCCGCCGCGTCACCGAAGTTCACCGCGACCACCACGTGGCTCTCGCCCTTGCTCCGCGTGAACGCGTACACGTCGGCCGGGCCGGTGCCCGCGAGCTTCACCTGCGCCCCGCCGTCGGCACCGTTCCAGAGCGCCGGCGTCGCCGCCTTCGCCGCGAACATCGCCCGGTAGAACGGCACGAGCGTCGTGTCGGTGAAGCTCACCGTGTCCTTCTCGAAGAACCGCAGCCGCTTCGACAGCTTCCCTTCCTGCCCCGTGTAGAGCAGCGGGAATGAGTTGGCGAGCGTCGCGGCGAGGACGAAGGCCGGGAGATGGTCATCGCCCATCCGCTCGAACTCGGTCCCCTGCCAGCTGTTCTCGTCGTGGTTGCTCGTGAAGTACATGCGGTACGCGTTCGCCGGGTACGCCTGCTGCTTGGCGAGGTACTCGTCGAGCTTCGCGACCGGCTCCTTCCCCTGCGTGATCGCGTTGAGCAGGTGGTGGAACTCCCACCCGTAGCTCGCGTCGAAGGCGGCGTGCATGTTCACCCCCTCCTCCTCGGCGAGCAGGAACAGGTCCGGCTTCGCCTGCAGGAGCGCCGCGCGCGCCTCGAGCCAGAAGTCGAGCGGCACGCCCCACGCCACGTCGCAGCGGAAGCCGTCGAGCCCCATCTCGCGCACCCACCAGGTCATGTCGTCGATCATCGCCGCGCGCATCGCCGGCTGCGCGAAGTCGAGCTCCGCGACGTCCGTCCAGTCCGTCTCCTTGCCGTCGCGGTCGATCGCGTTGGAGATCTGCCCCGCCGCGTTGCGCACGTACCAGTCGGGGTGCGTGGTGATCCAGGTGTGGTCGTGCGCGGTGTGGTTCGCCACCCAGTCGAGGATGACCTTCATCCCGAGCGCGTGCGCCGAGTCGATGACCGCCTTCAGCTCGGCCTGCGTGCCGAACTCGGGGTTCATCTTCCGGTAGTCGGAGATGGAGTAGTAGCTGCCGAGGCCGCCCTTCCGGCGATCGACGCCGATCGGCTGCACCGGCATGAGCCAGAGGATGTCCACGCCGAGGTCGTCGAGGCGCGCGAGGTGCGGCAGCAGCGCCGTGAAGGTCCCCTCGGGCGTGAACTGGCGGACGTTCACCTCATAGATGGCGGCATCGCGCGCCCATTCCGGGTGCGCGGCGATCGGCGCGGCCGACGCGGCGGGCGTGGACTCCATCCCGCCGCCGCAGGCGGCGAGGGGAAGGAGGCAGAGGGCGAGGAGTCGGGCGCGGGCGCTCATCGGGCGATCGGGTTGGGGGACGGGTGACGGGTCAGGCGGTGCGCGGGGTGCGCATCCAGGCGACGACGAACAGCGCGCCGAGGAGGAGATCGACGACGCCGCCGGCGAACAGGTCGCGGCTGAGTCGCCCCTGCGCGTGGAGCGCGACGGCGGGGATGCCGAACGAGAGCTTCTCGAGCCACGTGAGCGGCATCAGCGCGCGGTAGCGCACCGGGTCGCGTCCGATCAAGAGGAAGACCAGCTGGAAGACGACGCCGAGTCCCACGAACCCGTAGAAGTACTCGGGATGCGTCACCGCCGGCGGATCGGTCGTGGCGATCCGGTCCAGGAGGAAGTACTGCGGCACGAGCACGAGCAGTCCGTAGATCGCGGCGGCGGTGTACGCACGACTGGCGAAGCGGCCGGAGGTCGACATGGCGCGGGACGAGGTCGGGGTGGCGCGGCGAGGGGAATTGTAAGGTGTGGTGACGGTCCGTCATACGGCTAGGCGAGCGCCGACGGCCCGAGGTAGTCCCTGATGAACCCGTCGTGCTCTCGCGCGAGCGCGGGCGCCCCGAGCTCATACGTCGTCCCGGCGGTGCTCCACGTGACATGGTCCGCGAGCGCGAGCAGCGTCGGCACCTCGTGGCCGCTCACGACCACGGCGCACCCCTCGTCGGCGAGCGAGCGCAGCAGCGCGCCGATGCGCTCGTGGTCCACCGGCGCGATCCCGCGGAACGGCTCGTCGGCCAGGAGGCAGCGCGGCCGCCGTGTGAGCACCGCCGCCAGCTCGGCGCGACGCCGCTCGCCACCGGAGAGCTCGAACGGGCGCGCCGCGAGGAGCTCCTCCACTCCCGCGAGGCGCGCCGCCTCGAGCGCCGGCCGCGCGGCATACCGCGCGGCGAAGAGCTCCAGCTGCTGCCCCAGCGGGAAGGCCGGGGAGAGCAGGTCGTGATCGGGAAGGAAGAACACCCCCGCGCGCGCCAGCCGCGCCATCGACGGCCGGAGGATCGTCCGGCCATCGAGCTGCACCACGCCGGAGTCCGGCGCGACGAGTCCCGCGGCGATCCGGAAGAGCGTGGACTTGCCGATGCCGTTGCGGCCGAGCACCGCGCGCACCTGCCCGCCCACGGCCCGCAGCGACGCCGAGCCGAGGATGCGGCGCGTGCCGAACGACTTCGAGACGCAATCCGCCGCGAGGACGGGCACCTCCCCCCGCGTCAGAGCATCGCCCACGCCACCTCCCCCACCAGAGCCGCCAGCACGAACAGGCCCGCCGTCACCGCAGGGGCATACCCGAGGTTCGCCCACAGCATCCGCTCGCCGCGGCGCGCGATGTCGACCGTGCCGAGCACCCCCGTGAGCACGACGATCCCGAAAGGACTCTCCGGCGACGGTGCGCCCATCGCCTCCGCGGCGGCGCCGATCGCCAGCAGCGCGACCTTCAGGATCAGCCAGAGCACCGCCGCGCGCGTGAGCAACGGCATCAACGGGAGCAGCAGGCGGGACGCGGGCATCCGCCTGCTACCATGCCCGCGTGTCAGGGTTCCTCCCGAATGGCGCTCGCCCTCCGGCCCCGATAGCTTCCCCCGCTCCCACCACCCTTCCATCGGATCGAGGAACGACATGATCACGAACCGCCTCGCGCTCGGCCTGCTCGCCGTCTCCCTCGTCGCCTGCGGCGGCGCCCGCTCCCGCGGGGGCTCGGGAACGAGCGAGTACACCCGCCAGGTGCAGGGCTACCTCGCGCGACTCAGCGAGAACGCGCAGAAGTCGGGCTTCAAGCGCGTCGTCGCCGGCCCCGTCTTCGGTTCGCTCGACGACGACGCCGAAGGCTCGCACGACATGACGGTCTCGGGCGGCACGCAGTACGTCCTCTTCGGCGCCTGCGACAACGACTGCACCGACCTCGACCTCCTCATCTATGACGCCGACGGCGATCTCGTGCGCCGCGACGTCGCCGCCGACGACCGCCCGGTCGTCGTCTTCTCCGCCGCCAAGTCGGGGAAGTACAAGATCAAGGTCGTGATGGCCGTCTGCAGCGACGAACCCTGCCGCTACGGGCTCCAGCTGAACGCGAAGTAGCGTTCCGCCGCTCGTGCCGGGTCCACGCCGCACGCGCCGCCTCATCCGATTCACCGCCGCGCTCTGCGGCGGGACCCTCGCCGCCGGCGCCTTCGCGTCGGCGGCGAGTGCGCAACCGGCCCCCACCTCCTCGCTCCGCCTCGCCGCCCCCATCACCACCTGGGACGAGGCCATCCCGCTCGGCAACGGACTCCTCGGCGGGCTCCTCTGGGGCGGGGGCGACGCGATCAAGCTCTCCCTCGACCGCGCCGACCTGTGGGACCTCCGGCCGGCCGCACCCTTCGGGCGCGACGGATACCGCTACGCCGACATGGTCCGGCTCGTCGGCGCCAAGGCCGCCGATTCGCTGCGCATCCGCTTCGACGATCCGTACGACAACGTCGCGCACCCCACCAAGCTGCCCGGCGGCCGCGTGGTGCTCACCCTCGCGCCGGGACGCGTCGCCCGCCACTTCGCCCTCGACCTCGCGCAGGCCGAGGGCAGCGTCAGGTTCGATGACGCGACGATGACCGCGTTCTTCAGCGCGACCGATACCGTCGCGCTGCTCCGCGTCCCCGCCCTCGCCGCCGCCGAGATCGTGCGCCCCAAGTCCCTCGACCAGCTCGGGTACGCGCCCGCGCACGTCGTGCGCGACAGCACCGCGGGCCGCACCTACCAGTCGATGCACCAGCAGGCCGCGCTCGGCCTCGCATACGTCGTCGCGGTCGCCACGCGCCCCGACGGCGACGCGACGCTCGTCGCGGTGACCATCGCCACCTCCACCGACGGCAGCGACCCCGAGGCCATCGCGCGCGCGCGTCTCGCGCGCGCACTCGACGAGGGGTACGACGCCGCGCGCCGAACGCACCGCGCCTGGTGGGCGCGCTTCTGGAGCACCGCGGCGCAGCTCACCGTGCCCGACACCGCGATGCAGGCGCATCTCGACTTCGTGCAGTACCTCTATGGCGCGGGCGGACGCGACGGCGCGCCCCCCATCCCGCTGCAGGGTGTCTGGACGGCCGATGGCGACGCGCTGCCGCCGTGGAAGGGGGACCTGCACAACGACCTCAACACGCAGACGACCTACCTCGCGGCGCACGCCGCCGGCGCGGACGATGCGATGCGGGGCTGGCTCGAGTACAACTGGCGCCTCCTCCCCGCCTATCGCCGCTTCGCGCGCGACTTCTACGGCGTGGACGGCGCCGCGGTCCCCGGCGTGCAAGCCCTCGACGGACAGCCGCTCGGTGGGTGGGGACAGTACTCGCTCTCGCCGACGATGGGCCTCTGGGTCGCGCAGTCCTTCCATCTCGAGTGGCGATACACGCGCGACGACCGCTTCCTGCGCGACCGCGCCTATCCCTTCACCGCCGAGCTCGGCCGCGCCACGCGCGCGCTCCTCGTGCGCGGCGTGGACGGGCGCCTGCGGCTCCCCCTCTCCACCAGCCCCGAGATCTTCGACAACTCGATGCGCGCCTGGTTGCCGTCGATGTCGAACTTCGACCTCGCGCTGCTCCACTGGGGCTTCGGCGCGCTCGACGAGATGGCCACCGCCCTCGGCGACACCGCCGCGGCCCGCGACTGGCGCACGACGCGCGAGGCGCTCGACCCGATCCTCGTCGATCCGGTCACCGGCACCCTGCCCTTCGCCGCGGGCCTCCCCTACGACCAGTCGCATCGCCACTTCTCGCACCTCATGGCGATCCACCCGCTCGGCCTGCTCACCATCGCCGAGCCGCGTGACAGCGTCGTCGTGCAACGCTCGCTCGACGAGCTCGCGCGCGTGGGGAGCGACTGGTGGGTGGGCTACAGCTTCGCCTGGTACTCCGCCATGCTCGCCCGCGCCGCCCGCGGCGAGGAGGCGCTCGCGGAACTCGAGAAGTTCCGCAGCGCGTTCCTCCTGCGGAACGGCTTCCACGCCAACGGCGACCAGTCGGGGCGCGGCCTCTCCAAGCATCGGTACCGCCCCGTCACGCTCGAGGGGAACTTCCTCGCGCTGCACGCCGCGCACGAGATGGTGCTGCAGGGCTGGGGCGGGACCGTCCGCGTCTTCCCAGCGGTGAGCGCGCGCTGGCGCGACGTCGCGTTCCGCGACCTGCGCGCCGAAGGCGGCCTGCGCGTGAGCGCGGTGCGACGCGGGGGACGGACCGTCTCCGTGCGGCTCACCGCCTCGGTCGCGGGCCTTGTCCGCCTGCGCGATCCGTTCGACGGCGCCGCCGTGCGCTGGGATCGCGCCGGTGTGCGCCGCGAGGGCCGCGACTACGTCGTGGAGCTGCGCGCCGGCGAGTCGGTCGAGGCGCGGCGGCCGTAGCCGCCGAGCACGCGCTCCACCGCGGCGATCGCGGCGCGCTCCCGCGCCTCGAACGGCCCGCGGATCGCCTCCCACGCGCGCCCCGCGTCCCGCAGCTCCCGCTCGATCAGGTGATGGTGCCGCACGCGCTCCAACTCGAGCACGCGCGTCCCGTCGGCGACCCAGGGCACGTCCGGCGCGAGCAGCAGCATCGCGTCGTACCGTCGCGCGCGCGCCGCCGCGACCAGCCACGGATCGCACGCGCCGAGGATCATCTCGCTCCAGGTGCAGGTCGTGTGGAGCTCCGTGTCGCAGATGAGCACCGGCCCCCCGTCCGCGGCCATCGCATCCTCGAGGCTCGCCTGCCCCCACACGATCGCCTCGAAGTCCGCGGGCTCCAGCGTGCGCGCATCGCGCGTCTCGCAGTACTCGCGCCCGTACTCGGGGACCCACCGCACGCCGAACCGCTCGGCGAGCCGTGCGGCGAGCGTCGTCTTGCCGCTCGACTCGGGCCCGAGCAGCGCGACGCGGCGCACCAGCCACGGCTTCACCTCGCGCGGCACGAAGCGCCAGTGCGCGACCGGGTCCGCGCGCAGGGCGCTCCCCGACACCGGCACCACGCGACGGTCGCGATCGACGCACAGATGCTCGGCGCCGATCCGGCGCCCCAACTCGTCGCCGTACGCCTCCGAGGTGAAGACGCGATCGACGCGCCCCGCGTGCTTGGCGATGAGCGCCGTCCAGAGCGGCCAGAAGTCCGCGGACTCCTCGGGCGCCTGCGGCACCACGTCGGTCACGTGCACGACCGTGCAGTCCGGGTGCGCACGGCGCACCCATTGGAAGCGCTCGCCGCCGGGGATCGGGTCGTCCGGCAGGCTGCACACGAGCACGGTGAGCGTGTCGCACTGCCGCCGCGCCTCACGGATGAGGTGCGCGTGCCCGAGGTGGTACGGCAGGAACTTCCCGAGGACCAGGCCGCGCATCGACCGCGGTGGCGTCAGAAGCCCGCGGTGCGCACGGCCGCGCGCGACGCCGGCGTGACATGCACGCAGCTGATGCTCTCGTACGAGACGACGAGCCGGTCCGTCTCGCCGGAGGTGGGGGCCGCGGCCGCGCCCGCGCGCGCGCGCTGCGCCGCGAGATCCGCCTCCTCGGGCGGGAGCACGTCGAGCGAGACGAACCCGTCGTCCACCTCGTGCACGCCGGTCACTTCGTAGACCGCGCCGGTGCGCAGGTGCAGCTCCACGCGATGGCGTGGGTCGTTCTGGCGCACCGCATCCGCGAAGGCGGTGCGGAAGTACTGGGCGTTCAGCATGGTGGTGCCTCCGTGACCGAATCTACGCGAATGACCGCCGTTCAGTCACCCGCGACGAGGATCGCCAGCCACCATTTGCCGTTGCGCCGCTCGAAGATGGCCCGGTGGTCGATCGGGCTGCGCACGTGCACTGCCTCGACGTAGCCCACGCCGCCGTCCACCAGCGCGATCGCCCGCCAGGGCCCCTCCGCGTAGGGGCCCGCCCGCACGATGTCGTACGAGAGGAGCGCGAGCTGGCGCCCCTCCGCGCTCGGGGCATCGCGCACCGGGACGTCCTCCGCCCGGATGATCAGGTGCGTGAACGCGTCGAGCGAATCCGGCAGGCCATGGAACGTCCACGGCGCGCTGAAACGATCGTCGCTGTCGAACCGGCCGCCGTGCAGCAGGACGTCGGTCAGGAGTCCCCAGAATTCGCTGTCCGGTGCGCCCACGCGATAGACGTCGCGCAGTCCCTGCACGCCCTCGTCGCCGCCGAACGACGCCTTGAAGTCCGGGGCGATGACCTTCAGCAGCGCGACCGTGTCCCGTCGCTCCGCGATCCGCAGGAGCTCGGCGCGGAACTCGAGGAAGTCGGGATGGAATCCCGCCTGGTCCACCGGACCAGACTTCCCGAAGAGCAGCACCGCGGGGGGCGGCGCGTCGGGCGCCTTCACGGCCGCGATCGTCGTGTCGGTCGGGAAGTCCTTCCCCACCTCCGCCGTCGCGCCACCGCACGCCGCGCCGAGCGCCATCGCCGTCACCGCCACCCGCCAGGTCGCTCGGTGCATCATCGCCTCCTATCGTGCGGACGCCGCGCTGCCCGCGGCCCGGCCCGTCGCCCACGCCCAGAGGAAATTGTAGCCCCCGATCGGCCCGAACGCGTCGAGCAGCTCGCCGCACAGGAAGAGCCCGGGGTGCCGCTTGCTCTCCATCGTGCGCGGGTCGATCTCGGCGAGGCTCACCCCGCCGCCGGTGACCTCCGCCTTCTTGTAGCCGTCGTCGCCGCTCCACGGCAGGTCGCCGCGCACGAGCGTCTCGATCAACCGCTTGCGCTCCTCGCGCCGCAGCTCCGCCAGCGAGCGCAGCGGATCGACCGCCGCGCGCTCGATGAGCGCCATCGCCAGCCGGTCGGGGAGCTCGCCGCGCACCGCCGCCGCTACCGTGCGCGCGCCCTGCGGCCGCAGCGCCGCCTCCCACTCCGCGTCGCCCAGCGCGGTCCACTGCACCGTGAGGCGCGCCGGCATCCCCTCGTGTCGAGCCCGCACCACCACATGCGAGACGTTGAGCGCCGCCGGCCCGCTGTAGCCCTGGTGCGTGAAGAGGAACCCGCCGGTGTGCGTCGCCGTGCGCGCCGCGGAGCGCGCGGTGAGCGTCACCGTGAGCGACACCCCCGAGAGCGCGGCGAACGTTCCCGACGCATCGTGGATCGGCGTGAGCGCCGCGTACGCGGGGTGCATCACATGCCCCAGCGCGCGCGCCGTCTCGAGCCCGAAGCCCTCGCTCCCCGTGTTGGGCACCGAGAGGCCGCCGCTCGCGAGGATCACCGCGTCGGCGTCGATCGGGTCGGCGTCGGCGAGCGTCACGCGCCAAGCGCCAGCGTGCGGCGCGACGTCGAGCACGCGCGTCGCCATGCGCAGCGTCGCGCCGCGCGCGCGGGCGAGCGCGAGCAGGCCGTCGCGCACGTCGCGCGCCCTGTGCGACGCGGGGAAGACCTTCGCGAGCGCCGGCTCCTCCGCCAGCGGGATCCCCACCGTCTCCTCGAAGAACCGCCGCTGCTCGGCCAGCGGCCACGAGCGCACGATCCGCCGGAGCGTGTTCGCCGACGAGTCGGTCACGAAGCGCGTCTCGTCGAGCGTCAGCGGGAGGATGTTGCATCGGCCGCCGCCGCTGATGAGGATCTTGCGGCCGCCGTCGGCCGTGCGCTCCACGAGCGTCGTGCGCGCGCCGCCGCTCGCCGCGAAGATCGCCGCCATCGCGCCGGCCGCCCCAGCGCCCACCACCACCACGCGCCGCGGCGCGCGCCCCTCGGGCGCGCTCATCGGTCGAGCACGGGGAGATACGCGCGCCACGGGCCCACCGCCTCGCGATAGCGCTTCGCCATCACCCGCGACGTCTGCGCGAGATGGCCGAGGTCGTGCGCGACCCAGGTCGCGAGCAGCTGCCGCAGCGTCACCGCCCCGAAGGCCGGATGCTCGCCCTCGAGCGCGAGCTGCGCGTCCGTCAGCGACCAGATCCGCAGCGTCGCGACGTTCTCGGCGCGCAACGCGGCGAACTCGTCGAGGAGCGTGCCGAGGGTCTTCCCCGCACTCTCGCGCTGCTGCGCGAAGCGGTCGAACGGCGCGAAGCGGCGGTCGCTCCCCTGCGCGAGGATGATGCGCGCGCGCGGGATCCAGTCGGTCCGCTCCCCGTGCACGAGATGCCCCACGTTGTCGAACGCGGTGAAGGTCTCCGGCCCCTCGTCCGCGGTCGTCCACGCCTCCGGCAGGCCGGCGAGCAGCGAGCGGAAGGCCGACGGCGTGCGCTCGAGCAGGGCTACCGCCTCAGCGAGGTCGAACGCGTGGGGCGCGGGCACCTAGGTGTCGAAGGGGCCGCGCAGGAGCACCGCGCCGTAGAGGGCGGCCATCACGCCGAACGGCAGCGCCATCACCCGGACCGACATCGGCGCGCCATCCGCCTTCACCAGGCCGAGGGCACTGATCAGGTAGAGCATGAGATTCAGCAGCACCGTGGGACGCCCGTAGATGCCGCCGAGGCGCTGCTCGCGCGCCATCCAGTTGTGGAACGCGACGCCCGCCCAGCCGGCGGCGACCAGCTGTCCGATCCAGGCGGCACCCCGCGGGAACCCGGGCGCGAGCAGCGGCAGGATCCGGTCCGACGCGAAGAGGAGCGCGAGGCCGCCGAACGCGAGCAACGCCGCGCTCACGCGCGAGAGGACGGCGGAGGCAGATCGCACTAGTAGAGCTCGCCCACCGGCCAGTTCGCGCTCCGCCGCTCGAACGTCGCGTCGGGCTCGTCGCGCGCGATGAGCACCCCGCCCCAGAGTTCGAAGCGTACGGGCGCGCCCATGGCGAGGCACATCCCGGGACACAGGTAGGACACCAGCACATCACGACCGTCGAGGGCATACCGGAACGGCAACTCGTTCCGGGTGATCGTCGGCATCGGTCCCATCGTCGGCAACTCGATGTGGGTCCGCCGCACGCCGGTGCCGTCGGCGAGGAGCAGGATCGTGTCCGCGTGGACGCGGTAGTACGCGTCGTTCGGGGCATACGTGAACCCGCCGGGCCCGCGCACATACACGCCGGCGGCGTCCTCCGGCGCGAGCGGATCGGTGCAGGCCGTCGCCGCGACGACCAGCGCCAGCGCGGCGACCAGCGCGCGAGGGGTCCATCGCATCCTCATCCGCCGCGGCGCCCCGACTTCGCGTTCGTCGATTGCGGCTTCACCCGCGGCGCGGGCACCGGGACCGGGGCCTTCGCCGGCGTGATGCCCGGGCGGAGCGCCTGCGGCTTGTGGCTCGAGAAGTCGGGAACGGCCGTACGATGCTTCTTCGCCATGGGACCTCCCTTATGAGGATGCGCGCGTGCGGCGCGTCAGCCAGAGGATCGTCCGCGTGTCCAGCGGGATGTCGCCGTACACGCTCACCATCAATATCTGCTCCAGGAACGCCAGCGCATAGAGGCCGATGACCGCGGTGAACCAGCGGGTGGTGTCGGTCGCGAAGGAGGCGAAGACGACGAGGACCACGCCGGCGCCGGCCGCCCGGCTCAGGTGCGTGTGCGGCAGGAGCACCTTGCCCACCCGTACCCGCGAGACCACGACCAGCGTCACCAGCAGCGCGATCGCGCCCGCGACGAACGGAAGGTTCGGGCGCACCGCGTCGGGGAAGAGCGCGTACGCGAACCAGGCGGTGGAGACATAGTAGGCCACGTCGGCGACCGAATCGAGCATCGCGCCGAACGCGGAGGTCTGTCCCCAGGCGCGCGCGAGCTTGCCGTCGAGCCAATCGGTGAGCCCGAGCAGGCCGTAGAGCGCGGCGAACCACTCCACCGGTGCACGATGCAGCAGCACGAAGAGGAAGGGGACGCCGAGGAGCCGCGCCGCGGAAAGGGCGTTGGGGAGGTTCCACCGCGTGCCGTCGCGCATGGGACGTCAGAGCGACCAGTGACGGGCGAGCCGGCGGCCGCCCCAGACGCCGAACGCGAGCCCGACGATGCTCACGAGGAAGGCGGTCATGATTCCGACCTGCGCACCGAGCCACCAGCCGATGGCGCTGCCGATGGTCGAGACGATCATCACGAGGAGCTTTTCCACGGGGGTACCTGGAGAAGGGCCGGGTCGCGCCTGTCCTGAAGATGCGCCCGATCGCCCGACCGCGCCCTGCTCAGCCTTGCCGGAAGTGGCGTCCCTGCTGTTCGAGGGCGGCGCGGAGGAGGCGAATCCCCTTGGGTCCCATCCCGTGGAGCGCCGCGACCGACGCCTCGGACCGTTGCGCGAGCTGCGCGAGCGAGCGGATCCCCGCGTGCGCGAGCGCCCGCAGCGCGGGGCCGGAGAGTCCGGCCGGGAAGGCCTCGGCGTTGGGATGCGTGACGGCGTCGCGGGACATGGGAGACCCTCGTGGGAGGTGGGTGCGGGCCGCGCGCCCGAGCTAGCGGGTGGTGATGGAGGCCGGAGCCCCCACCCGCGCCGGCTCGGCCGTTCGGGGCGCGGCGAGTGACTCGGACTGCGTCGCCTCGAGCGCCGCCAGGCGCGCCTCGAGCGCGGCGATCCGCTCGCGCTCGCCCGCCTTCGCCTCGATGGCGCGCACGTAGCGCCGCGTCCAGTAGAGGCCGCCGCCGAGCGCGATGAACCAGAAGGCGATGGCCGAACCGGCGACGACCATGTTCATGAGTGTACCTCAGGCGTTGCGGGAGTCGCGGCGTTGCCGCTGGGGAGAATCTGCTGGCGGCGGGCCTCGAGGCGCCACCGGCTCGGCGCGCCGCGCGACCGCGGAGCATGGCGACGTGGTGCCGCGCGGTCACCTCCTCCATCACTGGGACGGGCACCGCCAGGTGCCTGTCGCCTCACACACAGAAGACCGGACGTCCCTGCCAATACGGCCGATAAGAGCTCGCCATTCAGGCGTAATTGGAATTGGGGTTCTGGAGAGATATAGGAGTAGAGGGACTCGCTCCAAGTCTCCTTCGCCGACCGACGAGAGTGCGTCGCGCGGCGAAGAGGAGCCCGCGACCTCGTGTGAGCCAGCCGAGTCGACCGCACCGGTCGGCGCGACCACCGACGAGTCGGGGGCAGCATGGTAACGAGTTGCCGGATCTCGAGTTGCAGCCGCGCGCGACGGGCGCACAGCGTGCCGCGACGGGCGCACAGCGTGCCGCGACGGGCGCACGGTTTCGCGAGACTGGCGCACCGTCCGGCGCGACCGGCGCACGGTCGGCGGCACGCTGCGTCCGGTCATCCGGGCGCTGCGCACAGTCCGCCGCGACGTGTGCACAGTGCCCCGCGACGCGTGCACAGTGCCCCGCGACGTGCGCACAGTGCCCCGCGACGTGCGCACCGTCGCCCGCGACCGAGTCGCGGTCCGCCGCGACCGGTCCGGAGCCGCTCCCGTCCGGCGTCGAGTCCGTTCGGTCCGACGTCGAGCGCGCACTGCCGTCCCCCGAGTCCACCAAATCCCATTCAGAGGAGCTTCACCCATGTACGTGATCCATCAACGAGTGACCGAAGCCTTCATGCGCGTCTGCATCTTCCTCGACGAGCATCCCATCGAGAGTCCGGTCGACATCCGGCAGGCGCGGCGGATGCTGGAAGCGTCGCTCACGCGCCTGCGCGAGCATGCCGGCACCCAGTACTTCGGGACGGCGACCGGCCGCGCCGAGCGCGAGCGCCAGGTGGACCGGATCGGGCGCCTGCGCGACGAGTTCATCCGCCCCGTCGTGACCATCGCGCGCGCGCACATCGGCCCCGGGACCGATGTGGGGATCCCGGCGGGATTCCGGATGCCGAGATCGTCGCTCAGCGTGGCGCAGGTGCTGCAGACCGCCGACGCGATGCTGGAGCAGCTCGCGCCGCACGAAGCGCTGTTCGTCGCGCAGGGCATGCCGGTCGACTTCCTCGCGCAGTTCCGCGCCGCGCGGGACGCGGTGGCGCTGGGGGCGGAGCGCCGCGAGACGCTCCACGTCTCGCGCCTCACCGCCAGCCAGGGGATCCCCGACGAGCTCCGACTCGGCCGACTCGCCGTGAACCGGATCGATGCGATCGTGCGGGCGCGCTACCGGCGCGACGAGGCGACGCTCAGCGCGTGGCGACAGGCCAAGCGAGTGCATCGCCTGCCGGGCCGGCGGCGGGTGCGAGAGGTAGCGGTCGTCGCGGCGGATCCGGTGGCGCTCGCTCCGGTGGCGGTCGCTCCGGAGGCGCGTGCGCAGGTGCAGGAGGGACCGATGCGACCGCTCCTCGCCGCGTGAGCGCGCGAGCGAGCGCGTGCTCGCGAGCAGTCCGGTGATCCCCGCTGGCGCGCCACCTGGAGACCGGCGACGAACATCAGGCTCGCGACCGGAAGCCAGAGGGCGCGTTCGGCGACCACGCCCCAGACCGCGCGCGGGTAGCGCGGCTGGGGTGCGGCGCGGTGCCGCCGGTTTCCTGGACGATGGAGCGGATGCAGCCCGGCGGCTTGCCGAGCCGCTTCGCTATCGCGCGTGGCGAGCCGCCGTCGCGCTGCGCTGTCCGTGGAGCATCGCGCGGCTCCGAGGTGACGCCGCGCGGAGTGCTGCTGGGTTCCGTGCACACCTCCATACTGTAAAAGATGGATGGTGTTGCAATGACCCTCTGACTCCGCAGTGCCTAACGTCAAGTTGTGCTGTGGCCGCTTCCATAAGATGCAGGTGGGCGGCCGCGCGGTACCGAAAGGTACGATAGAGCGCGGCCGTCCACCTGCTTCGCTACCGCGGCCATCTGCACCAACTGCCATTATGCCGCGCTCGGGCGAGTCTGCTGCGCGAGCTGCGGGTGCGATCACCCATCATCCGTAGGCGACAAGGAGAGAGACGCTCGCGGCTCAACTCGCAAACTTCGCTTCTGAACAGTTGCCGCAACCCATCCGGCAACTGCACCTATCGGCAGTGAGCCGAGGGCCCACGGGTTCTGCTCCGAAGCAACGTAGACGAACAGGGGAAGCGCCAGCGCGCCGACGCAACCAACTGCGATCTCGTAGCGATACTTGGCGGCCCCGGACGCTCCTCGGTCTCGTTCTGGAGACAGGGACAATCGCAGCAGTCCGAGGGCGACAGCGGCTCCTGCCACGAAGACCAGTCCGAAAGGTGCCGTAACCATCAAGACGGAGACGGCGCCTCGAAGTCCGCCGGGCGACAGAAGAATCGCAACAATCGGTATAGAGAGGACGATGCCGACAAACACGGTGCCGCCAAGGAATGCAGCGAAGAGATCGAGCCGAACAGACTTCATCTGCAGCGTCGACATGTGCCCTTCCTGAAGAGATGGTTCACGACCTACCGCCGTGAAGGAACTAGCGAGTCTCCCGGACGAGTCGCCCTATTGAAGATTGCACCCCTGACCGCTGAGCTCCTCCATCAAGCGGTTCTTCTCGTCCTGCACATCATAGATCATCTTCCAGATTCCCATGAGCCAGAGAACACCTCCAGCCCGATTGCGAGCCGAGTTAATTACCTGAAGGTACAAACCGGGGACATAGGTAACACTCGAAACCGGGGACATAGGTAACACTGCTAACGTGGCACGTAACCGGGGAGGTTGCGATGCCGTGGCAGGAGATTCGACCTATGGACCAGAAGAAGGAGTTCGTCCGGGAGCACCGGCGCGGGCTGTACACGATGACCGAGCTGGCCGAGCGCTACGCCATCAGCCGGAAGGCGGGGTACGCGCTCGTGCATCGCGTCGAGGAGCTCGGCGTGGCGGGCCTGCAACCGCAGAGCCGGCGCCCGCACACGTCGCCGCACCGGACGCCGGACCATGTGGCGGCGCTGTTGATCGCGGCGAAGCGCGCGCATCCGGCGTGGGGCCCCGAGATGCTGCTCCACTGGCTGAAGCCCCGGCATCGCGAGATCCGGCACTGGCCGGCCGTGAGCACGGCGGGGAGCATCCTCAAGCGCGAAGGCCTCGTGCAGGCGAGGCGGCGGCGTTCGCCGCGCACGCACCCTGGCGTCGTCGATCCGATCACGGATGTGCCGAACGATCTGTGGACCGCCGACTTCAAAGGGCAGTTCCAAACGCAGGACCACATCTACTGCTATCCGCTCACGATCGCGGACCAGCACACGCGCTTCCTGCTGACGTGCCACGGCTTGAAGTCGGTGAAGGGGGAAGAGGCGTGGCCCATCTTCGAACGCACGTTCCGCGAGTACGGGCTGCCGCGCGCGATCCGCACCGACAATGGCCCGCCATTCGTGACGCGGGCCCTCTGCGGGCTCTCCCACCTGAACGTGTGGTGGATGCGACTGGGCATCCAGCACCAGCGCATCCATCCGGCGTCACCACAGGAGAACGGAGCGCACGAGCGGATGCATCGCACGCTCAAACGCGAGGCGATCCGGCCGCCGCGGGCCACGATGCGGTCGCAGCAGCGCGCCTTCGACGCCTTTCGCCGCGAGTACAATGAAGAGCGGCCGCACACGCATCATGGCGGGAAGCCGCCGGGCTCGCAGTACGACGCCTCGACGCGCGAGTATCCGGGGCGACTGCCGGCGCTCGAGTACCCGGGGCACTACACGGTGAAGCGCGTGACGACCGTCGGCACCTTCCGCTTCAAGACGAAGCTGCTCTTCATCGCCAACGCGCTACGGGGCTATCACATCGGCCTGGACGAGGAGGCCGATGGCGTCTGGTCGATCTACTTCGGGGACGTGCTGCTGGCGAAGCTCGACGAGCGGGATTACATCATCCGGGAATGACCGGGCACCTTCACCAAGTGTTACCCATGTCCCCGGTTTGAAGTGTTACCTATCTCCCCGGCTGTTCACATTGCTGAGCGCGCGGCGTGAGCGCCCTTGACTCTATACCGTGGTATAGGGTTTATCCTACATCGTATGAAAGTCCCTTTGCGCATCGGGGCCGTCGCTGAGGCGGCGGGCGTGGGCGTGCAGACGCTCCGGTACTACGAGCGGCGCGGCCTGTTGAGCGCTCGCCACCGCACGGCAGGCGGCTACCGTGAATACGCTCCGGACACGGTCCGTCGCGTCGTGTTCATTCGCCGCGCGCAGGCGATGGGATTCACGCTCGATGAGATTCGCGCGCTCCTCGCGCTTCGTGTGCGGGAGCCGCGACGTTGCGAGCCGGTGAAGGAGTCCGCCGAGATCGCGCGCGCGCGCGTCCGCGAGCAGCTCGTCGCGCTGCGACGGATGGACAAGGTGCTCGCACGGCTCATTCGTGCGTGCGACGCGCGAGCGGTCACGGAGGAGTGCCCCATCCTGGCGGCGCTCGAACCTGAGGAGAGGAGTTAGCGATGCAGATCGATTTGGTGTACTTCGAGGGATGCCCGCACGTTGTATCGGCGCGTCAACGCATTGCGGACGCGCTGGGGAGTCTCGGATTGTCTGCTGAATGGAGCGAGTGGGACACAGGCGAGGCCGCGACGCCGACGAATCTACGCGGCTATTCGTCGCCGACCGTACTCGTGAATGGGGTCGATGTCGAGCACAAGGCGGCGACGAGCGGCGCGGGCTGCGCGGTAGGTGGAGGGCCCAGTCTCGAGGTGCTGCGTGCGGCCCTGACTGCGGCGAGCCGATGAAGCCGGGGACACGTGATGGGGCGGGAGTCCTCGGTGCGATCCTCGCGGCGCTGTGCTGCGCGGGAACGCCGTTCATTGTGGGTGGACTGGCCGCACTCGGCCTTGGATTCCTGCGCAAGGACGGCATTCTGTGGCCCGCGATGCTCCTCGCCCTGGCGGTCGCCGTTACAGGCTTCTGGAAGGGCGCGCGGACGCACGGGCGCTGGGGCCCGTTCGTTGTCGGTGGGCTAGGCGCGGTGTCGCTCGCAGCCGGCGTGATTCTCGTGCACGGATTTCCGGCGATGCAGATGATCTACGGGGGTTCCGCTGCGCTCGTCATCGGGGCGGGATGGAACAGTTACGCGCGAAGAAACTGTGCAACCGTGAGCACGCGCGCGTCCGCATAACGTTGGGTTGTGCTGTGGCCGATTCAATAATGCGGCCGCGGAGCGGCCGCCATCAACAGCCGGCCATCAGCACCAACCTTCGTTATGCCGGCCCGTCCTCAGGCATCCTGG
>JBGATT010000120.1:0-10465 GCA_044229035.1 Gemmatimonadaceae bacterium | reverse complement strand
CGCGCCGCGCGGGACCGCTGCCGCCGTCTGAGGCCCGATTCTTGAAGGAACTCGACGGGGAGGGTGCTTCGGCGCTCTCCCCGTTCGTGCGAACCGAATAGGCTCCCACCTCCGTCCCACATCGTCGCTTGAAGACCGCGCTCATCACCGGCATCACCGGACAGGACGGCTCGTATCTCGCCGAGCTGCTGCTCGCGAAGGGCTATCGGGTCGTCGGCATCGTGCGCCGGTCGTCCACGACGCCCTACGAGCGGATCGCGCATCTCGTCGACCGGATCGAGCTCCTCTCGGCCGATCTCCTCGACCAGACGTCGCTGATGGACGCCATGGACGAGGTACGACCCGACGAGATCTACAATCTCGCGGCCCAGTCCTTCGTCGCGACCTCGTGGAACCAGCCGGTGCTCACCGGCGAGTTCACCGGTATCGGGGTCACGCGCATGCTCGAGGCCATGCGGCGTGTCGTTCCGACGGCACGCTTCTACCAGGCCTCGTCGTCCGAGATGTTCGGCAAGGTCCAGGAGACCCCTCAGCGCGAGTCGACCCCGTTCTGGCCGCGATCGCCGTACGGCGTCGCGAAGGTCTACGGACACTGGATCACGGTGAACTACCGCGAGTCGTTCGGGCTGTACGCGGTCAGCGGACTGCTCTTCAATCACGAGTCTCCCAGGCGCGGACTCGAGTTCGTGACGCGCAAGGTGACGGACGCCGTGGCGCGGATCAAGCTCGGCCACGCGACGGAGGTGCGGCTCGGGAACCTCGAGGCGCGCCGCGACTGGGGCTTCGCCGGCGACTACGTCGACGCGATGTGGCGCATGCTGCAGCGGGACGAGCCCGATGACTACGTGATCGGCACCGGCGAGACCTGGTCGGTCCGCCAGCTCTGCGAGGAGGCGTTCGGATATGTCGGCCTCGACTGGCAGCGGCATGTCGTCACCGACCGGAAGTACGAGCGCCCGGCCGAGGTGGAGCTGCTCGTCGCGGATCCGTCGAAGGCCGCGCGGGAGCTCGGATGGACGCCGTCGGTCCGGTTCCGCGAGCTGGTCCGGTTGATGGTCGATGCCGACCTCGCGCGACATTCGGTCCCTCCCATCGCGCACCCCTGAGTTGGCCAAGGCACTCGTCACCGGGGCCGCGGGATTCGTCGGCCAGTGGCTCTGCCGGGCGCTGTTGCGGCGTGGCTGGACGGTCACCGGGACCACCATCGGCATGGCGCCGTCGCCGGGGATCCTCGATCCGGCGGAGCTCATGTCGATGCACTGGCGCGGCATGGACCTGCGGCCGGGCGTCGACCGCCGGACCCTGGCCGGCCTCCTCGACCGGGAGCGTCCGGACGCGATCTTCCACCTTGCGGCCATCGCGTTCGTACCGGCGGCCAGCGATGATCCCATGCGGGCGCTGGACACCAACGTCTCGGCCGCCGTGCGGCTCGTCGAGGCGATGCGGGCTCACAAGGTCGCTGGCACCGCGGACCCGACCCTGCTCGTGATCGGCAGTGCGGAGCAGTACGGGGCGCAGGAGGGGCCGGCGCCCCTTCGCGAGGAGACCGACCAGCGTCCGCGCACCTTCTACGCCGCGACGAAGTGCGCGCAGGAGGCGTTCGCGCTGGCCGCAGCGCGGGCCGACGGCGTCCGCGTGGTGGCCACCCGCTCGTTCAACCACTCCGGCCGAGGGCAGGGTCCCTCGTTCCTCCTCCCCTCGCTCGTGCGGCGGGCACGCGAGGCAGGGCCGACGGCCCCCCTGGCGATCGGGAACGCCGGGACGGTGCGCGATTTCCTGCACGTGGAGGACGTCGTGTCCGCGTATATTTCGCTCGTGGAGCGGGGGCGGCCCGGCGAGGCCTACAACGTCTGCAGCGGGGAGGGGATCACGGTCGGCGATGCCGCCGCCGAGGTCCTCGCGCGCGCGGGCGTGGACGCCGAGGTGGTCTCCGATCCTGCTCTCCGCCGCACCGTCGACGTGCCCTGGCTCGTCGGCGACAACACGAAGCTCCGCACCGACACGGGATGGGCCCCCACCCGGTCGCGCGCCGACATCATCGACGACCTCCTCAATGCCACGCCGTAACGACATCCATCGCATCCTCCTGATCGGGTCCGGGCCCATCGTCATCGGTCAGGGCGCGGAGTTCGACTACTCCGGGACGCAGGCCGCCAAGGCGCTGCGCGAGGAGGGATACGAGGTCATCCTCGTGAACTCCAACCCGGCGACGATCATGACCGATCCGGAGGTCGCCGACCGGACGTACATCGAGCCGGTGACGCCGGAGTTCGTCGAGCTGATCATCGCGCGCGAGAAGCCGGACGCGCTCCTGCCGACGATGGGTGGCCAGACCGCGCTGAACGTCGCGATGTCGCTGTATGAGAGCGGCGTGCTCGCGAAGTACGGGGTGGAGCTGATCGGGGCGAACGCGCGCGCGATCAAGGTGGCGGAGGACCGCAAGCTGTTCGGCGAGGCGATGGAGAAGATCGGCCTCAAGTGCCCGCAGGGGAAGATCGCGACGACGTGGGCGGAAGCGCTGGACATCGCCGAGTGGACGGGGTTCCCGGCGATCATCCGGCCGGCGTTCACGCTGGGCGGGTCGGGCGGCGGCATCGCGTACAACCGCGAGGAGTACGAGGCGATCGTCAAGCGGGGCCTGGCCGAGTCGCCCATCTCGCAGGTGCTGATCGAACGCTCGCTCCTCGGCTGGAAGGAGTACGAGCTCGAGGTGATGCGCGACTCCCAGGACAACGTCGTGATCATCTGCTCCATCGAGAACATCGACCCGATGGGCATCCACACGGGGGACTCGATCACGGTCGCGCCGGCGATGACGCTGTCGGACCGCGAGTACCAGGAGATGCGCGACGCGGCGATCAAGATCATCCGGGAGATCGGGGTCGAGGCCGGCGGATGCAACGTCCAGTTCGCGGTGAACCCGGCGAACGGCGAGATGATCGTCATCGAGATGAACCCGCGCGTGTCGCGCTCATCGGCCCTCGCTTCCAAGGCGACCGGGTTCGCGATCGCGCGGATCGGCACGAAGCTCGCGGTCGGGTACTCGCTCGACGAGATCCCGAACGACATCACGAAGACGACGCCGGCGAGCTTCGAGCCGGTCCTCGACTATGTCGTGGTGAAGGTCCCGCGCTTCGCGTTCGAGAAGTTCGCCGGCGCCGACCCGACGCTGACGACCCAGATGAAGTCGGTCGGCGAGTCGATGGCGATCGGCCGCACGTTCAAGGAGGCGTTCCAGAAGGGGCTGCGCGCGCTCGAGACCGGCCGGCACGGCTGGGACGTGGGCGCGCGGCCGGTCGATGACCGGGTCGCCGATGATTCGTTGCCGGCCGTGCAGGCGGCCCTCGCACGACCGGTGCCGGAGCGGATCTTCCAGATCAAGCGTGCGCTGCTCCTCGGGATGTCCGTCGAGGAGCTCTTCCAGCGGACGAAGGTCGACCCGTGGTTCCTCCGGCAGTTCGCCGAGATCGTGGAGGCGGAGCGGGCGTACGCCGCTCTTCCCGCGGTCGGGGCGGCAGAGATGCGTCGGATGAAGCGGATGGGTTTCGCCGACGTGCAGCTGGCCCGGCTCCGCGGCGAGACCGAACAGACCGTACGGCAGCATCGTTGGACGCTCGGGGTCCGTCCCGCGTACAAGATGGTGGATACGTGCGCGGGAGAGTTCCCGTCCAACACGCCCTATCTGTACTCGTCCTACGACGAGGAGTCGGAGGCGCCGCGCACCGGTCGCAAGTCGGTCGTGATCCTCGGCTCGGGCCCGAACCGCATCGGCCAGGGCGTGGAGTTCGACTACATGTGCGTCCGGGCCGCGATGGCGCTGCGCGAGGCGGGGTACGAGACGATCATGGTCAACTCGAACCCCGAGACGGTCTCGACGGACTACGATACCTCGGACAAGCTGTACTTCGAGCCCCTCACGTTCGAGCACGTGCTCGAGATCGTGGAGCGTGAGCAGCCGGTGGGCGTGATCGTGCAGCTCGGCGGCCAGACGCCGCTCAAGCTCGTGAAGCCGCTCGAGGCCGCGGGCGTGCCGATCCTCGGTACCAGCCCGGAGGCGATCGACATCGCCGAGGACCGCAAGCGGTTCGAGAAGCTCGCGCGCGAGCTCGGCGTGACGCAGCCGCCCAACGGGACGGCGACGAGCGTCGAGGAGGCGGTGGCGATCGCGAACCGCATCGGCTATCCGGTGCTCGTGCGCCCGAGCTACGTGCTCGGCGGCCGCGCGATGGAGATCGTCTATGACGAACCGACGTTGCGGGACTACTTCGTGCGCGCCGTGCGCGTCTCGGAGGAGCGGCCGGTGCTGGTCGACATGTTCCTCGAGGATGCGTTCGAGGCGGACGTCGATGCGCTGTCGGACGGCGAGACCGTGGTCATCGGCGGCGTGATGCAGCACATCGAGGATGCGGGCATCCATTCGGGCGACTCGGCCTGCGTCCTTCCGCCATATCGGATCACGAAGGAGCATCAGGACATCATGCGGGCCCACACCGTCTCGTTCGCCAAGGCGCTGGGCGTGGTGGGGCTGATCAACGTCCAGTACGCGGTGAAGGACGGCGTCGTGTACGTGATCGAGGTGAACCCGCGCGGGTCGCGGACGGTGCCGTTCGTCTCGAAGACGATCGGGAAGCCGCTCGCCTCGTTGGCGGCGCGCGTGATGCTCGGGGAGAAGCTGGTCGACCTGGGCTACACGGCGGAGATCATCGCGCCGTTCGTCTCGGTGAAGGAGGCGGTGTTCCCGTTCTCGAAGTTCCGGGAGTTCGACCCGATCCTCGGTCCGGAGATGCGGTCGACGGGCGAGGTGATGGGCATCGCCGAGTCGTTCGGGACCGCCTTCGGGAAGGCGCAGCTTGCCGCCGGGAACGGCCTGCCGGCGGAGGGGAAGGTGATGATCACGGTGAACCAGCACGACCGGGCAGGGGCCGTGCCGATCGCCCGTCGCTTCCACGACATGGGCTTCGGGATCTTCACCACGCAGGGGACCGGTCGTCACCTCGGCGAGGTCGGGATCCCGTCGCAGCGGGTGTTCAAGGTGAGCGAGGGCCGGCCGCACGCGATCGACCTGATCGTGAACGGCGAGGTGAAGCTCCTGATCAACACGCCGCTGGGCAAGGAGTCGCAGAAGGACGACTACACGCTGCGCCAGGCGGCGATCGCGAACCGGATCCCCTACACGACGACGCTCTCCGGGGCGAGTGCGGCGGCGGACGCCATCCTCGCGTTCCGGTCGGAGCCGCTGACGGTGCGGTCGCTGCAGGAGTGGCAGGAGACGCTCTCGTGAGCGGGCCGGTGGTGCACGAGTCGGCGTACGTCGACGAGGGCGCCGTGATCGGCGACGGGACGCGCGTCTGGCACTTCTGCCATGTGCTCGGGGGCGCGGTGATCGGCGCGCGCTGTTCGCTCGGGCAGAACGTGGTCGTGATGGGCGGGACCCGGATCGGCGACAACGTGAAGATCCAGAACAACGTCTCGATCTACGAGGGCGTCGAGCTCGAGGATGACGTCTTCTGCGGACCCTCGATGGTGTTCACGAACGTCGTGAACCCGCGGAGCCATGTCAGCCGGAAGGACGAGTATCGGCGGACGCTGGTGCGACGCGGGGCGAGCATCGGCGCGAATGCGACGGTCGTGTGCGGCAGCACGCTCGGGGAGTACTGCTTCATCGGGGCGGGCGCCGTGGTGACGAAGGACGTCCCGGCCTACGCCCTGATGACCGGAGTGCCCGCCCGGCGGACCGGTTGGATGTGCGCCTGCGGCGTGAAGCTCCCCACTGGCGCGGCGCCGCTCCGTTGCACGGCGTGCGGGGCCGCTTATGAGTCCGCGGACGGCGGGATCCGTCCCATCGCCGAGGCGGGTCGATGACCGGGGAACGGTCCTTCCGCGTGGCGGTCGCCGGGTGCGGCCGCATCAGCCAGAATCACTTCGAGGCGCTCGATCGCATCGACGGACTCTCGCTCTCCGCGGTGTGCGACGTGGTGGAGGAGCGCGCGCGTGCGGCCGGCGAGCGCTGGAATGTCCCGTGGTTCACCTCGGTCGAGCAGATGCTGGCCGGGGCGCCCTCGGACATCGTGACCATCGCGACGCCATCCGGGATGCATCCCCAGCATGGTGCGCTGGCGGCGCGCGCGGGCCGGCACGTCGTGTCGGAGAAGCCGATGGCGATCTCGCTCTCCGCCGCGGACGAACTCGTGAAGGCGTGTGATGAAGCCGGTGTCCACCTGTTCGTCGTGAAGCAGAATCGCCTCAACGCGACCGTGCAGCTGCTCAAGCGTGCGCTCGACAAGGGTCGGTTCGGACGGCTCTTCATGATCAATGCAACGGTCCGCTGGGCTCGTCCGCAGGAGTACTACGACCAGGCCAAGTGGCGCGGAACGTGGGAGTTCGACGGGGGAGCATTCATGAACCAGGCGTCCCACTACGTCGACCTCGTGCAGTGGTTCATGGGCCCCGTCGAAAGCGTGATGGCCAAGACCGCGACGATGGCGCGGCGGATCGAGGCCGAGGATTCCGGGGCGGCGGTCCTGAAGTTCCGCAACGGTGCCATCGGGGTCCTCGAGGTGACGATGCTGACATTCCCGAAGAACCTCGAGGGGTCGATCACGCTGCTCGGCGAACGCGGGACCGTGAAGATCGGAGGGACGGCTGTGAACCGGATCGAGCACTGGCAGTTCGCGGACTACGACGATGACGACAAGCTCGTGGAGTCCGCGAACACGAATCCGACGTCGGTGTACGGCTTCGGTCATGAGCCCTACTACCGGAACGTCCTGAAGGTGCTGCGCGGGCAGGCCGCACCGGAGACGGACGGGCGGGCGGGGCGCAAATCGCTCGAGCTCATCCTCGGGATCTACGAGTCCGCGAAGACCGGACGCGAGGTCCCGCTCCCCCTCGTCTCGCGGGTCTGACGCCGCAAGCCGTTGACGTTCCGTGCCCGTCTGACGAACTTCAACTCCTTGCGCGGCTTGCACTTCCGTCGTTCAACCACTCCTCAAGAGCCCCGACTGCCATGGCTGTCCCGCTTCTCGACCTGAAGGCGCAGCACGCGACGATCCGGAACGAGGTGGTCGATCGGATGCTGCAGGTCGTCGACGAACAGGTGTTCATCCTCGGGGCCGCGGTCTCGAGCTTCGAATGCGAGGTCGCGGGCCTCTCCCGCACCAAGTACGCGGTCGGCTGCGCGAACGGCACCGACGCCATCCTCATCGCCATGCGCGCGCTCGACATCGGGCGCGGCGACGAGGTCGTCACCTCGCCGTTCACCTTCTTCGCGACCGCGGGGACGATCCACAACGTCGGCGCGACGCCGGTGTTCGTCGACATCGACCCGAAGACGTTCAACATCCGCCCCGACCTTGCGGCTGCGGCGGTGACCTCCCGCACGAAGGCCGTGATCCCGGTCGACCTGTTCGGCCAGATGGCGCCGCTCGAGGAGGTCCGGCGCCTGTTGCCGTCGATGCCGATCATCGAGGACGCCGCGCAGAGCATCGGGGCGCGCCGGCGGATCGACGGCGAGTGGCGCATGGCCGGCGAGGCCGCGACCATCGGCACCTTCTCGTTCTTCCCGTCGAAGAACCTCGGCGGGTACGGGGACGGCGGCATGATGGTCACCCAGGACGAGACGATCTTCAAGCGCCTGATGCGGATCCGCACGCACGGGTCGGTGCAGACCTACCTCCACGAGGAGGTCGGCTACAACTCCCGCCTCGACGCCCTGCAGGCGGTCGTGCTCTCGGCGAAGTTGCCGCATCTCGCCGCCTGGAGTGCCAAGCGCCGCGAGAACGCCGCCTACTACGATGCGGCCTTCGCGGACCTCGCCGACCTGACGACCCCGTTCATCGACCCGGCGAACGAGTCGATCTTCAATCAGTACACCATCCGCGTCGACCGTCGCGACGCGCTCAAGGACCATCTCAAGGCGAAGGGTATCGGACACTCGGTCTACTATCCGCTCCCGCTCCATCTGCAGCCTTGCTTCGCCTATCTCGGATACAAGGAAGGGACCTGCCCCGAGGCCGAGAGGGCCTCGAAGGAAGTGCTCTCGCTCCCCGTCTTCCCGGAACTCACGCGCGCCCAGCTGGACGAGGTCGTGGCCGCCGTGCGCTCCTTCTTCGGCAAGTGACCGTCCCTTCAATCCCGGCACCATGACCACCCAGCAGGAGCTCCTCCAGAAGATCAAGGATCGCACCGCCGTCAGCTCGGTGATCGGGCTCGGCTACGTCGGCCTGCCGCTCGCGGTCGAGCTCTGCGAGGCCGGGTTCACGGTCATCGGGTATGACGTGAGCGAGCGAGTCTGCGCGCTCCTGATGCGCGGCGAGTCGCACATCCAGGACGTGCCGGCGGAACAGGTCGCGCGCCACGTGAAGTCGGGGAAGTTCGTCGCGACCACCGACGCCGCGTTGCTGGCGAAGGCGCACACGGTCTCGATCGCCGTCCCCACGCCACTCGCCAAGACGCGCGATCCGGACATGTCCTACGTGCTGTCGGCCTCGGCGACGGTCGCGGCGCATGCGCACAAGGGGATGCTCATCGTGCTCGAGAGCACGACCTATCCCGGCACGACCCGCGAGCTGCTGCAGCCGCGGCTCGAGGAACGCGGCCTCGTGGTCGGTGAGGACGTATTCCTCGCGTTCAGCCCCGAGCGCGTGGACCCGGGGAACCCGGTCTACCATACGAAGAACACGCCGAAGGTCGTCGGCGGGATCACGCCGGCGTGCAACGCGGTCGCGACCGCGTTCTACTCGTCGACGATCGACACCGTCGTGCCCGTGTCGTCGCCGGAGGCGGCGGAGCTCGTGAAATTGCTCGAGAACACCTTCCGTTCGGTGAACATCGGGCTCGTGAACGAGATGGCGATCGTCTGCGACCGTCTCGGCGTGGACGTCTGGGAAGTGATCGATGCGGCGGCGACGAAGCCCTTCGGTTTCATGAAGTTCACGCCGGGCCCCGGCATCGGCGGGCACTGCATCCCGCTCGACCCGCATTACCTCGCGTGGAAGATGCGGTCGCTCAACTACAAGACGCGATTCATCGACCTCGCGAGCGAGGTCAATTCGGCGATGCCCGACTATGTCGTCGAGAAGATCGCGTGGGCGCTCAATGACGACCGGAAGTCGGTGAAGGGGAGCAAGGTCCTCGTGCTCGGGGTCGCGTACAAGCGCGACATCGACGACATGCGCGAGAGCCCGGCGCTCGACGTGATGCGCCTGCTCGAGGAGCGTGGCGCGCACGTCGTCTACCATGATCCGCATGTGCCCTCGTTCCGCGAGGACGGGCACGAGATGCACGGCGTGGCCTTCACCGACGCCCTGCTGGACAGCGTCGACGTCGCGGTCGTGGTGACGGACCACAAGGCGGTGGACTACCAGCGCGTCGTGGACCGCTGCGCGCTCGTGGTCGATGCGCGCAACGCGATGGCCAAGGTGCGGCCGGGGAAGGCGCGCGTGGTCGCGCTCACGTCCTCGCGCCCGGCGGGAGCCTCCGCGTGAGGATCACCGTCGTCGGGACCGGGTACGTCGGGCTCGTCGTCGGCGCCTGCCTGGCCGAGACGGGCAATGACGTGGTCTGCGCCGACGTCGACGCCGGGAAGATCGATGGCCTCAAGCGGAACCAGTTGCCGATCTACGAACCGGGGCTCGAGGAGTACGTCGAGCGCAACCAGGCGGCGGGGCGACTGGTCTTCACGACCGACATCCCGTCCGCGATCGCGCCGGCGGAGGTCGTCTTCATCGCCGTCGGCACGCCGCCGGACGAGGACGGATCGGCCGACCTCAAGCACGTGCTCGCCGTGGCGGACGCGATCGGTCGGCATGCGACGCGTGAGCTGGTCATCGTCACGAAGTCGACGGTGCCGGTCGGGACCGCCGAGAAGGTCGCCGCCGTCGTGGCGCCACTGATCAAGGTCCCGTTCCACATGTGCTCGAACCCCGAGTTCCTGAAGGAAGGGGCGGCGGTCGAGGACTTCATGAAGCCGGATCGTGTGGTGATCGGCGTCGAGACGCCGTTCGCGCGCGCCCGGATGGATGAGCTCTACGCGCCGTTCGTCCGGACTGGGAAGCCCATCATCTTCATGGACATCCCCTCGGCGGAGATGACCAAGTACGCGGCGAATGCCATGCTCGCGACCCGCATCTCGTTCATGAACGAGATCGCGAACCTCTGCGAGCGCGTCGGCGCGAACGTCGATCTCGTGCGCAAGGGGATCGGGTCGGACTCGCGTATCGGCCCCGCGTTCCTCTTCCCCGGGCCCGGCTACGGCGGCTCTTGCTTCCCGAAGGACGTCAAGGCCCTCATGCGCACCTCCGAGGAGCGGGGGGCGCCGATGCAGGTGCTGCGCGCGGTCGAGGATGCGAACGACCTGCAGAAGCATCGGCTGTTCGGGAAGGTGCGCGACGCGCTCGGCGGGTCGGTGCAGGGGAGGCGTATCGCCCTCTGGGGCCTCGCGTTCAAGGCCAACACCGACGACATG
>JBGATT010000119.1:0-10489 GCA_044229035.1 Gemmatimonadaceae bacterium | reverse complement strand
CGAAGCGTCGGACAAGGGCATGGATCGGGGTCGGGGGAGCCTCGCAGGTGCGACGACTCCGGACACCCCCTCGCAACCGGGGTGTGGCAGAGTGTCGCGGTCGCGCGTCCTAATGAGGTGCGCCCGCCGAACGCGGCACTCGTCGCGCGCGTAACCTGATGCACGTTCCCCCTCTCGTCCTCGTCAAAGGCCCGTCCGTTGCATCGTCATCTTCCCGGCCTGCGTCGCTCCATCGCGGCCCTGTCGTTCGCCATCGCGTTCCTCGCCTGCCTCGCGCCCGCCGCAGCCGCCCAACCGTCCAACAAGACGGCACTCGCCACCCGCATCGACCGCGCCCCCACGATCGACGGCCGCATGAACGAGCCGCTCTGGGCGCAGGCCAGCGTCATCGAGGACTTCGAACAGCTCCGCCCCACCCCCGGCGCCACGCCGAGTGAGCGGACGCGCATCTATATAGTGTACGACGACGAGGCCCTCTACATCGGCGCGCAGATGCTCCGCCGCGACCCGTCGAGCGTCCCGCGCATGATGAGCCGCCGCGACGGCTCCGCCAACGCCGAGAAGATCACCATCGTCTTCGATCCGCAGATGGATCGGCGCACCGGCGTCGGCTTCGGCGTCTCCGCCGCCGGCGTCCGCAACGACTTCCGGCACACGCAGGACGAGGAGATGCGCGGGCGCGAGAGCCAGTTCGATCCCGTCTGGGGCGCGGCCGCGCATATCGACTCCGCCGGCTGGACCGTCGAGATGCGCATCCCCTTCTCGCAGCTCCGCTTCCCCGATCGCGACAAGCAGCAGTGGGGGCTCCAGGTCAATCGCTGGATCCCCGATCGCAACGAGGACCTCTTCTGGGTGATGGTCCCGCCCAGCGAGACGGGCTACATCTCGCGCTTCGGCACGCTCCACGGCATCGAGGGCGTGCAGGCCACGCGGCCGGTGGAGTTCCTCCCTTACGTCGCCGGTGATGCGACGCGGCGCGCGAGCACCGGCACCGAGAATCCGCTCCTCCGGCCCTACACCTCGCGACTCGGACTCGACGCCAAGGCGGCGGTGGGGAGCGGGCTCACGCTCGACGTCACGGTCAATCCCGACTTCGGGCAGGTGGAGGCCGATCCCGCCGAGGTGAACCTCAGCGCCTTCGAGACCTTCTTCGATGAACGGCGCCCCTTCTTCACCGAAGGGAGCGAGATGCTGCGCGGCAACGGCGCGCAGTACTTCTATCCGCGCCGCATCGGCGCGCCGCCGCACGTCTCGGTCTCCGGCGATTTCGTCGATACGCCGAGCTCGAGCACCATCCTCGGCGCCGCCAAGCTCACCGGACGGCTCCCCAGCCGCCTCACCGTCGGGGCGCTCACCGCGGTCACCGCCGCCGAACGCGCGCGCGTCTACAGCATCGACTCGTCGAGCACCACCAGCTACGACGTCGAACCGCGCACCGCGTACGGCGTCCTCCGGCTCCAGCAGGAGATCGGCACGCAGGCCTCCACGCTCGGCCTCTCCATGTCCACCGTGCAGCGCGACGTCGGTCGCGATCCGGTGCTCGCGGCGCGGCTCGCGCGCGAAGCCTACTTCGCCGGCGCCGACTGGCGCATCCGCTTCCAGCAGGGGCGCTACGCCATCAGCGGCTTCGTCGCCGCGTCGCATGTCGCCGGCGACAGCGCCGCCATCCGCCGCCTGCAGACCTCGAGCACGCGCTTCTTCCAGCGCCCCGACCTCACGCACGTGCGCTACGACCCCACGCGCACCTCGCTCGGCGGCTACTCCGCCCAGCTCCGCGCCGACAAGGACGCGGGGAAGACCTTCCTCTGGGGCATCGAGGTGAAGGCCGAGTCGCCCGGCTTCGAGATCAACGACCTCGGCCGCATGCAGTCCACCGACGACATCGAGTACAACGCCGACCTGCAGATCCGCGAGACGGTGCCGGGGAAGTACCTGCAGAACTGGCGCATGGGCTTCGACACGCGCGGCGCGCGCAACTACGGCGGCGTGCACCAGCTCAACACCTGGGGCCAGAACACCTCGCTCACGCTCAAGAACCTCTGGAACGTGAACCTGCGCCTCAACTGGGACCTCCCCACCACCGACGACGCGCTCACGCGCGGCGGTCCGCTCATGGGGAAGGTGGCCAACTCGCGGCAGGAACTGCGCGTGAGCAACGCCTTCGGCTCGCGCCTCCCCTGGCGCGTGAACGGCGGCACCGGCCGCGACGCGCTCGGCGGGCATCAGAGCAACATCGGCGCGCAGCTCACGCTGCGCACCACCGATCGCCTCTCCATGTCGGTGGAGCCGAGCTGGCAGCAGGCGCTCGATCCGCGGCAGTACATCACGAGCGTGAGCGGCGGGACGCGGACGTATGGCGCGCGCTACATCTTCGGCCACATCGACCGCACGACCATCTCGGTGCGCCTCCGCGCCAACCTCACCTTCACGCCCAACCTCACGCTCGAAGGCTACGCCGAGCCGTTCGTGGCGAGCGGACGCTACTCTCGCGTGGGCGAGCTGGTCGAGGCGCGCAGCGCGCAGCTGCGCGAGTACGGCACCGACGGCACCACGCTCACGGTGGACTCGGCGGGCACGCTCACGATCGTGGACGGCGCCGAGAGCTTCACGCTCGGCAACCGCGACTTCCACGTGCTCTCGTTCCGGTCCAACCTGGTCCTCCGCTGGGAGTGGCTGCCGGGGAGCACCCTGTTCGTGGTCTGGCAGCAGAACCGCCGGACGAGCGAGGCCTTCGGCGATCCGGCCCGGTTCGACGAGCTCTGGCGGACCACCCGGTCGGCCGGGGACAACTTCCTGTCGCTCAAGGCGAGCTTCTGGGTGCCGGTGGCCTTCGGGAGACCGGGGGGCTGACGGAAAGCCCCATTCGACATCTTGACATGGCGAGATGTCGAATCTAGTTTCCGGCCATGCCGGAAGAACTCTCCCTCGCCGAACTCGCTGACGCCTCCGGGCTTCACCCGCGGACCATCCGCTCGTGGGTCGCCCAAGGGCTGCTCCCCGGACCGCTCTCTCGGGGGCCGGCGGCCCGGTACCCGGGCGACCAGCTCGAGCGGATCCTCGCCATCCGGACCATGAAGGAGCTCCACGGGATGTCGCTCGCCGACATCCGGCAGGAGCTCCTCATCGCGCCGGCCGACCGGATCGCGGCCCTGGCGCAGAAGGCACCGGCGGTCGCGCCGGAGCAGTCGGGCGCGATGTCGTCGCCGCCGGCGCCGCCCACGCCGCCGGACGCGGATCCCGATGCGGCGCTCGACTACTTCCGCGCGCTGCGCGCGGGCCCCGTGAGCATGTCCCGGGTCCACGAGTCGCCGGCCGCCTTCGGGCAGGCGATGATGCGCGGGGCCTCGCGCTCGCTCGATTCGACGCCGGACACACCGGCATCCGAGCCCCCCAAGCGCGCCTCGGGCTTCGAAGCGCTCGAGCAGCGCCTGCTCCAATCCGCGACGCGCGCCCCCACCGAGCGGCGCCCGCGCGCCGAGGAACGCCTCACGATCGAGATCACCCCCGATGTCGAGCTCTCCGTGCGCGGGAAGCTCGATGCCGAACAGCGCGCTCGCCTCGAGCGCTGCGCAGAACTCATGCGCGACATCCTGACAGGGAGGGAATGATGACCACCCAGGTTCCGACCACGCTCGCGCTCGACATCGGCCTCGACCGCGCCTTCGCGTGGGAATCGGGCGGCTCGGTGCGCTACCTCATCGCGGATCTCGCGGCGAGCGGCACGCTCGCGGCGCAGGCCGAGGCGCCGCCGCTCAACCTCGCGCTCGCCATCGACGTCTCGGGCTCCATGAGCGGCGACAAGATCCTCGCCGCGCGCCGCACGGCGCTCGCGCTCGCGCGTGCCCTCTCCGCCCGCGACCGGCTCACCATCGTCGCCTTCAACCACTCGGCGCGCGTGCTCCTCGACGCCTGCCACATGGACGACATGGGACATGAGGTCGCCTCGCTCGCCATCGAGGGCCTCACCGCCGACGGCAACACCAACCTCTGGGACGGCTGGGTGCTCGCCGGCGAGCGCGTCGCGCTCGCGATGTCGCGCGATGCGCGCGCCACGCATCGCGTGCTCCTCCTCTCCGATGGCCAGGCCAACAACGGCGTCACCGACCCGCAGGAGCTCGGGCGGCACGCCGCCGAGGCGCTCGCGCGCGGCATCATCACCTCCGCCGTCGGCATCGGCGACGACTACGACGAGCATGTGCTCGGCAGCATGGCCGAGTCGGGCGGCGGCCGCCTGCACGACGCCGAGCATGCGACCGAGATCGGCGAAGTGGTGCTCGGCGAGCTGCGCGAGGGACGCGCGGCGCTGCTCGAGCGGACGATGCTCCGCGTGGTGATCCCCGCGAACGTCCGCGCCGAGGTGGTGGGCGCGTGGGCGCACACCGTGCTCCCCGGCGCGATCGACGTGGTGGTGGGGTCGTTCCTCCCGCGCGGCACCAAGCGCGTGGTGCTGCGGCTGCACTGCTCGGCGGGGACGGCGGGCGCCGCGATCGCCTTCTCGGCGACCGCGCGCGGCATGCTGCCGGGCGGCGAAGGGAGCGTCGATGCGGATCCGTCGGAGACCGAGCTCGTCTTCGCGAAGGAGCGCGAGAACTCCGCGCAGCCGCGCGATGTGGAACGGAGCCTCGCCGCCTTCCGCGCCTGGCAGGCCGACGCGATGAAGCGCACGGTCGATCTCAACCGCGAGGGGAATCGTCGCGGGGCCAAGCAGTTCCTCTCGCGCGAGCTGCGCTGGATGGAACCCTACGCGCGCGGCCTCCCCGGGACCGAGCCGCTCATCGCCGAGCTGGTGCTGCTGCTGCAGCGGGCGGAGGAGGAGATGGATACGCGGTCGCGGAAGGAATTGCGTCTCGCGACGATGCACCGGATGCGCGGGGAGTCCGATCTCCGCTCGATGCCGCGCGGGTCGGTGCGGGAGATGCTGGAGCGGCCGCGGAAGACGTGAGCCGTGGGGACGTCGCCGCGCGGGTCAGAGCGCGGCGGCGTCGAATCCCATGGCGCGCGCAGCGGTGAGGAATCGCTCGTCGTAGCTGGCGAGTCGGACGTCCCGGCCCTGCTCGCGAAGGAAGAACATCGTCGCGAGATGCATCGCATCGAGCGTGCGCACCGGTGCGGGGAACGGCTCGAGCGCCCGCGCGAGCACCTCGGGCACCAGGTCGATGATCAGTATCCCGTTCAGCAGGATCGACGCGGCGGCGACCTCACTCGAGGGTCGCCGCCGCGCGTGCAAGCGATTCCAAAGCTCGTACTCGAGCAGTCGGCTCGAGCAGAGCGGTGCGTCCCAGAAGGTCGCAGTCGGACGCCGCCGCTCCTGGAAGATGTGAGCGAGCGCGACGGAGGTGTCGAGGTAGATCACCGCTCCTCGCGGTCCCGTGCCTGATCGTCGAGGATCTCCTCGAGGGTGAGCGACGCCTCGCCGTGCGGGGGCGGTCCATCCCACTTCACCGTCGGCGGCGTGATCCAGCCCTCGCGAACCCCCTTCAGGATCACCGGGTCGGTGATCTCCGGCGTCCGACCCTCGCGCGGCGGAACGAGCTCCGCCACCACGCGGTCGCGGTCCGTCACGAGGACGGTCTCGCCACCGGCGGCGAGCTTCACGAACTCGCTGAGCCTGTTCTTGAGGACCTTGATGCCGACGATGCGCATGACGCGAGTGTAGCTACTGGTAGCCACCACGTCAATCGCACTGGCCTGACTGGTGTCGATCATTGGGCAATGATGCGATCGACTGCCGGGCACGCGACATCGATTCGCCACCCCCCGGATCGTTCCGTACCTTGGGGCTCTCTCTCCCCCCGGCCTCGATGCCCCAGCTGAAGCGCACCCTGAGCACCACCGACCTCACCGTCGTCGTCATCGGCAACGTGATCGGCTCGGGCATCTTCATCGTCCCCGCGGTCGTGCTCCGGCAGACCGGCTCGGTCACCGGCGCCATGCTCGTCTGGCTCATCGGCGGCGCGCTCTCGCTCTTCGGCGCCCTCTCCTATGGAGAGCTCGGCGGCATGGACTCGAGCTCCGGCGGACTCTACGCCTACACCCGCGACGCCTTCGGCCGCTTCGCCGCCTTCCTCTACGGCTGGACGATGTTCTTCGTCGTCTGCGCCGGCACCGTCGCCGCGCTCGCCGTCGCCGCGACCACCTACATCGGCCAGCTCGTCACCCTCGACCCCTGGATGACGCGCGCGATCCCGCTGCTCCTCATCCTCGTCATCGGCATCACCAACGTGCGCGGCTCGCGCGAGAGCGCGCAGGTGCTCAACTGGACCACCGGCCTGAAGGTCGTCGCGATCGTCGTCATGAGCCTCCTGCTGATCACCATGGGCGAGGGCACGACCACCGCCGCCGTGAATGAGCTCGTCCCGCCCGCCTCGCCCATCAACGCCGCCGCCACGGCGATGATCTCGGTCCTCTGGGCCTACGAGGGATGGCAGTACGTGACCTTCTCCGCCGGCGAGGCGCACGACCCGCAGAAGTCGCTGCCCCGCGCGATCGCCATCGGCACGGCGATCCTCATCGGCATCTATCTCCTCGCGAACGTCGGCTACCTCGCCGCGCTCGGCCCCGCCGGCGTCGCCGCCTCGGATGCCGTCGCGAGCGACGCGACCGCCGCGGTGCTCGGCCCCTGGGCGGGGAAGGCGATCGCCTTCGCGATCGTCGTCTCCATGTACAGCGCCGCCCACGCGACGGTGATGACCATCCCGCGCGTCTTCTTCTCGATGGCGCAGGACGGGCTGCTCTTCAAGCGGCTCGGCGCGGTGCACCCGAAGTACGGCACGCCGGCCGCGGCGATCATCGCCGCCTGCGTCTGGGCCGCGATCCTCGCGATGAGCGGCACCTTCGACCAGCTGCTCACCTACGTGATCTTCATCGGCTGGATCTTCTACGCCCTCGGCGCGGTGGCGGTGCTCGTGCTGCGCCGCACCCGCCCCGATGCGCCGCGGCCGTTCAAGGTGCCGGGGTATCCGTTCACGCCGCTCCTCTTCGTGCTCGCGGCGATGGTGATCATCGCGAACCAGATCGTCGGCGATCCGCGGCAGTCGGCGATCGGGCTCGGCGTCGTGCTGGCAGGGGTGCCGGCGTACATCTGGTGGACGCGCGGGCGTTCGCAGGGTGGATCGCGATGAGACCGCTCGGCCCGGCGATCGCGCTCTGCGCACTGGCCTCCGCCGCCGCGGCGCAGACGGTGGAGGCGCCGACCATCGTGACGCACCGCGTCACCTTCGAGGTCGTCTCCCCCGTGCTCCCCGATTCGGCCGCGGTGTTCGTCGCCGGTTCGCATCCCGCCCTCGGCGGCTGGGCACCCGACCGCGTCCGCCTCTCGTCGCGCGGTGGCCACCTGTGGCGCGTGACGATCAAGGTCGCGAGCGGGTCGAGCCTCGAGTACAAGTACACCCTCGGCAGCTGGGAGCGCGAAGCGGCCGACACCGCGGGACGCGCCGGCGCGAATCTCGTCGCGCGCATCACCAGCGACACGACGCTCCGCACGACGGTGCCGCGCTGGCGATCCGGCGCGCGCGAGCGCGTGCTCGACGGCCAGGTGACGGGAACGCTCCGCGTCCATCACATGCCGGAGCGGAAGGGCGTGCCCGCGCGCGACCTCACGGTGTGGCTCCCCCCGGGCTACGACGCGTCGCCGGCGCGACGGTATCCGGTGCTCTACATGTTCGACGGCCAGAACGTCTTCGATCCGGCGACGAGTTCGTTCGGGACCGACTGGGCCGCCGACGAGGCGGCGGACAGTCTCATCCGCGCCGGCGCCATCGAGCCGCTCATCATCGTCGGGATGGCGAGCACCGCGCAGCGCAACGCCGAGTACCTGCCGGGACCGCGCGCCGCCGCGCACATGCAGCAGGTGATCGACGAGTTCAAGCCGTTCATCGATGCGACGTATCGCACGCGGCCGGGGCGCGAATCGACCTGGATCGGCGGCTCGTCGGCCGGAGGCATCGCCGCCTTCATGTACGTGTGGGAACGACCGGATGTGTTCTCGCGCGCGCTCGCGGTGTCACCGGCCTTCCAGGCGCCGGCGGGTTCCGGCCTCGCGCTCGACTACGTCGCGACCGTGCGCGCCGCGGCGCAGGCGCCGCGCGACGTGCGCGTCTACATCGACATCGGCGACGTGGGACTCGAGGACCAGCTGCGCCCGGGCGTGGACCGGATGCTCGAGGCGCTGCGCGCGAAGGGCTATCGCGACGAGGTGGAGCTGCGGTTCGTGCCCGCGCCGGGCGCGGAGCACAACGAGCTCGCGTGGCGCCGCCGGCTGCCGGCGGCGCTGGTCTGGCTGCTGCGCTGACGCGCCCGGCTAGGCGAGCGCGCGGAAGAGGGCCTCGATCCGGCTCACCTCGTCCATCGTGAGCATCGCGAACTCGTGCTCGCGCGCGCGCGCGGAGAGCGTACCCGCATTCTGTCGCAGGAATCGATGGAGCAGGTCGACGGTCCGGTCCGGCATCTCGACGATCGCCTTCACGCCGATGGCGAAGCGGTCGTAGGACTCGAGGAACGCGAGCTCCGCTGGCCAGTCCACGTCGACGGTCTGCTCGACGCATGCATACAGGAACTCGGCGTGCGCCGTGGCATCGAAGTAGCGATAGAGGTCGGCCGTGTCGTTGAGGACGTCGACGTTCCCCTGCGGTGTCGGGCGCCAGTCGACGCATTCCATGAGGGGGCGCGAGGTCGACTCGAGCACGCGGCGATAGGCGACGAGGTCGCGCTCCATCGCCGCGCTGACGGGGAACACGATCCCCGGAGGTCCGAATCCGCCCGCGGCGAGCACGTGGTGGATCAGCCAGCGGTGCAGGCGGCCGTTGCCGTCCTCGTACGGGTGCACGTACACGAAGCCGAACGAGATGATGGCCGCGGCGATGACGGGGTCCATCCCGTGGCGGATCACGCGCGTGTGGCACTCGATGAGTCCGCGCACGAGCGTCGCCAGGTCGTCGGGACGGGCACTGATGTGCTCCGGGAGCGGCGCGCCGGTGTGCCGGTCGTGTTCTCCGACGAAGCCGCCCTCGAGGCGGAGTCCGAGCCGGACGAATCGATCATCCCCGATGACGAGCCGCTGGAGCGCGTCGAGGTGCGGGAGCGTGAGTGCGGTCTCCCCCGCGCGTCCGATGGCTCGTGCCCAGCGTTGGGCGCGCTCGGCCGAGGGGGTCTCGCGCTCGATCGCGAACGACGCCTTGCTGTCGCTCAACTGCAGGAACGCCGCCGCACGCGCGACGAGCGCGGGCGCGTGCCGATCGATCGTGGCGCGTGCGCGGGCGTCCAGGTCGTGCGATCGGGATCGGATCAGCGCGGGGGTGAGGTGGACGAGCGGACAGAACTCGCGAGGCCCCGGCAGGTTGTTGCGGACGCGTTGGCGAGGTGCGACCTCGCCCCCGTGGAGAGCCGCCTGCTGCTCCGGGTCGAGCACCGGGATGAGCGCACGCTTGGGGTCGATGTCCGGGAGGTCGAGCGTGCGGTCGGTCAGCCACTCCATGAGGAACCAGAGACGTCGCGCGTACTTTCCCGTGGGTTCGCGGCGGATCACGGCGGTGATCTCCGCGCTGGGGACCGTGCGAGCGAGCGCGGCGAGCACTTGGAGATTCACCCCTTCGTTCTTGAGCGCGAAGACGAGGTGTCCGGCGAGGGACTCCTCGGGTGCGTGCCGAGGCGTGAGGACGAGCCACTCCGCCGTCGACAGCTTCCGGTGGTGTCGCGAGATCGCCGCCCGCCGTGGGAGGCGGGGCACAGGCAGCGCGTAGCGTTCGACCAGCCACGCGTAGCCCGCGGCTGAGGCGTCGCCGGGCAGTCGCCCGCCTGGAAATCCGATTCCTCTTGGGACGCGATCGTCCGTCATCAGCGCATCCGTGAAATGCGTGCGGAAAGCCTGAATTGTGAGCGCAAGTCAGTTGACAGATGACAAACTGCGCGGCAAAGGCGCAGATGTCAACAAAACGGGCGGTAATCGACGCTATTCGTGAAAAATAGGCGGAAGGGGAAAGACACGCCCGAATCAGGCGCCTCGTCGACCTGCAGGACTGGTCGCGGGAACAACAACCACCCAATCATATATATACCAACGCCTTACGTACCCTATCCATCAATCGGATCTGCGTGTTCGCTTGATTGAGTAGTTTTACTCAATACATTGAGTAAAATGGAACGCGCGCAAGTCCGCCTCATTGAAGCACGGCTCCGGGAGCCCCGGCGCTTCATTCAAGTGGTCACGGGCCCGCGGCAGGTCGGCAAGACCACGGCGGTCCTTACGGCCGTGGAGCGAGTCGGCGGGCCGACCGTCATCACGAGTGCGGATGAGCCGATGCTGCGGCGCGACGGGTGGCTCGCGGCCCAGTGGGCCATCGCGCGGGCCGAGATCGCGCGCACCGGCGCCGCGGCCGGCGTCCTCGTCATCGACGAAGTGCAGAAGCTCCCCGAGTGGTCCGAGCCCGTGAAGCGGCTCTGGGATGAGGACTCGCGCGAGGGCGTCCCCTTGCACGTGGTGCTGCTCGGCTCC
>JBGATT010000118.1:0-10537 GCA_044229035.1 Gemmatimonadaceae bacterium | reverse complement strand
GGGGCCTCGGCTCCATCTTCTTGAAAGGTTCGCCGAGGCCCCACAACCGCATTCTATGGGAGCGCTCGCAGCAGAAGCACACGTTATGCCGACCGAGCACCGCTCGCAGTTCGCGTTTCGAACGAATCATACGCGACTACGCAAAGTCCGTGGCGGGCGACTCACGGACCATCACACGATTGCCACTCTTGTTCGACCGTCGCGCGTTCTGCCATCGACGGCTCACTGGGCAGGGCTAGCGCCACGGCCTCGGGTAACGTAGCTTACGGTTCGATGCATCATTTTCGTCTCCGTAGTTTGCGCGGCCTTTCTGCGCTCGTGATCACCCTTTCCTTCGGTCTCCTCACGACCGAATCTATGCTTGCGGACGTCCACGACGGCGACGCGACGCACGAGGAGCTGACGCGAATCGAGGGTGCTGCGCGACACAACGCGACGCACGTTGCGCACGGAGATCGCGAGGGCGGCTCGATGAACCACGCGGACGATCATCCGGGCGAGCGTGCGCCTGATGACGCGGGACACGACCGGCACACGTGCCATCACGCGCACGTGCACAGCGGTTGGTTCCATAAGGACGAAGCGTTGAACGGCTGTGCCTCCGCAGAGCACGAATCGCCGATTGCGTTGCGAAAGCGTATTCCCGCGAGTTGGGACGCCCAACCGCAGCTCCGACCGCCCATCGGCTGAGTCTCCCGCGGCGCTGACCCCCAGCCACGACGGCTGAGGCGTTCGAACTCGCGCTGCGTGCCCGCCATCGGCGGGCCCCAACAGATCTCGTCGGCCGACCCGTTCGACACCGCGCTCAGGCGCGATGGTGCCGCTCCGCATCGCGGAACGCGCGCCGTTGCGTCCGACGCACTCGAGCGTGGCGTGCGATGAGATCCTTCGGAGACTCACGCACGTGTCCCGTGGAATCCCCTCGATCCCGTTCTTCTCAGCGTCTCTGACGCTGCTCTCCCTGCTTGGCGGAACGATCGTCACGCGGTCGGCGAACGCACAGTCCCCCGCGGCGTCGGCGCGCGCCGACACACTCGTCCTCGCCCTCGACGATATCCAACGGCTCGCTATCGGACGAAGTCCCACACTCCTCGGCGTTCGCCAGGAGACGGCGATCGCGCGCGGCGCGCTGCGCCAGACGCGCGTGCTGCGATCGAATCCCGAGCTGGCGGTACAGTCCGCCGGAGGAGCGCTCGGGAGCGCCGCCGACCAACTGCAGTTGACGGTGCTGCAGGAGATCGAGTTCGCAGGGCAGCGCGGCTTGCGTATCGATGCCGCGCGGATCGGGCTCGGGCGCACCGCGTTCGACGTGCAGGATGCGGCCCGCCTCACGATCGCCGAGGCGAGCGCCGGTTTCTATCGCGCGGTCGCCGCCGATCGTCGGCTCGAGGTAGCAGCGGAGGCACTCGCGCTCGTGGAGCGATTGCTCGCCGCGGTGCGGATCCAGGTACGTGAAGGCGAGATCAGCCGACTCGAGGCGAATCTCGCCGAGATCGAGGCCGGACGCGCACGCGGCCGCGTGCTGAGCGCGCGCCGCGCCGCGGTGAGCGCCGAACTCGAGCTCCGTCTGCTCGTCGGGCTCGATGCCGACACACCGCTCCGCTTGGTGGCGGACTCGACCGCCGCGTTGCTCACGGACATCGACGCGCTGTCCGGCGACTCCCTCCTCGCGCTCGCGCTCGTCGGTCGTCCCGATCTCGCCGCGACCGGAGAGGCGGTGCGGGAGGCGGAGACGCTGCGCGCACTCGGCCGGCGGGAGGCGTTCCCGAACTTGCGCATCGGCGTGGGAGGGAACCGGTCGCCGAACGACGGCTCGGTGCAGTTCGGTCCTGCCTTCGGACTGACCCTTCCGTTCTTCAATCGGAACCAAGGACTCGGCGACCAGCGCCGCGCACTCGTGGACCAAGCGCAGTTCGCGCGTCGCTCAGCGCTGCTGCGTGTCGAGACCGATGTGACCGTCGCCGAGCGGGCGTATCGCGCCGCGGCGGAAGAGGCGCGGGTCTATGAGTTCGAGGTCCTCGCGCGGGCGCATGAGAACGCCGCGCTCCTCGAGACCGCGTATGGCGCGGGCAAGATCGACCTCTCGACCCTCCTCCTCCTCCGCAACCAGCTGCTCGATGCCGAGTTCGGCTTCTGGGACGCTTGGCTCGCCCAGCGCGAGGCGCTCGTGCAACTCGATGCCGCGACCGGCCGGCTCACCCCGTCCGCCGCCTCACTCCAGCCCATCGATCCCGCGGCGATCCGCCGGCAGGACTCGACCACACCCATCGTCAGGAACACCCCGTGACCCAGCGTCTCAACCTCCAGCGACCGCGGCCGGTCGTGCTGCTCTTCGCCCTCGTCGTCGGCGTTGTCTCCCTTGCGTGCGGCGGTGGCGAGGCCACCGCGGACAGCGCGGCACCACTCGCGGCGGACTCGACGGCCGAGTCCGACGTGGTCGTACTCGACACGACGTCCATCCGACTAGGCGGCATTCGCGTCGCCGTCGTGGATTCGATCACCACGAGCGGCCTCCAGGTCACTGGCGCCATCACGTATGATGCCAACCGCGTGAGCCACGTCGGCTCGCGTACCGAAGCGCGCGTGCTGGCGGTGCGCGCCGACCTCGGCGCGCGCGTCGGTGGCGACGCGGTGCTCGCGATGCTCGAGAGCGCGGACGTCGGACAGTTGCGCGCCGAGGAGCGCCAGGGCGAGGAGTTGGTCGCGATCGCAAAGGAGAACTTCGCGCGCGAACAGCGTCTCGAGTCCCAAGGCATCTCGAGCCGGAAGGAGTTGCTGCTCGCTGAAGCCGAGCTGCGTCGCAGCGAGGCGGCGCTTCGCAGCACGGAGGAACGGCTGGCCGTGCTCGGCGCTGCGCACGATCACGGGGCGGGAGCCGCCTACAGTCTGGTCGCGCCCTTCGCGGGCACCGTCGTCGCGCGCAACGTCAGTCTCGGTGAGGTCGTCGGGCCGACCGACGTGTTGTTCACGGTGGCCGATCTGTCCGTGGTCTGGATCGAACTCGACATTTTCGAGCGGGACTTCGCGCGTGTGCGCGCGGGGCAGTCGGTCGTCGTGACCGTGAGCGCATACCCCGGGCGGCGCTTCATCGGGCGCCTCGCGTATGTGGGCGAGGTGTTGGACGAGACCAAGCGCACGGTGCGTGCGCGTGTGGAGATCCCGAACGGGAACGCCGCGCTCAAGCCGGGGATGTTCGCGACCGCGAGCATCCAGGTGGGCGGGGGTGGTCCCGCGATGCCCGTGGTGCCGCAAGCCGCGGTCCAGGAAGTGGAGGGACGCCAAGTGGTGTTCGTGCCCGGCGACGCGCCGGGTGAGTTCCGGCCCGTACCGGTCGTCGTGGGCGAGACGGTGGACGGGGATCGCGTGATCATCCTCAGTGGTCTGCGACCGGGAAGTCGCGTGGTCATCGCTGGCGCGTTCGCGCTTCGGTCCGAACTCGCCAAGGGCGAGATCGGCGAGCACGGCCACTGACCGCCAGAGGATCCCTCATGCGCTCCCTCATCGGCTTCGTCCTGAATCAACGCCTCCTCGTGCTCGCGATGACCTTGCTGCTGGTCGGCGTGGGTATCTGGAGCGCGTTGGCGCTCCCGATCGACGCGGTACCGGACGTGACCAACGTCCAAGTCCAGATCAATACCAACGCGGCCGCACTGCCGCCGTCGGAGGTGGAGCGTCAGGTGACGCTCCCGGTCGAGCTCGCGATGTTCGGTCTCCCCGACCTCGAGGAGATTCGATCGATCTCCAAGTTCGGGCTCTCGCAGGTCACGGTCGTGTTCGCCGAGGGCACCGACATCTACTTCGCGCGACAGCAGGTGCAGGAGCGACTGCAACTGGCGCGCGAGGAGATCCCACCGGGATACGGCACGCCCGAGATGGGGCCCATCTCGACCGGGCTCGGCGAGATCTTCCAGTACACCGTCTCGGCGGACTCGGGCACCGGCATCGACGCCACTGAGCTGCGCACGCTGCAGGACTGGGTCGTCGCGCCGCAGTTGCGCGCCGTGTCCGGCGTGGCGGAGGTGAACGCGTTCGGTGGGTTCGAGAAGCAATATCAGGTGTTGGTGCGGCCGGAGGCGCTCGTGCAGTACGACCTCACGCTGCCGCAAGTGCTTGAAGCGATCGCCGCGAACAACCAGAACGCGGGCGGCGGCTACATCACGCGCGGTGCCGAGCAGCTCGTCATCCGCGGCGTGGGCCAGGTGCAGGACCTCGACCAGATCCGCAACATCGTGGTCGCGAGCCGAGGCGGCACACCGGTGCGGGTGGGCGACCTCGCGGAGGTGGTGATCGGGTCGACCATCCGCCAGGGCGCGGTCACCAAGGACGGGACCGGGGAGGTCGTCACCGGCATCGTGATGATGCGGATGGGCGAGAACTCGCGCACGGTCGTCAACGCGGTCAAGGAGAAGTTCGCGGTCGCGGCACGCGCGTTGCCGCCCGGCGTTCGCCTCGAGCCCTTCTACGATCGCACGGACCTGATCGGCCGCACGATCGGGACGGTCGAGAAGAACCTCGTCGAAGGGGCGATCCTCGTCATCGTGGTGCTCTTCGTCCTGCTCGGGAACTTCCGCGCGGCGCTCATCGTCGCGGCGGCCATCCCGCTCTCGATGTTCTTCGCCCTCAGCGCGATGGTGCAGGCGGGGATCGCCGGCAGTCTGATGAGCCTCGGTGCGATCGACTTCGGACTCGTCGTCGACGGATCGGTCGTGATGGTCGAGAACGCGATGCGTCGACTCGGCCATCGCAAGCCGGACGAGAACTTCCTCCACACGGTACTCGAATCGTGCGCCGAGGTAGGCCGGCCGATCCTCTTCGGCATCGGGATCATCATCGTGGTCTATCTGCCGATCCTCACGCTGCAGGGCATCGAAGGCAAGATGTTCCGGCCGATGGCGCTGACCGTGGTGTTCGCGCTGGTCGGATCGCTATTGCTCACGTTCCTGCTCACGCCGGTGCTGATCTCGATCTTCCTCAAGGGCAAGGTGACCGAGGAGGACGTCTGGCTGGTCAAGCGCGCGAAGGCCATCTATCGACCGGCGCTCGAATGGACACTCGCCAACACGCGGCGGGTGCTCATCGGGTCGGGCGCGGCGGTCGTGCTCGCGCTCGCCGCGGTGCCGTTCCTCGGTTCCGAGTTCATCCCGCGACTGGACGAAGGGTCGTTCGCCCTGCAAGTGCTGCGCCTGCCAAGCATATCGCTCGAGGAGTCGGTCCGGCAGACGACGCAGTTGGAGGCGATCCTGCTCGAGGAGTTCCCCGACGAGGTGATCGACGTGGTCGCCAAGACGGGCCGCGCGGAGATCGCGACCGACCCGATGGGCGTGAACATCAGCGACATCCTCGTGCGGCTCGCGCCGCCGGAACAGTGGACGAAGGCGACCGACAAGGGCGAACTCGAAGCCGTGATGACCGAGGCGCTCGCGCGGATCCCTGGCTTGGTGGTGAGCTTCAGCCAGCCGATCGAGCTGCGCGTGAACGAACTCATCGCCGGGGTGCGGAGCGACCTCGCGATCAAGATCTACGGCGATGATCTCGGCCAGCTCAGCACGACCGCGGAGCAGATCGTCGCGGCGGTGGCCGGGCTGCCCGGCGCCACCGGGTTCAAGGCGCAGCAACTCGAGGGGCTGCCGCAACTGCAGATCGCGGTCCTTCCGGAGCAGCTCGCGCGCTACGGCATCAACTCCGCCGATGTGATGCAGGTGGTCGAGGCGCTCGGGGGTGTGCAGGTGTCGCAGGTGCTCGAGGGGCAGCGACGGTTCGCGCTGACCGTGCGCTTCCCTGCGTCGGTGCGCGCGAACGCTGCGTCGATCAGTCGCATCCTGGTGAGTGCCCCGAACGGGGAACGCGTGCCCCTCGGGACGCTGGCCAAGGTGGAGGAGGTCGGCGGGCCCGCCGAGGTGAGTCACGAGAACGGGTCGCGATTGGTGATCGTGGAGGGGAACGTCCGTGGGCGCGACATCGGCAGTTTCGTGGCCGATGTGCGTGCGCTGTTCGACAATGGCACGATCACCCTCCCTCCCGGCTACCGGCCCGAGTTCGGCGGTCAGTTCGAGAATCTGGAGCGCGCGAGCAAGCGCCTCTTGCTCGTGGTGCCGATCTCGCTTCTGCTGATCTTCCTGCTGCTCTTCGCGACCTTCAACTCCTTGCGACAGGCGGCACTCGTGTTCACCGGCATCCCGTTGGCGACCGTCGGCGGCGTGCTCGCGCTCTTCGCGCGCGGGATGCCATTCAGCATCTCGGCGGGCGTCGGGTTCATCGCGCTGTTCGGCATCGCAGTGCTGAACGGGGTGGTGATGGTCTCCTACATCAATGAACTGCGCCAGCACGGCCGTCCGCTCGACGAGGCCGTGCGCGAGGGCGGGATGACCAGGCTGCGTCCCGTGCTCATGACCGCGCTGGTCGCGAGTCTCGGCTTCCTGCCCATGGCGCTCTCGAGCAGCGCTGGCGCGGAGGTGCAGCGGCCGCTCGCGACGGTGGTCATCGGCGGACTCATCACCGCCACGCTGCTCACGCTGCTCGTGCTGCCCCTCTTGTATCTCCTTTTCGAACGTCGACCGGAGACTGCCCCATGAAGATGGTGATCGCATACATCCAACCGTTTATGTCCGATGCGGTGGAGGCAGCGCTGCATCGCATCGGCGAGCTCTCGGGCGCCACGTTCACGGACGTCCGCGGCTTCGGACGCGGCGGTCACGCCGACGCGCCGGCGTCCGAGGGCGTGCTCGGTACGGTGCCCAAGGTGCGCGTGGAGGTGGTCGTGCCCGCTGCGCTCGAGGACGAGGTGGTGCGCGCGATCGAGCACGCCGCGCGCACGGGCAATCGCGGCGATGGGAAGGTCGTCGTGGTCGCGGTGTCGCGCGCGCTGCGGATCGCGACGGGCGATGAGGGCGAGACCGCGGTCTGAAGGAGCTGAACCACCCGGCGACACGCTCGAGCACCCTCGCGCCGGGTCAACCTGTTGGATACTCCGGAGTCACGATGCGACGTGCTGCGCGGCTCGACCTGCCCCTGCTGCTCCCCGAAGTGAAGGACCTCCGCGACGCGTGCGTGGCGCGACTCATGCGATTGCTTGAACGCCAAGAGGGCGTCGAGAGCGTGCACGTGGTCGAGGCGAGTGCGGAGCCGGACGGTGAGCCGCCGCACGCGGACGGCGCGACCCGGACGGCGCCGTCAGGGCCGCAGCTCTGCCTGCACTACGATCCCGACCGACTCACGCTGACCCAAGTTGAAGCGTTTGCCCACGCGGCCGGTGCGGGGGTGACCGATCGATTCGCGCATATGGTCATCCCGTTCCGTGCGGTCGGCGCGGAGGATGAGGGGCGACGCATCGAGGACGCGCTCCGTGAACTTCGCGGCGTGAGCGCGGCCGTCGTCAACTTCGCTGGCCAGGTCGTGCGCGTGGAGTTCGACCGCCGACGCGTCGATCGGGCGCTGATCGAGGCGCGACTGCGCGAGGTCGGCGCAGTGCCGGTCGCGGAGACCGTGGGACAGGAAGGCGCTCCGGCGTCCGCGGCGGCCGTAGAGGCGGGGGCGAGCGCGGGGGTGACGAGTCCTGCTGCTCCGATGTCGAAGAGTTGGTCTGCCCGCAACCGCACGCTCGCGTGGAGCATCAGCTCGGGCGCGCTGCTCGTCGTCGGCTGGGCCTTGGGACGATTCACCGAGGCGCCTTCGGCGCTCGCGCTCGCGTCCTTCGCCGCGGCGTACTTCTTCGGCGCGCGCGACCTCGTGGGCCACTTCATCGCCGACCTGCGTCGGGGGAAGTTCCGCTTCAACATCGACCTGCTCATGGTGGTCGCGGCGGCCGGAGCGGCTGTGCTCGACGCCTGGCTCGAAGGGGCGTTGCTGCTCTTCCTCTTTAGTCTCGGTCACTCGCTCGAGAAGTACGCGCTCGGCCGAGCACGCCGCGCCATCGCCGCGTTGGCCGAGCTCGCCCCACAGTCGGCGACGGTGATCCGCGATGGGAAGGAATTGTCGGTGCCCATCAGCGAGGTGGTCCGCGGCGACCGCGTGGTCATCAAGCCCGCCGAGCGCATCCCGGTGGACGGGGCGGTGCGTGAGGGAAACTCGGCGGTGAATCAGGCGCCGATCACCGGCGAGAGCGTGCCGGTCGACAAGGCACCGGGCAAGCCGGTGTTCGCCGGAACGGTGAACGGCGAAGGGGCGCTCGTCGTCGAGGTCACCGCCGCGATCGGTGACCGGACACTCGACCGCGTCATCAAGCTGGTCTCGGAGGCGCAGACACAGAAGGCGCCGACGCAGCGGTTCACGGACCGCTTCGCGCGGATCTTCGTGCCGATCGTACTCGTCGCCGATGTGTTGCTGATCGCCATCCCGCCACTGCTCGGCGTCTGGACGCTCGAGGAGTCGTTCTACCGCGCCATGGCGCTGCTCGTCGCGGCCTCGCCCTGCGCGCTCGCGCTCGGCACACCGGCCGCCGTGCTCTCGGGCATCGCGCAGGCGGCGCGAAAGGGTGTGCTGATCAAGGGTGGAGCGCACCTGGAGTCGCTCGGCGCGATCACGGTGCTGGCACTGGACAAGACCGGGACGATCACGGTCGGGGAGCCGTCGGTCACGGACCTGCGGCCGACGACCGGTGTGAGCACCGACGCCTTGCTCGCGACGGCGGCTGCAGTCGAGCAGCGCTCGCAGCATCCACTCGCGCACGCGATCATCGGTGCGGCCACGAGCGCCGGCGTCGCGGTGCCGGCAGCTCGTGATCTCGAGTCGGTGACGGGGCGCGGGATCCGTTCGACGATCGCCGGCGTGCGCGTGGAAGTGGGGCGACTGCTGATGTTCGAGGAGCGTGGCGCGGCGGTGCCGGCGGCGGTGCGCACCGAGGTCGAGGAGTTGGAGAGGGCGGGGCGCAGCACCGTGGCGGTGCTTCGCGGTGACGAGTGGCTCGGCGTGATCGGCATCGCCGACGAGCCGCGTGCCGATGTACGGCAGACGCTCGACCGGTTGCGTGCGACGGGGATCCGTCGGATCGTGATGCTCACGGGCGACAACGCCGGCGTGGGCAACGCGGTGGGGATGGAGGTGGGCGTGGACGATGTGCGCGCGGGGCTCCTCCCCGAGGACAAGGTCGCGGCGATCAAGGAACTCGAACGCGAGGGGCGCGTGGCGATGGTCGGCGACGGCGTCAATGATGCCCCGGCGCTCGCGCATGCGACAGTCGGAATCGCAATGGGCGGCGCGGGGACCGCGGCGGCGCTCGAGACGGCGGACGTGGCGCTCATGGGCGACGATCTCGGCCGTTTGCCGTTCGCGATCGGACTCAGTCGACAGGCGCGTGCGATCATCCGGCAGAACCTGATCGTGTCGCTCGCCGTGATCGCGTTGTTGATCGTGGCCACGACGACCGGAGTGATCGGGATCGGTCCGGCGGTCGTGGTGCATGAGGGGAGCACTCTAGTGGTGGTTGGAAACGCGCTGCGGCTTCTGGTGTATCGGCACGCCAGTACGGGCTGAGTTCCGTTGTTATGGCGCGCGAGCCTGCTACACTCTCGGGCGAGTCTCTGGCGCAGAGGTGCCGACCCGTGCGCGGTGCAGCGCGCATAGCGCAGGGCGATGATGATGCGTTGGCTCAAAGCGCGCGCGATCTCGCCCCGAACGCCCCTCGTCCGCCGGTCCGGTGAGTGCTTCCGCACGGTCCGGACACAATCCGCTTTGTCGCTCGCAACAGACACGAATATCTCAATGCTTCCGCTGGCACTGGGGGCGCCTGCCATGACATCGTGCGCTCCGTCGCGTCGCTTCGAGTGCACCGACCAGATCTTGATGCGGGTGAATGGAGTTCTGTCGCCGTGCGACCGACGAAGCAGGTTGGCGAAAGGTTGATGGCTACTCGGTCGCGCCGCGGCATAACGAAGCTTGCTGCTGACGGCCACGCTATTGTAGCGCCCGCTTCGCGGGCGCATCTTATGGAGTGTCCGCAGCAGAAGCACACGTTGGGCAGACCGGCGCGGGACGCGAGGGCCCTCAGCTAGGAGAGATTGATGATTGCGCTCCCCCTGCTGCTGATGCTGCAACTGCCCGACACCGTCCGTATCGGCGAGCGCATCTGTGCGCGGTGTGAGCTGCGAGTCGACTCCGTCGGCACAATCGCATCCGGTGAGGACATTTCCGGCTTCCAGTTGGTGGTCGCCCGGGATGCGCGCGGAAGGTGGCTCATCGCGGATGGCGCCGGCCCGCCGCAGATACGCGTATACGACTCCACCGGGCGGTTCGAGCGAATCGTCGGCCGTAGCGGGGTCGGACCGAATGAGTACCGCCGCATTTCAGGCATCGTGGCGCTTTCGTCCGGGGTGGTGGTCGCGGACGACTTCGCGCGCCGTTACACGGTTCTCGGAGCCGACTTCCGTCACGTGCGAACCGCGAGAAGTCTTGGCGAACCGCAGGGCATGTTGCCTGGCCCGGGCGGTACTGACGCCGAGGCCGCGATCCTCAAGGCCGGGCCAGACGCCGGGTACACGCTGTTCTTTCGTGACGTGCGCGGTCGCGCACGATCACGACAGTCGCCAGTGCCGACGCCGTATCG
>JBGATT010000117.1:0-10696 GCA_044229035.1 Gemmatimonadaceae bacterium | reverse complement strand
AACCGCGTACAGCGAATCGACGCGCGCGAGAGCGCGCGCGCAGGCGGAGGAAGTGCGGCGCCGGTTGCGGGAAGGGGATTTTCGCCCTGGCGACCGGATCCTGTTGCAGATGTCGGGAGGAGTGACGGTGAACGACACGCTGACCGTGCTCGACGGACAGCGAGTTCAAGTGCCTGGGGTGCGTCAGGTCGAGCTTGCCGGAACACTTCGGTCGGAGTTGACCTTGAAGGTGACGGCCGAGGTGCGCGAGATCGTGAAGGAGGCGACGGTGACGGTTCGCCCGCTCACGCGGATCGCGGTGTTCGGTGCGGTCCAGCGCCCCGGCTACCTGTCCGTCCCCGTCGAGACGACCCTCGACCAACTCATCTCGCTCGCGGGTGGGCCGACCGATGCGGCTCGACTCGATCGAACGCGGCTCCTTCGAGGGCGGAGTGAGATCCTCGACGGAGGCGAAGTGCTCGATGCGATCGCGGCGGGGCGGACACTGGATGGACTCGGCACGCGAGAAGGCGACATCCTCGAGGTGGCGCGGCGAGATCAGGGTTGGAACACACAGAACACCGTGCAGCTCATCACGGTTCTGATCAGTCCGATCGTGACGTTCCTCTTGCTTCGGTGACGCGCGACGTCCCGCCGCGCGCTCACCCCTTGGTGAGTGCCCGGGGCGTCGGGTCCCACGTCGGTGCCCGCTGGTCGGCGAGCGCGCGCTTCCACGCGACGAGCCCTGCCCAGCTCCCGGACACGAAGTAGGCCGCCATCGAAGCGAGCCGGGGCGGATGCGACGACGGCCACCACCAGCCGAGCGCTCCGAGCCCGATCCCACCGACGGTCGCGGCGAAGGCCGCGAGTGCCCACGGCGCGAGGGGTGAGGCGTCCGCCGTCGCAAGCGCTGCGAGCACGCCGGTCGCGATGCCGGCACCTGCCAGCGCCAAGGGCACGAGCCACCGCACCAGCTTGTGGCTCCAGAGCATCCACGCGAACGCGCCGTAGCGGATCGGATCGAGCAGCCGGCCGTGGAAGAAGAGCGTCTGGATCCCGCGGCTCATCGTCCTGATCTTGCGCCGGTACTCGATGCGCATGCTCGCCGCGCGCGGCACGAAGCAGATCGCGGACTTCACCGACACCGCCCGCATCCCGTTCAACCGCGCCCATAGCGCGGACGAGAAGTCGCGGCTGAGGTGGCCCGGCAGCGATCTCCGGTGCAGGGGCGCACGGATGGCGTACAGGCAACCCGATGAGCCGATGATCCCTTCCACCGCGGTCTCGAGGTCGCGCACCCACATCTCGTATCCCACGTAGGCGGCCTCGCCGCCGACGTGCGGCGTGGAGCCGACGGACGCGACCGAGACGTCGCGTCCCGACGCGACCCCGACGTCCGGGTCATTGAGTGCGCGGACCAGGTGCTTCACCGCCTGCGGATCGATGGTCACCGAGGCGTCGGTGTTCACCACGATCTCCCCCCGGAGCGATGGGAAGGCGCGGTTCTCGATCTCGGTCTTCCCGAGACGTCCCTCGATCCGCAACAGCTCGACGCCCCGATCGGCGTATTCCCGAACGAGGTCGTCCGTCCCGTCGGTCGACCCGTCGGAGACGACGAGGATCTGCCGCCGTTCGCGCGGATAGTCCACCCGCACGAGCGCCTCGAGCACTGGCCGCAGGGTCGCCTGCGCGTTGTACGCCGGCAGGGTGATGCTCACCGTCGGCCAGACGGGCGGATCGTCGTGCCGGACCGCGGGCGTGTTCCGCAGCTTCGCCACGAGAACGAGGAGCGCCGGGTACAGCGCGTATGAGTAGACGCCGACGAAGAGGCAGACGGCGAGGACGACGAGCCAGGTGGTCATCAGCGAACGAGGAAGGGCGAGGCAACGGGGCGCCGGGCGGCGCCTGATGAGCGGACCGGGGTTCCGCCCACCAGCAGTGCAATGGCGATGCCACCAGAAGACGCGCGGCGAGGGCGATTATCACGCGGGCGGACCAAACTGTCACGAAACGTTCCCGACGGCGCTCGGAACGGTGACTCGTGCCGTAACGGAACGTCATAGGCAGCATTCACCTAAGTTGTGTGATACCAAGCACATGGGAACTTGCGGGTCGCACTACAGTATTCCCCTTGTCAGCGCCGCGCGTGCGGTGCGCGACCCACCCCGTCCGGAGTGTCCCATGTATCGCAGCCTCTCTGCGAAGTCCGCCGCAACGCGCCTCATGGCGCTTGCCCTCGCCGCTCCCCTCGCCCTCGCCGCATGCGATGAGTCCACCGCCCCCGGCGCCAGGGCGTCCATCAGCTTCTCCAGCCCGGCGGTCGCCGGCCTGAGCGATGCCGTCGGTGCCGGTCTCTCGATCACCGGCTCCAACGGCACCCTCCTCATCACCGACATCAAGCTCGTCGTGGACGAGTTCGAGCTGAAGCGCGTGGGGGTCGCGGCGGGATGCGACTCGACGGCGTCGAACGACGACTGCGAGGAGTTCGAGTCGAATCTCTTCATCGCCGACGTCCCGCTCGGCGACGGCGTCGTCACTGTCGCGAACGACCGCATCCCGGCCGGCACGTATGACGAGATGGAGTTCGAGGTGAAGGACCTGTTCGTCGACTCGGGCGATGCCAGCGATTCGGCGCGCGCGGTCCGCATCGGTCAGCTCCTCGCGCAGCTGCGGACCACCTACGCCGACTGGCCCGCCGGCGCGTCGATGATGATCGAGGGCACGTTCACGCCGACCGGTGGCGTGGCGCAGTCCTTCCGCGTCTACTTCGATGCCGAGGTGGAGGTGGAGACGGAGTTCGATACCCCGCTCGTGATCGACGAGACGACCACCGGCGTCACGGTCGCGCTGCGACCCGACATCTGGTTCCGGAACAACGACGGGACCGTCCGCAACCTCGCCCTCTGGAGCTACACCACGCTCAACGCGCTCGTGGAGTTCGAGGTCGAGTTCGAGGATGGGGTGGAGATCGAGGTGGACTGAGCAGAAGGCAGAAGGGAGGAGGAAGAAGGGACAACGAGCAGGCGGGGGAGCCGGCGACTGGCCGTCTCCCCCGACTGTTCATTCTCCCTTCCTCCTTCCTCCTTCGTCATCTCTACGGCACCACCCGCCCCGGCGTCCAAGGCGCCCCTTCCGCCTCCGCCTTCCGTTCGAGCGCCACGAGGTCGCCCTCGACGAACGCCTTGAGCGCCGCATGGATGGCGGGGTAGCGCTGCTTCACGATCTCGAGCTGCTGCTGTTGCGTGCCGGTCGGGCCGTTGAGACCACCGCCGCCGAGCGCGGTGTTCAGTCGGCCGAGCAGCGAGGTGGCCGTGGGTTCGGAGTAACGACCCGCGGTGTTGTCCCCGTTCAGTTGCTCGCGGATCCCGCGCAGCTTCACGATCGCCGCGCGCACCTCGGCGTCGAGGGTGGTCGCCTTCGTGATCTGCTCCACCGCGCGCTGGATCGCATCGAGACGCGTGCTCACCTCGGCCATCAGCGCGTTGTCGCCCAGGACCTGCCGCTGGAGCGGCTGTGCGTCGCGATAGTACGCGACCGCGCGCACGCGCTCGGCGGGCGTGACCGTCGCGTTCGGGAGCAGTTGCACCTCGAACGGCGCGGGCTGCGTGAGCGCCGTGCGCACGCCCTTCACGCGCTTGAACAGCTGCACGCGATAGGTACCCGGCGCGACGAGCGGTCCGTTGCCGCCGAGCGTACCGCCGCCCGCGCCAACGAACCCACCACCGCCGCCACCACCACCACCGCCGAACCCACCGCCGCCCGCCGCGCCCTGCACAGGCGTGACGCTCGGCCAGCGCAGGTTCCAGGTCACGCGATTGCTCCCGGCGGTGTTCGTGCCGTCGAATCGCGAGACGATCGCGCCACTCGTGTCACTGATCTCGACCTCGATCGACGGCGCCTCCTCCTCCTGCTCGGCCTTCAGCGCGTCCCAGCCCGGGAAGGGGACGTCCGCGCCCGAACGATTGAGCGCGGTCTCGCGCTGCTGCCGGACCTGGCGCGCGCTGCGGAGCGACGCGCGCAGATGGTACGTGATGGTCGCGCCCACCGGCGGGTTATTCGCGAAGTAGTGCGAGGCGCCCTGGAACGAGACGCCGTTGCCCCCCAGCGGCGACGACTGCTGGAACTGGTAGCTCGGCGACACGCCGAGCAACGTGGCCTCGGCGCGGAGCCGCTCCGGGGTGAGCGTGCGCAGCGAGGAGTAGTCATCGAGCACGTAGATGCCGCGGCCGAAGGTGCCGATGACGAGATCGTTCATCTGCGGCTGGATGGCGATGTCGTAGACCGCGACTGTCGGGAGACCGCCGCGCATCGCCTGCCACCGCGCACCGTCGTCGAACGAGACGAAGACGCCGAACTCCGTTCCGACGAAGAGCAGACCCGGCTTCACCGGGTCCTCGCGCACCACGTGGGTGGGGCCGCGCTCCGGGAGGTTGGACGAGATCACCTTCCACGTGCGACCGCGGTCGCCCGAGCGGACGATGTACGGCTTGAAGTCGCCGCGCTTGAAGTTGTTGATGGCGGCGTACACGACGTTCGCGTCGTGCGGCGACGCGGTGATGTAGGCGACGAACGAGGTGTCCGGCACACCGGCGATGCTCTCCACCTTCCGCCATGCGCCCCCGCCGTTCTCGCTGACCTGGATGAGGCCGTCATCCGTGCCGGCATACAGGAGTCCCTCGGCCTTCGGCGACTCGGCGACGGTGGTGATGCTGCCCGCGAACGACGTCGAGGTGTTGCGCGCGACCGCATCGACGCTCCAGAGACGGCCGAGCATCTTCATCGAGGTGCGCGGGATGTTCCGCGAGAGGTCCGGGGAGACCGGGGTCCAGCTGTCGCCGCGATCGTCGGAGCGGTAGAGCCGCTGCGAGCCGAAGTAGAGCCGCGTGTTGGAGAACGGGCTGATCATCACCGGCGCGTCCCAGTACCAGCGCGCCGGATCCTCGTCGGGTCCTTCCTCGGGCACGATGCGGACGCTCGTCCCGGTGCGCCGGTCGAAGCGCACGAGGCCGCCGTTCTGCGACTCGGCATACACCGTGTTGTGATCCTTCGGATCGATGCGGCTCTGGAAGCCGTCGCCGCCGTTGGTCACGAACCAGTCGGAGTTGCGGATGCCGTTGTTGCTGTTGGTGCGCGTAGGACCGCAGAACGAGTAGTTGTCCTGCGTGCCGCCACAGACGTTGTAGAACGGCGCGTTCATGTCGACGTCGATCTTGTAGAACTGCGTCACCGGGAGGTTCGCTACGAAGTCCCAGGTCCGCGCGCCATCGAACGTCTCGTAGATGCCGCCGTCGTTGCCGTTGATGATGTGGTCGGAGTCGGCCGGGTCGATCCAGATCGCGTGATTGTCGACGTGCTTCCCCGACTCGCCGAGGCCGGTCCAGGTGCGGCCGCCGTCATTGGAGACCTGGTTCTGCACATCCACGGCGATGAGGCGATCCTCATCATTGGGGTCGACCCAGAGCTCGTTGTAGTAGAGCGACGACGACGAGAAGCTGCCGCCGCGACGCTCCCAGCTCACGCCGTTGTCGGACGAGCGATAGACGCCGCCCCGGTTGTTCGACGCCTCGACGAGCGCGTAGACGATGTCGGGATGCGAGGACGAGCGTGCGAGGCCGATGCGTCCCTCACCCTCGGGGACGCCGGACAGCTTCTTCCAGGTCTTGCCGCCGTCGGTGGAGCGATGGAGCGCGGACTCGGGACCACCGGCGAGATAGCCCCACACCTGGCGATGCCGCTGCCAGGTGCTGGCGACCATGACATCGGGGTTCCGCGGGTCGAGCGAGACGTCGTTCACGCCGGCGTACTTCTCGCCGGACAGGAGCTTGGTCCAGGTCTCGCCGCCGTCGGTCGACTTGAAGAGGCCGCGGTCGCCGCCCTCGGCCCAGAGCGGGCCCTGCGCCGCGACGAAGATGACCTTCGAGTCGCGTGGGTCGATGACGATGCGTCCGATGTGCTCGGACTGCTTGAGGCCCATGTTCTTCCAAGTGCGGCCGCCATCCTCCGACTTGTAGACACCGTCGCCGAACGCCACGGCGCGCTGTGCATTGTTCTCCCCGCTTCCGACCCAGACGATGTTCGGGTCCTTCGGATCGAGCACGACCGTGCCGATCGAGTACGACGCCTGCGAGTCGAAGATCGGCGACCAGGTGGTACCCGCGTTGTCCGTCTTCCAGACGCCGCCCGATGCCACCGCCGCGTACCACGTCTTCTTGTTGGGGTGGATCGCGAGGTCGGCGATGCGTCCCGAGGTGAAGGCCGGACCGATGGAGCGGAACCGGAACGCCGACAGCGCGCTCGCCGGCAGTCCGCCGCGGGTCGAGTCGGACTGCGACGAGTCAGCGGCCGTGCGTGCCGGTGCGCCGGCGGGGGCGCCCGCAGGGCGGCCGCCCGGGCGGCCCTGCGCCTGAGAGAGGCTCGCCACCGCGGCGAGGAGGAGCAACGAGGATCGCATCATGAGAAGGGGTCGGGGAACGAGGATGCTGTGAACGGAAACCCTGCGCGCGGAGCGCGTGACGGAGGAGGCAGGACCACGAGACCATCACGCCAAGGATGAGAACATGACACACCGAACGCTTCGCGTCACGCACCCCCGGCCGACCGCTCTACGCACGGCCCTGCTCACTTGCTCACTCGCGCTCGTCCCGAGCCTGCGCGCCGGCGCACAGGACGTCCGGATCCTCCGGATGCCGGAGGGCGGCGCGCGTGAGTTCTCGATGTTCGTGGCGGACGACCGGCCGATGATCGGCATCACGATGGCCGGCGAGAGCGAGCGCGGGGACACCCTGGGCCTGCGCATCGAGTCGGTCCAGGACGGATCCCCGGCGGCGAAGGCCGGCCTCAAGGCAGGGGACCGCCTGCAGTCGGTGAACGGCGTCAGCCTGCGCGCCGACCGCGCGGATGCCGGCGAGGAGGACTACGCCGGCGTCCTCAACCGCCGGCTCCAGCGCGCGGTCCAGGCGACCGCGGCCGGAGAGTCCGTGACGTTGCGCGTGCTCAGCGGCGGCACGAGCCGGGAGGTCCGTGTGGTCCCCGTGAAGGCGTCGGAGTTCGAAGGGGCGCCCAAGATGGCGTGGACCGAAGCCGGTCCCGCGGCCGACCGCCCGATGCTCGGCCTCACCGTCGTGAGCACCGGCACGCCTCGTGACACGCTCGGCGTCTTCGTGCAGTCCGTCGTGCGCGACGGACCGGCGGAGAAGGCCGGGGTGGTCGAAGGCGACCGGATCGCCGCGATCAACGGCGTCTCACTGCGGGTGGCGCGCGAGGATGCGGAGGACGAGGCGGTCGGCGCGGCGCGCGCTGAGCGGCTCTCGCGTGAGGTCGCGAAGCTCAAGGCGGGTGATGTGGCCGAGCTCACCGTGATCTCCGGTGGGCGGTCGCGCACCGTGCGCGTCACCGCCGTGAAGGCGTCCGACCTGCCTTCGTCGGTGCGCAGCGAGTTCCGGATCCCGGAGGTCGAGGGCATGCTCCGCATGATGCCGCGGGAGCGAGATCTCCTGTTCAAGCGGGCGGTGCCCGAGCAGGGCGATCTCATCCTCGAGCGCGCGCTCCCGCGCGACGAGTCCGCCGATCGCGTACGCTCGCGGGTGCGCGTGCTCCCCGGCGAGCCCCTCACATCGCCGCGCCGGCCCTTGGTCGTGCGCCGAACGATCCGCACGGAGACCTGACCGCGGACTCGTCCGGCGAGGGAGGGAACCTTATGTTGCAACGGTCACTCCCTCCCTCCCGAGTCCGCGATGCATCTCTCGCTCCGCGCGCGTGACCTGCTCCGCGCCGCCCCCGCGCTGCTCCTCCTCGCCGGCTGTCAGCGCGAGGTCGCCGCGCCCGATCCCCAGCTCGTCGCGCAGTGGATGCGCAGCTCGCTCGCATCGGTCCGCAGCGAGCGACTCGGGCCCCCGGTCGCGTCGCGCATCTCGGCGTACGCCTCTCTCGCGCTGTTCGAGGGATACGCATCCGACGCCCGATCGGGACTTCGCTCGCTCGCCGGACAGCTGAACGGGCTCGCCGAACTGCCGAAGGTCCCCGAGGGTACTCGGGTGGACGGGGCGATCGTCGCGGCCGTCGCCGAGCGCGCGGTGATCGACTCGCTGTTCCGCGATGGCCTGGCGTCCACGCGCAACACCGCCGACTCGCTCGCGGCGGCGCAGGTGGCCGCCCGCGTCGCGGCGGGCGTGTCCGAGGAGGAGCGCGCCGCCTCGGAGACTCACGGTCTCGCTCTCGCCGCCGCGCTGCTCGGCTGGGCGGCCGAAGATGGGTTCTTCGCCTCGCGCGCCCTGACCTGGGACCCGCCGAAGCGGCGGGACCAGTGGGAGAACACCGCGACGCTCGACCAGTACGTGCCTCAGACGCTGTCGGGCCAGTCCGACCTCGTCTCGGCGGACAATCCGAACGTCCGCCTCGAGGCTGACAACGCGAGCGAGAAGGCCGTGTTCGCGAATCGCCCGAAGGAAGCGGGGCCGACCACGCTTCCGAGCTTCAACCCGACCAAGCCCACCGAACCGTACTGGGGCACACTGCGTCCCTTCGTGATCCGGGACGGCGATGAGTGCGCCGCGCCCCCTCCGCCGACCTACTCGGAGAAGCCGGGAACGCCGTTCTACGAGATGGCGAAGGCCTTTCACGACACGGTGAGGGCGCTCACGCCCGAGCAGCGCAACGTGGCGCTCTTCTGGGCGGACAATCCCGTCGCGACGGGGACGCCGGGCTTCCACTGGATCAGTGTCGTGAACCAGATGGTCGCGCGTCGTGGCCTCTCGGCGCCGGCCGCGGCCGAGCTGTACACGCTCACGTCGCTCGCCATCGCCGACGCGTTCATCGGGTGCTGGAAGGAGAAGTACCGCTCGATGGTGGTGCGTCCCGTCGCGTACGTGCAGCGTGTCTTCGACCCGTCGTATCGCACGGTGATACCGACGCCGCCGTTCCCGGAGTACACGAGCGGTCATTCGGTGCAGTCGGCCGCGGCCGTGCAGGTGCTCATCGCGCAATTGGGGGACACCATCGCGTTCGTCGACTCGAGCCAGGTCGACGTCGGGCAGCCCGCCCGACCCTTCCCGTCGTTCACCGCCGCGCGCGACGAGGTCGCCTGGTCGCGCGTGTACGCGGGGGTGCACTACCTCCCCGCGGTGGTGGACGGTGTGACCCAGGGCAACTGCATCGGCGACCGCGTCAAGGCGCTGCGGACGCGGATGACACCGTGAACGCCTCCCGCCCCCGGTGGTGCGTTCGCGTCGCCGCGCTGGGCGCGCTGGCCGCGCTCGGGGCGTGCGGGGAGGTCTCGCCCGTGGTCGGTCGTTGGACCGACGCCGGGGACCATCGATGGCGCGCGCTCGACGTGCGCGATGCCGCGCAGGCGGCGGCGGGTGCGCGTGCCGGCTTCACGGCGCTTCCCGCTTCGCGCACGGGCGTGACGCATCGCAACGATGTCGACGACGCGCACGCCCTCGCGAATCGCGACCTGCTCATCGGGGCGGGGGCGGCGGTCGGGGACGTCGATGGCGATGGACTCCCGGACCTCTTTCTGGCGTCGGTGGAACGCCCCGCGGCGCTCTATCGGAACGTCGGCGGTCTCCGGTTCGAGGACGTCACCGCGGCGAGCGGCCTGCGCACCGATTCACTCGCGACGACCGGAGGTGTGCTCGCGGATGTCGATGGGGATGGCGACGTGGACCTCCTCGCGGGAACGCATGGCGGCCCGGTCGTGCTCTGGACCAACGACGGCGCGGGGCATTTCACCGATGCCACCGCGTCCAGCGGTCTCGTCGGCGGGTATGCGGCGACGACGCTCACGCTCGCCGACATCGAAGGGGACGGCGACCTCGATCTCTACGTGGCCACGTACAAGGTGCGCAACGCGCTCGATGCCTACGCGCCGCAGGCGCGCGCGTTCGACCAGGTGGTGACCAAGACCACGACCGGCTATGCCGTGCGCCCCGAGTGGGCGCACGAGTACCGCATCGAGGATCGCCCCGACCTCGGTGGCATCGTGCGGTCGCAGCGCGCCGACCCCGATCTCTTCTTCCTGAATGAAGGGCAAGGCCGCTTCGCGCGCGTGCCGATCAGCGGCGCGCGCTTCCGTGATGCCGCCGGTCGACCGCTCGCCGCCGAGCCCGACTTCTTCACGCTCGCTGCCCGTTTCTATGATGTGAACGCGGACGGGGCGCCCGACCTCTACGTCTGCAACGACTTCGAGGACCCCGACCAGTTCTGGCTCAACGACGGGACCGGGAACTTCCGGCTCGCCCCCGAGTGGGCACTCTCGGCGACCAGCAACACCTGTATGTCGGTGGACTTCGGCGACATCGATCGCGACGGGACGGTCGATCTCTTCACGGCGGACATGCTGAGCCCGACGCGCGCCGCGCGGCAGGTGTCGATCCCGACGCACACGCCGCTGCCCAAGCCGGTCGGCCGCGATGCCGCCCGCCCGCAGTGGATGCGCAACATGCTGCACCTCAATCGGGGCGACGGGTCGTGGGCCCAGGTGGCGGACTTCGCCGGCGTCGCCGCGACCGACTGGACCTGGGGATCGGCCTTCGTGGATGTGGATCTCGACGGGTTCGAGGACCTCGTTGTCGTGAACGGGCATCGCTGGGACATCCGCGACGCGGACACCTTCGACCGGATCCGGAACAGCTTCCCTCGCGTGCCGTGGAACGAGGAACAGCGGGAGTTCCCGCGCCTCGCGACGCGCAGCATCGCGCTTCGGAACAACGGGGACGTC
>JBGATT010000116.1:0-10705 GCA_044229035.1 Gemmatimonadaceae bacterium | reverse complement strand
CTCCGCTCGCCGCGCCGGAGGCGCGGCACCGAGCGGAGACTCAGACTCGCTGAGGGATTGGACGAAGGCTGAAGGACGAAGGATGAAAGCCGACCTGTGGTACCACTTTCATCCTTCCACCTTCTGCCTTCATCTCCGTGCTTAACGCTTGCTGAACTGGAACTTCTTGCGCGCCTTCGGGCGGCCCGGCTTCTTGCGCTCGACCGCGCGGGCATCGCGCGTGAGGAGGCCGAGGTCGCGCAGCTTGCGGCGGTGCGTCTCGTCGATCTTCACGAGCGCACGGGCGATCGCGAGGCGGAGCGCGCCGGCCTGGCCCGTCTGGCCGCCGCCGGTGAGGTTCGCCTGCACGTCGTACGTGCCGAGCGTGTCCGTCGCCGTGAACGGCTGCTGGATCGAGCTCACGAGCGCCGGGCGCGGGAAGTAATCCCCGAGCGTGCGGCCGTTGAGGCTCCACTTGCCCGACCCGGGGGTCAGGAACACGCGGCAGACGGCTTCCTTGCGGCGGCCGACGGTGTGGGTCATCTGGTCAGCCATGGGTTACTTCGCCTCGGCCTTGGGGAAGGTGATCGTCTCGGGCTGCTGCGCCCCGTGCGGGTGCACCGCACCCGGGTAGACGCGCAGCTTGAGCCGCAGCTTCTGGCGGCCGAGCGCCGTCTTGGGCAGCATGCCGTAGACCGCCTTCTCGATCACGCGCTCGGGATGCTTCGCGAGCATCGACGCGAAGGGCGTGTAGAGCTCATGGCCCATGTAGCCGGTGTGGCGGAAGTAGTTCTTCTGCTCCGCCTTGCGCCCGGTGACCTTCACCTTGGACGCGTTGATCACGATGACATTGTCGCCCGTGTCCATATGGGGCGTGAACATCGGCTTGTGCTTGCCGCGGATGATGCGGGCGACCTCGGTGGCGAGGCGGCCGAGGACCATCCCATCCGCATCGACCACGAACCACTTGTGCTCGATGTCGGCGGGGGTCGCCGTGTACGTCGTACGCATGTGCGTTTGAACAGCTGGAGAGGTACTGCGCCTCACCGGTGCGGGATGCAACCCGGGTCTCGGCCGCCACGAGGGCGTTTTGGGACAGACAAGAAGCATAGACGGGGCGGCGGCGTGGGTCAACCCACGGTGGGTCGGGCACTTGCGGGACTCCACCCCCCTCGCGTTCGCCCCCCGCGCGCGAGATACTCCCGATCGTGCAGATCTCCCCCGGGCACCCCGGCGGGGCCGGCGTGCCGGCCCCGCCCACCGAGCGCTGGCTCAATCCCCTCTCCGGGGCCGCCGCGCTCTGGACGCTCGCATACCTCATCGTCACGCTCGGGCCTGTCTCGCTCGAGGCCGAAGCGCATCGGTTCATCGACCTCGCGGCCGTCTTCCCCTTCCGGGTCGGCATCGCGATCATCGCCCTCGCCGTCGCGCGCCGCTCGCCGCCGGGCTCGCGCATCGGCCTCGCATGGCTCTGCATCGCCCTGAGCCTTGGGCTCGGCGTCGTCACCACCCTGCTCCGCCTGGTCGGCGCCCCCCTCGCCGGCGTCACCGGCGTGGTCCTCGCCGTCCCGCAGGCGGCGCTCCTCCTCGGCGGGCTCTGGTACGTCGCCAACGCCGGGCACACCGACTCGCGCGCGGCCGACTGGATCGATGCGGCCGCCATACTCATCGCGCTCGGCCTCCTCGGCTCGTTCTTCGTCGCGGGCGGCAATCCGTTCGAATCGGGGGACCTCGACGCGCGACGGTGGCTCTTCCTGATCTACCTCATCGCGGACGGGACGGCGGTGCTGTTCTGCGCCACGGCCTGGTTCCGGAGACCGGAGGGACTCGCCCGCGAGTCGATCGGGCTCGTGACGATCGGCTTCGCCGCGATCACCGTCGCCGATCTCGCGTTCGAGCGCCAAGCGCGCATCGGGGGCCCCTCGCACGACGCCATGCGGGACGTGCTCGTCGCGATCGGGTTCCTCTTCGTGCTCGCCGGCGCCGACTGGCAGCGCCGCTTCCCGCCGCCGCCCGGGAGCGGCTCGACCGACGCGCGCCCCCCCGAAGCCGCCCGCGAGGTCGTCGCCCCGTTCGCGATCCTCGTCTCGACCATCCCGATGCTCCTGCTCGCCTACCGCGGCGAGGCACGGCCCGGACATCTCGCCTTCCACGTCACCGGCGTGGTCGGCCTCCTCATCCTCGTGCTCATCCGGCAGCACCTCGCGCGGGTGCGCACCGTGGCCCTCGCGCGCGAACGCACCGCGGCGGACGCGCGCTTCCGGTCCCTCGTGCAACGCTCCTCCGACGCGATCCTGCAGATCTCGACCGGCCAGGTGATCCAGTGGGCGAGTCCGTCCGCGGGCGAACTCGCCGGGACGATCCCGTCGCTCCTCGTCGGGCGACGCATCGCCGACCTCGCACATCCGGACGACCGCGACCGCCTCGCGGTCTTCCTCGCCAACGCGCGCGAACCGTTCGCGCGCAACGCGGCGCTGCGCTGGCGGATGGGACGCCCCGACCTCTGGCATGACGTCGAGAGCGTCGTCACCGACCTCACGGGGGATCCCGACGTCGGCTCGTACGTGCTCAACACGCGCAACGTCACCGAGCGCGTCCGGCTCGAGCAGCAACTGCGGCAGTCGCAGAAGCTCGAGGCCGTCGGGCGCATGGCCGGCGGGATCGCGCACGACTTCAACAACCTGCTCGCCGCGATCATCTCGCACGCGCAACTCGTGCGGGAGGAACTCGCCGCCGGCGAGGCGCGCCCCGCCGACCTGCTCGAGATCGAGCAGACGGCGCAACGTGGTGCGGCGCTCACCCGCCGCCTCCTCTCCTTCAGTCGGCCCGAGGCCGGCGAGGCGGAGGTGCAGTCCCTCGTGGCGGTCGTCCGCGGGATGGAACCGCTGTTGCGCCGCCTGCTCCTCGGGCAGGTGAAGCTCACCTTGGAGCTCGGCGACGACCAGCTCCCGGTGCGGACGGCCGAAGGACAGATCGAGCAGATCCTCATGAACCTCGTGATCAACGCCCGCGACGCGATGCCCGACGGCGGCACGGTGCTGGTGCGTGCGAGCGAGCGCATGATCCGCCCCGGGGCCGCGGGAACCGCGGGCGCGCCCCCCGGCCGGTGGGCGGAGCTGGAGGTGCGCGACGAGGGCGTCGGCATGGATGCCACGACGCTGGCCCGACTCTTCGAGCCCTTCTTCACCACGAAGCCGAGCGGGCTGGGGACCGGGCTCGGGCTGACGACGGTGCGCGGGATCGTGCGCGCGCTCGGCGGCCACGTGCACGCGGAGAGCGCGCCGCGCGACGGGACCGTGATGCGCGTCCTGCTGCCCCTGTCCTCGGCCGCGCCGGCGGTCGCCTCCGTCCCGAGCGCCCCGCGGTCGGAGCCCGAACCGGAGCGGCGGACGGTGCTGCTCGTCGACGACGAGACCGCGCTGCGCAGCGCCATGCAGCGCCTCCTCGAGCGCAACGGCTACGCGGTCCTCTCGGCCGGCTCCGCCCCCGAGGCGCTGCAGCTGCTCGACGCGCAGGCGGGCGGGGTGGATCTCGTCGTGACCGACATGGTGATGCCGGGCATGGGCGGGCGCGAGTTCGTGCGCCTGCTCCAGGAGCGCGATCCGGCGCTCCCGGTGCTCTGCATGTCCGGCCACATGGAGTGGGAGGCCGCCGACGGCGACGCGGCCGACGCGCCGTGGCGTCCCGACCGCCTCCTCGCGAAGCCGTTCGCGTTCACGGAACTCCTCGAGCGGGTGCGGTCGGCGCTCAGCGCCGCATCCGCACGCTAGGCCGTCGGTTCGAACTCCACCAGCGCGGCGCCCTTCTCCACCGCCTGGCCGGGGACCGCGAGGATCGCCTTCACGATCCCGTCGGCCGGCGCGCGCAACTCGTTCTCCATCTTCATGGCCTCCATCACCACGAGCCCCTGGCCGGCGTGCACGCGGTCCCCCACGGCGACATGGACGCGGACGATCAGCCCCGGCATGGGCGCGTGCACCGGCGTCGGACCGGCCGGACCGGCGTGGGCGGCGGAGAGTTCCTTGATGGCGCGGGCGCGCTCGTCCAGGGCCTCGACCTCGAATCGCCAGCCATCCATCCAGAGCACGTAGCCGCCGCGTGCGCCGGTGCGCCGCGCGACGACGCGATGCTGCGTCCCGCCGATCGTGACCAGGCGCACCGAGGTGCCTTCGACATCCGCCAGATGCGCCGCCTCGGTCGCGCCATCCACCGTCGCCGTCCCGCCATCGAGCGTCACCTCGACGCGCGCACCGTCCAGATCCACGAGATACTTCATGCCGCCTCCGGCACCAGGGTGCACACCGTCTCGACGTGCGCGGTCTGCGGGAACATGTCGTAGCACGTGACCGACGCGACGCGCCAGCCCTCGAGCCGCGCCACGTCGCGCGCGAGGGTGGCGGGATCGCAGCTCACGTAGACGATCGCCCGCGGCGCGCGCTCGCGCAGGGCGGTCGTCACCCGCGCATCGACCCCCGCGCGCGGCGGATTGAGCACGACCACGTCCGCCGGAAGGAGCCGCGGGAGGAACTCCTCCACCCGGGCGGCGATCGCGCGTGACGGCGCCCGAAGTCCGCGCGCCGCCCACGCACTCGCCTCCTCGTCGAGCTCCACCGCCGCCACCTGCACCCCGAGCGCCTGGAGCGCGAGCGCCGTCTCCCCGCTCCCGCTGTAGCAATCGACGACCGTCGCCGGTGCATGCGCCATCACCGCCGCCACGACATCGGCCTGCATCCGCGCCGCCACCTCGGCGTTCACCTGCGCGAACGACGCCCCCGGGACCTCGGCAGGGCGGCGATCGGCGACCAGGCGCCGCCGCCTCCCCTCGGCTTGCCACCAGATCGCGCCGAGCCCCGGGACCGCCGAGAGGAACTCGGAGAGGGACGGCCACGCGGTCCCGCCCTCGAGCACGAACGCCGCGCGGTCGTCGAGCCACCGGACCGTCCCGCGCAGCCTCGGCTCGTCCGGCAGCGCATGCGCGGCCGAGAGGATCTCCCGCCACGCTGCGAGGACCCGTTCGTCCGTGATGAGGCAGTCCCGCAGGTCGAAGACCGCCTCCGGGTCGTCGAACGCCCGCAGGCCCGCCCACGTGCGCGAGCCGGTGCGGCGGATCGCCAGCGTGAGTGTGCGACGATAGCGCCACCCGTCGCCGCCGTGGATGGGGGGCGGGGCGATCGGACGCCGCGCGATCCGCGCGAACGCGTCGGCGACGTTGCGGCGCTTGGCCTCGCGTTGCGCGTCGAGCGAGAGATGCTGCCATTGGCAACCGCCGCAGCGGTCGGGTGCCACGTAGTGCGCACAGGTCGGCTCGACGCGTTCCGGCCCGCCGCGCACGAGCCGCCGCAACGTACCGCGCCCCACACGTCCCTCGAGGCGCACGTCGGCCTCGAGGAGATCCCCCGGCGCGGTGCGCGGCGTGAACACCACGACCCCGTCCTGTCGCGCGACGCCGTCGCCGCCGGCCGCGAGGCTCGTTATCTCGAGGGTCGTCCGGGTCATGCGGCCTTCGCGCGCCGGGCGAGGCGGATCTTGGCGCGTCATCCGCGCCGGAGCGCCTCGACGCGCGCCTTCCGTCCCCACGCGTTCGCCCCGGCGATCTCCTGGGCGGCCGTGGCCGACGATGCGCCACGCACCGGGCCCGGCGCTGCCGACGCCCCGCGGTCCGCGCTGGCGATGAGGGCCGCCGCGATCGCCGCCGCGCGCACCGTCTCGGCCGGGGGGCGCGCCGCCAGCAACGTCGGCAACTTCGCCTCGAGCCACTGGATGGTGATGTCCCCGCGGCGGAACTCCTCGTCGGCGAGCATGCGCAGGTGGAACTCGCGCGAGGTCTCGACGCCGTCGATCACCAGCTCGCGCAGCGCCCGCTCCATCCGCGCGATCGCCGACGCACGGTCCGGCGCGAAGACGATGAGCTTGGCGAGCATCGGGTCGTACGAGAGCCCGACGACGCTGCCCCGCGTGATGCCGCCGTCCCACCACACGCCGGGCCCCGTCGGGACCTGCAGATGCTCGATGCGCCCGGTCGACGGCAGGAAGCCGTTGGCCGGGTCCTCGCTGGTGATGCGGCACTCGATGGCCCAGCCGCGCGGCGCGGGCGACTCGCGGAACGGCAGCGCCTCGCCCGCCGCGATCCGCAGCTGCCATTGCACCAGGTCGATGCCCATCACCAGCTCCGTGACCGGATGCTCGACCTGGATTCGGGTGTTCATCTCGAGGAAGTAGAACTGCCCATCCTGCGCCAGGAGGAACTCGCAGGTGCCGGCATTCACGTAGCCCGCGGCCTTCGCCGCGGCGACGGCGGCCTCCCCCATGCGCCTCCGCAGGTCGGGCGTCACCGCGACGCTCGGCGCCTCCTCGATCATCTTCTGGTGCCGTCGCTGCACCGAGCACTCCCGCTCCCCGAGCGCGATGCAGTGCCCGTGCTGGTCGGCGAGGACCTGGATCTCGACGTGCCGCGGGCCCTCGATGTACTTCTCGACGTAGACGGCGTCATCACCGAAGGCGTTCTTGGCCTCGCGCTGGGCGGAGGCGAGCGCGCCGGCGATCTCGCCCGCCTCGCGCACGATGCGCATCCCCTTCCCGCCGCCACCGGCCGCCGCCTTCAGCAGCACCGGATAGCCGAAGCGCGCGGCGATCGTCGCGGCCTCCTCCGCATCGCGCAGCGGCTCGGTCGTGCCCGGCACGACCGGGGTCCCCGCCGCGATCGCGAGGGTGCGCGCGGCGGTCTTCGAGCCCATCGCGGCGATCGCCTCCGCCGGCGGCCCGATCCAGATGAGCCCCGCCTCGCGCACCGCGCGTGCGAACCACTCGCGCTCGGAGAGGAAGCCGTACCCAGGATGGATGGCGTCCGCGCCGACGCGCTTGGCGACCTCGATGAGATGGTCACCACGGAGGTAGCTCTCGGCCGCCGGCGCCGGACCGATGTGCACCGCCTCGTCGGCTTCGCGCACGTGCGGCGCCGTCGCATCGGCATCCGAGTACACGGCGACGGAGCGGATGCCGAGCTCCTGGCAGGCGCGCACGATCCGCACGGCGATCTCGCCGCGATTGGCGATGAGGACCTTCTGGAGCGTCCGCGGGGCGGGCACCGTGCCGGCCGCCTGCGGGGGGGAGTCGCTGCGGCGTCGCTGCTTCACAGGGGGATGCACCCGTGCTTCTTCGGCGGATTCGTGACGCGCTTGTGCTGCAGCATCTCGAGCGCGTCGATCAACCGCGGCCGCGTGTCGCGCGGGTCGATGATGTCGTCCACGTAGCCACGCCCGGCCGCGACGTACGGATTGGCGAACTTGTCCGTGTACTCGGCGACCCTGGCGTCCATCGCCGCCTGCTGGTCCGGCGCATCCGCGATCTCCTTCTTGAACAGGATCTCGACCGCGCCTTTCGGCCCCATCACCGCGATCTCGGCGGTGGGCCACGCGAGGTTGATGTCGCCCCGGATGTGCTTGGAGCTCATCACGTCGTATGCGCCGCCGTACGCCTTGCGGGTGATCACCGTGACCTTGGGGACCGTCGCCTCGCAGTAGGCGTAGAGCAGCTTCGCCCCGTGCTTGATGATGCCGCCGTGCTCCTGCGCGACGCCGGGCAGGAACCCCGGCACGTCCTCGAAGGTCACGAGCGGGATGTTGAACGCGTCGCAGAACCGGATGAAGCGCGCCGCCTTGACGCTCGCGTCGATGTCGAGCACGCCGGCGAGCACCGCCGGCTGGTTGGCGACGATGCCGACCGAGCGCCCGCCGAGGTGCGCGAAGCCGCAGAGGATGTTCTGCGCGAAGTCCCGCTGCACCTCGAGGAACTCCCCGTCGTCGACGACGCGCTTGAGCACCTCGTGCATGTCGTACGGGCGGTTCGCGTTGTCCGGCACCACGTCGAGCAGCCCCTCGTCGCGCCGTGTGGCCGGGTCGGCCCCGCGGCCGCGCGGCGCATCATCGACGTTGTTGGAGGGGATGAAGCGCAGCAGCTGGCGGATCCCGTCGAGGCATTCGAGCTCGGACCGCATGGTGAAGTGGGAGACGCCCGACGTGGAGCCGTGGGTGCCCGCGCCGCCGAGGGCCTCCATCGTGACATCCTCGTGCGTGACGGTCTTCACGACGTTGGGACCGGTCACGAACATGTACGACGTCCCCTGCACCATGTACACGAAGTCGGTGATCGCCGGGGAATAGACCGCGCCACCGGCGCAGGGGCCGAGGATCGCCGAGATCTGCGGTATCACGCCCGAGGCCAGCGTGTTGCGGAGGAAGATATCGGCGTAGCCGCCCAGCGAGACGACCCCTTCCTGGATGCGAGCGCCGCCCGAATCGTTCAGGCCGATCATCGGGGCGCCGTTCTGCACGGCGAGGTCCATCACCTTGCAGATCTTCGAGGCGTGCGCCTCGGAGAGCGATCCGCCGAAGACGGTGAAGTCCTGCGAGAACACGTAGACGAGGCGGCCGCCGATGCGGCCGTACCCGGTGACGACGCCGTCGCCGTAGGGCCGCTGCTGGTCGAGCCCGAAATCGGAGGAACGGTGCGTGACGAAGCGGTCGAGTTCGACGAAGGTCCCCTCGTCGAGGAGGACGTCGAGCCGTTCGCGGGCGGAGAGCTTCCCCTTGGCGTGCTGGGCCTTCACGCGCTCGGCGCCACCCCCGAGCTCCGACTCGGCGCGGCGGCGCTCGAGGAGTTCCAATTTCTCGCGCATGGACATGGCGGGAAAGCTAGCCGGGGCCCGCCACCCCTGACAGCCGTCGGGCTACGGGGCCACGGCGAACGTGTTCGTCGCGGGTGCGACCTCGACCCCGTCCCGGCGCGCGACGCGGAACCGGATGCGATACGTGCCGGCGGGAACACCGGCGGGGACGCCGACGCCGATGGTCACCTGGTCGCCGCCATCGAGCCGCAGCTGGTCGGGCGCGCACAGGATGAGCGGGTCCGGGGTGTCGATCCACGCGTCCCCCTCGCGCCGCTGCAGGCGAGGCGAGGAGCAGGTGTTGTAGTACCAGCTCGTCGCGGAGGCGTTGCGCGCCCGCAGTTCCACGAGCGCGCCCGGCGCCACGGTGGTGGTCGCCACCGCGACGATCGGCGAATCGAGGGTGTCGCCCGGGCCGAGCCCGGAGTCGCAGGCGGTGACGGTCGCGGCGAGCGCGAGCGCGAGCAGCGGGACGGATCGGCGGAGGGACAACGGGCGCATGGTGATGCTCAGGAGGAGGATACCGATTCTGACACCCGTACTACCCCGCGAGTTGCTCCGCGATCACGATCGATCCGCGTGGGCGCTGCGCGCCGGCATCACCGATCGCGCGCCGTCGCCGGGACGGCCGGCACCACGAACTCGGCCGACAGCACGCGATGCAGCCGCTCCGAGTCGCTCTCCTTCACGTCGAAGGTGATGCGGTACTGTCCCGCGGTGGGGACCGCCGGGAGTCGGAAGCTGTGCTGCGCGCCAGGGCCGAGTCCGTACGCGACGGCGATGCACGGGGCACCGAGCGCGGGCCAGAAGCGGATCCATCCCGAGGTCGTCTGGAGCTCGACCGCCATCGAGCAGGCCCCGTAACTGAACGACTCCTGCCCGGGATTCACGCTCACGACATCGATCGGCACGCCGAGCGCGACCGTGTCCGCGACCACGAGGACCGGGAGCAACTCTCCGGGCGCGAGCCCGGAGTCATCCGCGCAGGACGGAAGGGCTAGGAGCAGAGCGAGGGCCGCCACGCGGCGTCGGGAGTGTGCAGGCATCATCTGCCACTACCCGTGATGTCCGCTCGTCGTCACCGAGTGCACGCCGCTACGGCGTGACGACCGTGAAGTCGCCCGACCAGCGGACCGCGATCTCGCCGAAGGGGCCGACGAAGCCGGCGCGCATCCGCAGGAGTCCGCCGCTCATGCCGGCATGGAGCGGTACCCCGAGCGTGACCGCCCCGCGCTGGAGCGTGACCGGCGGGATGTCGCATGGCTCCGGGCGCGGGCCCGCATCCGCGAAGTAGAACCGACCGAGTTGGAAGACCTCGAAGCGGATGCCGTCGCACACATCGATCGTCCAGGGCCGCGAACTGAGGTTGTAGAACTCCACGCGCACCGTGTCGGCGTTCGCGAAGGTGAGGAGGCGCATCGAGAGCGCCTCCTCCTCGGCGATGGCGAAGGGTTCATGGATCGTCGGGAATCGGCGGCCGTCGTCCGTCGCCCAGCTGAGCGCGAGCCGATACTCGCCGGGCAGCACGGGAACGGGCACCCGCACGGTGACGTTTCCGCCCGGCGCGAGCGTCGTGTCGCCAGCGACGCACGGCGAGAGGCGATCGTCCGCGACCGGCTCCCAGATTCGCGGCGCCCACCCGCCGCGGAACTCGAACCGCAGGTCGCAGAGGTCCGCCCGGACGGCCGCCCCCGTGCGGTTCGCGATGTAGCCGTAGGCGAATCCGCCGGCGACCGGCGCATCGAGGACGCCGACCACGAGCGGCACCGCCCGGGGCGTCGTGAGGATGCCGTCCGCGCCGCAGGCCGTCGCCATGAGGAGCGTGAGGGCGAGCGGCACCAGCGCGGCGCGGACGATGGTGGGTCGCCGGGTCGTCATGCTACGAGATACCTCCGGGGGCGGCGCGCCGTCAACGACACCGCCCCGGCCGCCCCTGCCCCGCCCGGGGCGGTCCACCTCAGGGAGCGCCGGGCGCTCAGCCTTCCATGTCGGGCTCGAGATCGGCCGGCACCTCGACCACCACGGCCTCGGTGTGGACCTTGGCCGGCTCCGCCGGGCGCTCCT
>JBGATT010000252.1:0-2359 GCA_044229035.1 Gemmatimonadaceae bacterium | reverse complement strand
AGGCCGGCGGCACGAACGCGATCTGCAGCGACTCCTGCGTGGCCGCGAGCGTGCGCGCGGTGAGGGGGACGCGCACGAGGTCCTTCGACGCGTCGTACTCGGTGCCCCACTGGCCGGTGTTGCGATTGATGATCAGCAGGTACTTCCCCGCCTCGCGGATGGTGTAGAGCGAGTACGCGCCGGCCGGCACCTCCGCACCCCCGATCGTCAGGTCGACCTGCGTCGTCATGGTCGTCGACGAGTTCGCCCCCGTGCGCCAGACGGTCGCGTCCTTCATGAGTTCGGCCGGGACCTCGCGGCCGCGCGCGTGCGGCACGCCGTAGTCGACCACGACCGTCTTCGCGGCGGGGGCAGGCTGCCCCTGTACCCGCGGGGCGTTCAGCGTCAGCGTGGCCGTGGCGCGAGTGCTCGCGGCGGCCGTGAGATTGGACTGGGCGGACAGCGGGGCCGCGAGGAGCACGGCGGCGACGAAGGGAAGGACTCGCATCGGTCTTTTTTGGAGGAGGGTGAGCGGCAGGCGAGCCTCACGGCTCGCCGACGGGACAAGATACGCTGGTGCACCTCAGGGAAACCCGGGTCGCACGGGTCCTGAGTGCAACGGTCCTACCCCGGAAAGGTTTCGTCGATATCTCGTCCAGCTAATAGCTTGACATGGTCATGCAGTGTTCAGATATTCAGAGCATGACTGACTCCAACGCCTCCTCAATGCTCCACCCGATGCGTGTCGTGGCGCAGCGCACGGGGCTCACGCCGGATCTCCTCCGGGCGTGGGAGAAGCGCTACGGCGCCGTGTCACCCGTGCGGTCCGCCGGTGGACAGCGCCACTACACCGATGCCGATGTCGAGCGCCTGGCGCTGCTCGTGCGCGCCACGCGCGGTGGCCGGCAGATCGGACAGGTCGCCGCGTTGCCGAACGCCGAGCTCGCGAAGGTCATCGAGGCGGACGAGCGGGCGGCCGCCCTCAATCGCGCGCCCTCGTCCGATGGTCCGGCGCCGGAGGTCTTCCTGTCGAGCGCACTCATGGCCGTGGAGGCCTTCGACGGATATGCGCTCGAGCAGACGCTCCGCACCGCGGCCCTGCGTCTCCCCGCCGACGACGTCCTCGACCAGGTGATCGGTCCGCTCCTCTTCACCATCGGCTCGCTCTGGCACCAGGGGCAGCTCCAGCCGGCCAACGAGCACCTGGCGACGACCACCATCCGCCGCGTCCTCACCTGGATGGGCGAAGTGACCGCCCCGCCGGCCGGCGCGCCCGTCGTCATCGTCGGTACGCCGGCGCACCATGTGCACGAGCTCGGCGCGATGCTCGCCGCGACGACGGCGAGCGGCAACGGCTGGCGCGTCGTCTATCTGGGCGCCAATCTGCCCGCCGAGGAGCTCGCGCGAGCGGTGCGTCAGGTCAAGGCGGACGCGATCGCGCTCTCCATCGTCTATCCGGCCGGCGACCCGCAGGTGGCGGACGAGCTCCGTCGCCTCCGCACGGCGCTCGGTCCGCAGGTCGGGGTCGTCGTTGGCGGCAGCGGTGCCGGGTCGTACGCCGACGTGTTGCGCGAGATCGGCGCGGATCAGCTCACGTCGCTGACCGCACTGCGTGGGTGGCTCCGCCGCCGCGCGCGCGGCTGAGCGCCGCGCACGCGCCTCAGGGGCGCCGATCGAGCTGGTCGATCGTCGCCGTGCTCGGCGGCCGTGACGCGCGAAGCCGGGTCGCCACCCGCTCGGCCTGGGCGAAGGCCCGCAGCACGTTGCCGCCCGCGAGCTTGGCGAGTTCCTCGTCGGTCCAGCCACGTCGCGCGAGCTCCGCGATGAGCGTCGGGTAGCGCGAGACATCCTCGAGTCCTTCGACGACCTCGGTGATCCCGTCGAAGTCGCCACCGAGGCCGACATGATCGATCCCGGCGACGCGGCGGATGTGCTCGATGTGGTCCGCCACCTGCGCCAGCGTCGCCTTGGGTGCCGGGCCGGTGCGCTGCGCCGCGGGCGTGCGGTTCCAGTCGATGAGCGCCTGCGAGGTGAATCCCGGGACGAAGGTGACCATCACGACCCCGCCGTTCTGCTTGAGGCGGACGAGGATCGAGTCGGGCACGTTGCGCACATGGTCGGCGAGCCCGCGGGCGTTCGAGTGCGAGAAGATCACCGGCGCCTCGGTCACGTCGAGGGCATCGCTCATGGTGCCGGGCGAGACGTGCGAGAGGTCGACGAGCATGCCGAGGCGGTTCATCTCGCCCACGACCCTCTCGCCGAAGGGTGAGAGGCCGCCGAACTTCGGTGTGTCCGGCATCGCGGAATCCGCCCAGTCGGTATGCGAATTGTGAGTGAGGGTCATGTAGCGCACGCCGAGGTCGTAAAAGGCGCGCAGCGC
>JBGATT010000251.1:0-2367 GCA_044229035.1 Gemmatimonadaceae bacterium | reverse complement strand
GCATCACCGCGAGGTGGCGCGCGCGCTGCAGCGCCGGATCGAGCAGCAGGAAGACCGTGGTGACGGCGATCCACGCCCCGACGATCGGGATGCCGACGGGCTCATGCCACGCCTCGTTCCCGTAGAGCGCCGCGAGGAGGAAGAGCAGCGGCAGGCCGACCACCTCGTAGGCGCTGTCCGTGCCGTCGTCCGCCGCCGCGCTGCGGCGACGCAGGGCGTGGAGCACCAGCGTGCCCATCATCGCGTAGGCCACGCCGGTGAGCGGCATCGCCGCCGCGGCCCCTTCGGCGAAGAGCACGCCGATTAGCACGAGGAACAGCATCGCGCGCACGACCACGCGGCGCACGCCGCGCGCGGCGACCAGGAGCGCGACGATCGCGAGCACCAGCGCGAAGAGCGAAGGCCAGAAACGGGCGCCGTCCCCGTCCGCGGCGCGGTGCCCCGCGAGCGCGGCGCTCATGTACGCGAGCCCGAAGGGCGCGAGGACCCGGGGCGCGATTCCCCAGGCGGGATCCCGCAGCGCGAGGAGGGCGGCCGAGAGGACGACGCCGCCGAAGAGCAGCAGCTCGCCCGGATTCCCGCTCCCTTCCGACGTGACGAACGGTGCGAGCAGCGCGCCGCCGAGCCCGAGGAGGAAGAGGAACTCCTCCCCTTCACGGAGGGCGAGGGCGGCGAGCGCGGCACTGGCGATGGCGGCGACCGCGAGGGCAGCGCGCGCGGGCACGAGACCCAGCACCGGTCCCGCCCCCCACGCGACGAGATGCACCACCGCGAGAGCGATCGCGAGGAGCGCGTAGCCGAAGGTGCGACTCCCGCGGGTGCGAAGCCGCAGGCCGAGCACGGCGAGCACGATGGCGGCGACGGCGCCGAGGGCCACGCGCATCTCGGGGCCGAGGAGGCCACGCGCCACCGCCCACTGGATGAACGCGCCGAGGCCGAGCAGGATCGCCACCGTCGCGACGAGGAGCGTGCCGTAGCGGCCGACCGCCTCTTCGAGGCCGCCGCTGACCACGCCCTCGACGACGCCACGCGAGGTCGGTCGACGGGGCGGCGGGGTGGGTGCGGGCTCCGTCGACGGTGCTGCGGATGGCGCCGGAGGCGGTGCCGCGATCGGAGCGGAGACCACTGGCGAGGGTGGCTCCACGCCGCGCAGTCCGGCGACGTCCGCGCGCAGGCGCTGCACCTCGGCCACCAGCGTACGCACCACCTGCTCCAGCGCCTCGATCCGGCGCCGGTCCGATCCGGGCTGTTCGTCGTGCATCGCGCCTTGGTGGGGGGGACCGTGATCGCTCGCGCGCTGAAGATGCCCGGTCGGGCCCGCGCCGCGCCAGTTCCGGCATGCAGGGGTCAAGGCGCGCCCGACGGCGGTCGATACTCCTCGCATCGGGACCTTCGCCGCGCGCCCTCTGGCGCGAGGCGCGCGGTCCTCCGTCCGCGGAGCGTCGGTGGCGACCTGCCCGTACACTTGGGTCCGCAGCGCCCTCGGCTTCGGCGACCGGCCGACCCGTGCCGGAGAACCGGCGCAGCACCTGGTCGTGCGCGTCGTCCGCGACGGCGACGAACGGATGCGGGTCGCCCTCCCTGCGCGCGGCGCACGGCGCCTGCTGGACCTCATCCCCGAGGACGTCCTCGCCCGGATCCGCGACGAGGAGATCCCCATCGACGCGATGGTCGAGGAACTCCGCAACGAGGCGACGCTCATGCCGCGCCGGATCTTCGACCTGCGGGACGATCACCGGGAGGTCGCGGTGTGGCTGGAGTGACCACCGACCCGCACGGCGCGCCGAAGCGGCGCGCACGCAAGCAGGCGCTGCTCACCGGCGGCGCGATGCTGCTCGTCCTCGCCGTCTCGATGCTCAACGGCTGGCTGTCGGCGCGGAGGAACGCCGCCAACCAGATGCAGGCGGAACTGGCGCGTCTCGCGAGCACCCTGACGCCGCTCATCGACCCGGCCCTGCACGCGCAGTTGCGCGACTCGGCGCAGACGAACTCGCCCGAGTACCGGCGCGCGGTCGCGGGACTGCGTGCCGCGCGGCGCGCGACGACCGACGTCGCCTTCATCTACACGCTGGTCCGCGACGGCGACGCGATCCGATTCGTCCTCGACGCCGCCGATCCCGGTGACGCGGACGGCGACGGGGTCGCCGACCAGTCCTACGTAGGCCAGGTCTACGAGGACGCCGACCCCGCCATGCTCGCCGCACTCGAGAGCGGGCCGGGCGGCTCGCCGGCCGCCGCGACGGCGAACGCGGAGCCGCACGCGGACGATTGGGGCAGCTTCGTGAGCGGGTATGCGCCGCTCGTCGACTCCGCCGGCCGGCAGTACGGCGTCGTCGGCGTGGACCTCACCGCGGAGCGCTACATCGC
>JBGATT010000250.1:0-2384 GCA_044229035.1 Gemmatimonadaceae bacterium | reverse complement strand
CTGGACGGGCGGCCCTTCGGAGCACGGTCGCGTACAACCTCGGTCGCCTCGTCTCGTACGCGATCCTCGGTGCCGTCGCCGGGACCGCCGGCGCGGGACTGGACCAACTGGGCGCCGTTGCCGGGATGACGCGCCCTGCGGCGCTCGTCGCGGGCGTACTGCTCATCCTGTGGGGACTCGCCACCCTTCTTGGCACGTTCGGCGTGCGCCTGCCCGCGGTCGCGGTGCCGCCGGCCCTCGCCTCGAGGATCGCGCGCGGTGTGCGCGCAGTGCAGCAGCGGCCGCCCGCCGTTCGCGGACTCGCGATCGGCATGCTCACCGCGGCCCTTCCCTGCGGCTGGTTGTACGCCTTCGTCGCGACGTCCGCGGCCGCAGGGAGCGCGCTCGGAGGTGCCCTCGTCATGGCCGCCTTCTGGACCGGCACCGTGCCGATGATGGCGGCGGTCGGACTGGGGGCCCAGCGGCTGCTCGGCCCGGCACGGAAGCACCTGCCGGCGTTGACGGCGGCGATGCTCGTAGTCCTCGGAAGTCTCACCGTGGCCGGGCGATTCGCCCCCACGGCCAATGCGGCGGGCGCCGCGGCCGCCGCGCATGGCCTCCACGACCACCGCTGACCTCGCGCTCGGCGCGACCGCGGCGGCCGTGACCTGCGCACACTGCGGGCTCACGGCCGCTCCGGGAGAGGCGCGCACGGTCGACGGTGCGACCTACTGCTGCGCCGGCTGCGAGACGGCGGCCTCGATCATCCGGCAGAGCGGGCTCGACGGGTTCTACGCCCTCCCCGATCGGCAGACCGCCCGCGTGGCGGCGAGCGACCGGAGCTTCGCCGAGTTCGACCACGAGGCGTTCCAGGCGGCCCACGTCACGCAGCGCGCCGACGGCACGGCGGAGATCGCGCTCTATCTCGAAGGGGTGCACTGCGCGTCCTGCGTCTGGCTCGTCGAGCGGATGCCGATGGCGGTGGCGGGCGCGATCCAGGCCGAGCTCGACGTGACGCGCGCGCTGGCCCGTCTCACCTGGGATCCGCAACGCACGACGCTCAGCGCGCTCGCGCGCACGCTCGACCAGCTCGGCTACCGGCCGCATCCGTATCGCGGCCGCGGCGCCGACGAGGCCCGTCGCGCGGAGGAGCGCACGATGCTCACGCGCATCGGCGTGGCGGGAGCGATCGCGATGAACGTCATGGCGATCTCGCTGGCGCTCTACAGCGGGATGATGGGTGGGATCGAACCCGAGTTCGAGCGTTACTTCCGCTGGATGAGCCTCGTGCTGGTCATCCCGGCCGTGGCCTGGCCAGGGCGTGTCTTCTTCACGAGCGCCTGGCAGGCCGTGAAGCTCGGCCGCCTGCACATGGATGTGCCGATCGCGATCGCGCTCGGCGCGGGCGTGGTGCAGGGCGCCATCAATACGGCGCGCGACGCGGGTCCCATCTACTTCGATGCGGTCGCCACGCTCATCCTGCTGCTGCTCGTGGGGCGGTTCCTGCAGCACCGGGCACAGCGCACCGCGGCCGACGCCGCCGCGCTCCTCGGCGCGCTCGCGCCGGCCACGGCGCGCGTGGTGGATCCCGGGACCGGCGCGGTGACCGAGATCCCGACCGAGGCCGTGATGCCCGGGATGGACCTCGAGGTGCGCGCCGGGGACACGCTCGCCGCCGACGGCACCGTGCTGCGCGGCGACTCGGCCATGGATCTCGCGCTCCTCACCGGCGAATCGCGGCCGATCTCCGTCCATGCGGGCGCGGCGGTGTTCGCCGGGACGACGAACCTCTCGGCGACGCTCCTCGTGCGCGTGGACCAGGCGGGGTCGGAGAGCCGGCTCGGCCGCCTGCTGCGCGATGTGGAGCAGGGCGCACGCGAGCGCGCGCCGGTGGTGCTCTTCGCCGACCGGATGGCGGGATGGTTCATCGCGGTCTCGCTCTCGCTCGCGGCGGCGACGGTCGCGCTCTGGTGGACGCGCGACGTGGGGGCGGGGATCGACCATGCGATCGCGCTCCTCGTGGTCACGTGCCCGTGCGCGCTCGCGATGGCGACGCCGCTCGCGTTCACGGTCGCGATCGGTCGGGCGGCGGCGCGCGGGATCCTGATCAAGGGCGGGCATGCGCTCGAGTCGCTCACGGGTCGCGGCACGCTCTTCATCGACAAGACCGGCACCCTCACCGAGGGACGGCTCGCGCTCGAGGATTGGGTCGGCGATGACGCGCTCAAGCCGCTGGTGCTCGCGGCCGAGCGGCATTCGCGGCATCCGGTCGCGGCGGCCTTCGCGGCCGCCTGGCCCGAGGTGGAGGTGCCCGCGGTGGACGACGCGCGTGAGGCGCTCGGGGCCGGCGTCGAGGTGTCCGTCCGGGGACGTCTCGTCCGCGTAGGGCGCCCGTCCTGGGTGCT
>JBGATT010000115.1:0-11090 GCA_044229035.1 Gemmatimonadaceae bacterium | reverse complement strand
GACCGCACGAGCGACGACATCGCGGCGGCGAACGTCTCGCGCTCGGCGCCGCGCATGACGTCGTACGGCACCTGGTAGCGCGCGAGATGCTCGTCGAGCAGGACCATCGCCGCCTCGAGGTCGCGGTCGACCTCCGCGAGCAGGTCGCGTTCGGCCTCGCGCTTGAGCCGCCCGATGCGGGCGAGCATCCAGTCGGCCGCGCCCCGGTGCTGCGTGGCCAGCGTCGCGCGCGCCCCGGTGAGCCACTCGGCGAAGACCTCGTCGTCGCGGCTCGCGTTGGTCGCGTGCGCGAGCCGGCGGAGCAGCTTGTGGCCCCGCCCGGGCGCCAGCGCGCCGGGGAGCACCGCGTCGCAGAGCAGCCAGCTCCGCAGGCGCCGCACCGCCACGCGGAAGTCATGCAGGGCGTCGACGTCCGCCGGATCGTCGAGGCGCGGGCGCGCGGCACGGACGCGGCCCTGCAGGTCGATCGCGATCAGGCGCGCCGCGCGTTGCGCGTCCTCGTCGAGGAGGAGCTCGAGGGCCGGAAGGACGGGGGCGGTCACGCGCCGAATCTAGCGCGCGTACTGCATCACGCAGAACCCGACGCCTTGCGGCGAGATGATCCCGCAGAATCGCCCCACGCCCGGCGCCTCGCTGATGGGCATCGCGAGCGTCCCGCCGAGCGCCTCGGCCTGCTGCGCCGCCCGCTCCACGTCGTCGACGGTGAAGTAGGTGCACCAGAAGGGCTTCAGGTCGCCCATCTCGGGCGTGCGCGCCATCATGCCGGCGACGAACGCGTCGCCCTGCTTGAAGGTGACGTAGTCGAATCCCGGCATCTTCACGATGTCGAAGGTCCAGCCGAAGAGGTCGCAATAGAACTTCGTGTCGCGCACGAGGTCGTCGCTGACCTGCTCGAACCAGCTCATCGCGCCGTGGACCGCGCCGTCCACGTCACCCGTCGGCGCGGACCGCACCTCCCAGAGATCGATGCTGGCGCCGCTGGGGTCCACCCCGACGACCATGCGCCCGTTGGTGCCGACGTCCACCGGCGCGAGCGCCTTCCCACCGAGCGCATCGATCCGGGCGGCCATCGCATCGGCGTCGGCGACGCGGACCATCACCCCGATGAGGGGCTGCTGCCCCGGCGGGTTGCCGGGGGCCGCGAGATCGAAGAGGCCGCCCTGGCGATGACCATCGACCTCGATCAGGTAGCCCATGCCGGGTATCTCGGGGAAGCGCCAGCCGAGGAGTGCGGAGAAGAAGGCGCGCGTGCCGTCGAGGTCGGGCGAGATGATGTTGATCCAGCAGAACTCGCCTGGCTCGCGGGTGCGCGGGGGCATGGGTCGCTCGGAGTGGAGGAGGCGCTGGCGCCGCGCGGCGCCGCCCCTCAGTATGCATCCATGATCCCCGACCCGCATCTCGCGTTGCGCGAGCGCGTCATCCGCGGCGTGCTCGAGAGCCCCGGGCACGCCGACCCGGCCCTGCGCGCGGCGGCCTTCGCCCGCGGCGCGGTCCCCGACGACCTCGCCACGCTGGTCGATCGGATCCACGCGCACGCCTATCGTGTCACCGACGCCGACGTGGGGCGCGGCCAGTCCACCCGCGGCGACGACGCGATGTTCGAGGTGATCGTGAGCGCGGCGCTCGGCGCCGCGAGCGCGCGCCTCGCGGCCGGCCGCCGGGCGCTGGAGGAGGCATGAGGCTCCGCCGCGTGCACCAAGGACATGGCCTCAAGGACAAGCTCCTGCTCGCCATGATGCGCGTGCTCGCCGGGCACGCGCCCGGCGTGGTCCGCACGCTGCTGTATCGCAAGGAGTACTTCGGCCGGCCGTTCAGCGCGCTCACGGAGCAGGTGATGCGCGGCCCGAGCGAGTGGAGCGTGGGGGAGCGCGAGATCTTCGCGGCCTTCGTCTCCCGGATGAACCAATGCGTCTTCTGAACCAACGCCCACTCCGCGGTCGCGGAGACGGCGCTGGGCAAGGGGACGATGGGACCGATCCTCGCCGACTACCGGACGGCCCCGATCGGCGAGCCGCTGCGGGCGACGCTGGGGCTCCTCGCGAGGTTCACGCTCGACCACGAGGCGCTCACGGCAGACGACGTGCGCGCGGTGATGGCCCACGGCGTGAGCAAGGCGGCGATCGACGACGCGATGCACGTCGCGTTCCTGTTCAACATCTACGACCGCCTCGCGGACACGCTCGGTTGGGAGCTGCCGGACGAGGCGTACTATCCCAAGGCCGGCGTGCGCCTGCTGACGCACGGCTATCTCTAGAGGACCGGACGACGTGAGCACGATCGCATTCATCGGGACGGGGTTGCTGGGCGCGGGATTCGTCGAGGCGGCGTGCGCGCGCGGCGACACCGTGCGCGTCTGGAACCGGACGGCGTCGAAGGCGCAGGCCCTGACCGCGTTCGGGGCGATCGCGTGCGCCTCCCCCGCGGAGGCGGTCCGCGGCGCCGAACGGGTGCACCTGGTGCTCCCCGACGACGCCGTGGTGGCGGACGTGATCGCGGCGCTGCGGCCCGGCGTCGCCGCGGGCGCGGTGCTGCTGGACCACTCGACCACGCTGCCGGCGCTCACGGCCGCGCGCGCGGCGGCGTTGCAGGCGGAGGGCATCGCGTACCTGCACTGCCCGGTGTTCATCGGCCCGGCGGCGGCGCGCGAGTCGAAGGGGATCATCATGGTGTCGGGACCCGCGGAGACCTTCGAGCGGGTGCGTCCGGCGCTCGAGCGGCAGGCCGAGACGGTGCGCTACCTCGGCGCGCGCCCCGACCTCGCGGCGGTCTACAAGCTGGTCGGCAACGGCCTCCTGCTCGGCCTCGCCGGGTTGATCGCCGACGTCTTCTCGGTGGCCGCGGGGAACGGCGTCCCGGCCCCCGATGCGCTCAAGGTGCTCGACTTCTTCAATCCGGCCGGGATCATCCAGGGCCGCGGGAAGAAGATGGGCGCCGGCGATTTCACCGCCTCGTTCGAGCTGACGATGGCCCGGAAGGACGTGCGCCTGATGATCGAGGCGGCGGGGGACCTGCCGCTGGCGGTGCTGCCGGGGATGATGGCGCGGATGGACGCGCTGATCGCGCGCGGGTACGGGGCGCAGGACACGGGGGTGATCGCGGTGGACGCGGTGGAACGGGGCCGAAACCCCGCGGCGGCGACCGGGCGTAGTTGACCCAGGCACCCAGCGCGACCCGGCGGACCCCTTCAGTGAGCAGCCAGCCATGACGAAGACCGACCTGCAGCTCTACACGCGGACCGACCTCGAGAACGCGCAGACGAAGGGTCAGGTGATCGGCTGGGTGCAGGGGGCGGGCGGGTTGCTGGTGCTCGGGGTGGTGTTGAAGTTCGTCGGGCTCGTCCCGCTGCTCGTCGTGGGGGGTGTGGCGGCGTACCTCGTGGTGCGCGCGCTGCGGAAGTAGGGTTCACGCGCGGGATTGGACGGCCTACACGGCGTAGGTTCGGGGTCTCGCGCCGGTCGTGGTCATCTCCGCGCCGACATCTCTCGGTTCAGCATCAACACAATTCGCTTCGAGAACGGGGAGCATTGCATCGAGCACCGGCACCGTTGGACCTCAGCGGGTGTCCCGCCCGATCTGCGGACCGTACTCGTTGATCTGTGCATCGGTCCTCTCCGATCTGTGCACCGTACTCGTCGATCTGCGCACCCGTCCCCTCCGATCTGTGCACCGGTCCCCTCCGATCTGTGCACCGTACTCGTCGACCTGACCACCGTCCCTCTCCGAATCGTGCACCGTACTCGTCGACTTGAGCACCTGCCCCCTTCGGACCGAGCACCGTACTCGTCGACTTGAGCACCTGCCCCCTTCGAATCGAGCACCGTCCTAGTCGACTCGAGCGCCTGCCCCCTTCGAATCGAGCACCGTACCCGTCGACTCGATCGCCTGTCCCCTCCGATCTGTGCACCTGTCCCTTCCGATCTGTGCACCGTACTCGTCGATCTGCGCACCGGTCCCCTCCGATCTATGCACCGGTCCCCTCCGATCTGTGCACCGTACTCGTCGATCTGCGCACCGGTCCCCTCCGATCTGTGCACCGGTCCCCTCCGATCTGTGCACCGTACTCGTCGACCTGCGCACCGTCCCTCTCCGACTCGAGCGCCTGTCCCCTCCGATCTGTGCACCTGCCCCCTTCGGACCGAGCACCGCACTCGTCGACCTGACCACCTGCCCCCTTCGACCCGAGCACCGCACTCGTCGACCTGAGCACCTGCCCCTTCTATTTGACCAGCTGACTCTTCAGATCCAAGCACCTGCCCCCTCCGACGCGCGCAGCGGAGGCTTCGAGTCGCCCAAGGCTCCTCTCGCCTCCCCTCGCCGCAGCGATCGCCAAGACCAGTCCCCACGCCACTCCCCCACGCCGGAGAGACCCGCGATGTTCGGCCTGAACGGAATCGAAGGCTTCCTCATGCTCCTGTTGGCATTCCTCCCGTACCTCATCGGCGCGGGCGCGCTCTGGATCGGCTGGCGTTTCGTGCGGCTGCGGGAACGTCAGGCGCTCGAGGTCCGCGCCGAGCGGCAGCTCGAGCAGCGCGTCCAGCTGCTCGAGGAGACGCTGACGCGGATGAGCACGCAGGTCGAGCAGGTCACGCAGGGCCAGGAGTTCGTCGCGAAGCTCCTCGAGAGCCGGGCGAAGGAGCCGCCGCGCGCGAGTTGAGCACCGTGCGGAGGACCGCCAGGCTTCAGCGAGACGTCACGCGCCCCTCATGGTCCCCTAACCCGAACGCCACACCAGCCTCAGCGACCGTCGCCAACGTGCGGCCACCACCCAGGCCCCGAGGCGATCATGCACGCCGACTCCCGCCACACCGTCGCGCCCGTCCCCAACGTCACGCCGATGATCGACGTGATGCTCGTGCTCCTCTGCATCTTCATGATCGTCACGCCGGCCCTCTCCGCGGGCGTCGACGCCGAGCCGCCCCAGGGGGAGCATCTCCGGCCGCATCCCGACGACGGCGGCGACCACACGCTCGCCATCGACGCGAGCGGCCGGCTCTACCTCGATCGCCGGGGGATCACCGCCGCGGAATTGCCGAAGGCGCTCGCGGGACACCTCCCCGCGAGCGCCTCCGACCGCATCCTCTTCGTCCGGGCGCACCGGACCCTCGACTTCGGCACCATACGGGCCGCGCTCGACGTCGCGAGTGCGAGCGGGGTCGCGGTCGTGGGCCTCGTCGCCGAGGAGCCGCCGCGATGACCGCTGCCTGATCAGCCGTCCCGCTCGTCCCCGTCGCGATCGCGGTCCTCGAACGCCCGCACCGAGTTCTGGATGTTGTTCTCCACGGTGCTCTTGTTCCCGCCACCGCTCCCCGCCGTGGCCGGATTGATCAGCGGGCCGGCGGCGCCGTTGCGGAACCAGCTCGCGATGTCGATCCGCACGGTCAGGTTCGTCGGCGTGGCGCCGTCCACCACGAGCGGCGGCGACAGCGTCTCCTCGGCGTGGAAGTTCACGTCCGAGACGAAGGTGAAGGGGGTGCCGTTGTAGAACCCGGTCACGCGGATGCTCTCGCCCGCGGGCCAGTTGGGGTTCGCGACGAGGAAGGCCGCATCGCCCGCGTCGTCGCTCACCTTGTGGACCTTCATCCGCATCGACGAGTAGGTGCCGGCGGCCACGTCCACCTCGAGCACCTGCGACGCGACGTCAGTCAACGGCAGCACGACGAGGCGCGCGGAGGCGCTGAAGTACTCGCAGCTGTCGGACGAGAGGGTCGAGTCGCAGCCGCTCACGCCGGCGCGACGCAGTTCGATCTCGCGCGCGACCACCTCGACGCGGGTGATCACGAGCGTGTCGGCGCCGGCCGTGACCATGAGCGAATCGCCCACGGCATTGGCCATCGTCGCCGAGGACCGGAAGCCGGCCGCGACGCCCGCGGGACGCGCGCCGGCGAAGGAGAGGCTGACGCTCTTGGCGCCAGGCGCGGTGGCGCTGTCGCAGGCCGCGGTGGCCACGGCGAGCGCGCAGAGGGAAAGGAATCGCTTGGCGGACATGAAGTGCCTCCTGGAGAGTGCCGGCGGACGAGGGTCGTCCTCCGGGCGGACCATGGGGGATCGGTGCCCCGTTGGCTACCTGAAGTGCAACCGGCATACCGCATCGAGACTCTCGGACGTATCCGCCATAACGCGTTGCATGACAATCGCTTACGGCGCTCGCGAGACATATCACCACCCGCGCGGCGTGCATCGGCGCGGTACACGGCTATCACGTTTCGTTATAGGCTGCATCCGCGCGCAGGTGGCGGCACTCCCGTCTGGCGGCGTGCGCACCGAGCGGTATCGTTACGCCGACTGACAGGTCATCCGCCTCACGCCGCGATCCCGACCGCCCGAGCCGCACACCGAGACGTGCCCGACCTTCCTCGCCTCCTCTTCGCGATCGGCCTGCTCGGCGGCTACACGTGGGCCGCGTGGCTCCGCTTCGACCGCGACGCGCGCGGGATGAGCGTCGCCGTCGTCCTCGCGTCACTCGCGGTGATGGGAGGCGGCGCCTGGGTCCGCGCCGCTCAGTTGCGCGCCGACCGGCGCGCCCGGAGGGGGAGAAGCCTTCGCGACGCGTCGTCCGGCTCCCCGCAGGACGACCCCGTGGAGGCACTCGTCGCGTGGGATCGCGCGCAGCAGGCGGCCGGCACCGAACAGACGGTCCGCCGCGGCCCGATCGCCCACGGACTCGGGCTCGTGCCCGTCGCGTATCTCTGGGTCGGAACGCTCGGCCTGCTCCTGGCGCCCGAACGCCTCCTGCCGTTCGTGTCTTCAGACATCCCGCGCTTCGTGAGCGCCGCCGCGTCGGCCGCTGCGGTCGCACTCGCGCTCGCCCTCAGCCTCGGCCTGTACGGGTGGATGCGCGCCCGGTCGCGGTACCGTCGCGGGGCGGGTCCCACCCTCGAAGGTCTTCCGTGACCGGTCCAGGAGCAGCCATGCCACGTCCCCTCCCGCACCGCACGCGCCCCTCCGCCCTGCTCCGCGCCGCGCTCTGCACCGCGCTGGTCGCCTTCGCCCCGGAGCTGCCGGCACAAGGCCTCATCTCCGGGCGCGCGCTGCTGCCCAACTCCACGCGACCGCTCGCGTGCGTGGACGCGGCGCTCCGGCGCACCGACGGCACGCTCATCGCGACGACCTTCACCCGCGAGGACGGCACGTTCGAGTTCGCGGCTCCGCCCGCCGGTCGCTACGTCGTCGCCTTCAGCACGCTCGGGATGGCCGAGGCGGTCGCGCCGCTCGACTCGCTCCGCCCCACCTCCGATCTCGACCGGACCTTCGCCGTCCCGCTCAACGCGGTGGACTCGCTGGTCGAGCACGTGGACGCGAATCGGCGGAACATCCGGTTCGCCCAACTCGCGCGGACGAGCGGCGCGCCCCGCTATCCCGCGTCAGAGCGCGAGAACGGCCGTGAGGGCGGGGTCGTCGGGGCGATCGTCGTGCGGCCCGACGGACTCGTCGACCCGACGCTGACCTCGATCCTCTACGCGTCGGCGGAACCGTTCGAGACGTCGCTGCGCGAGGCCTTCGCGCGGATGCGGTTCGAGCCGGCGCAGTTCGGCGGGCAGCCGCGCTGTTCCCTGCTCATCCTGCCGTACATCTTCGAGCTCGCCGCCAATGGGGCCACGCGGTCCAGCTCCTACGTGCTCGGCGAGGTCGGCGTGCTCGCCCCGAGCGTGGTGACGCCCATGCCCGAGGAGCGGCGCGGGATCTGCCCGCCCCTCCCGGTCGAGGCCGAGGGAACGCCCCTCGTCTATCTGGCGTGCCAGGTCGATCGCGAGGCGCGCGAGGCGCGGAACAACGCGCGGCTCAACTGGGAGCCGGCCGGAGGGGAGATCCGCGCCAACGCCTGCTTCCGCGCGGAGGCACGCTTCGTCGTCGACGCGGCCGGGGTACCGGAACCGGGCACGGCGGTCCTCGTCTCGACGAACAACAGCGGCTTCGGCGCCGCCGTCCTGGCGATGGTCCCCGACCTCCGCTACGCGCCGGGACGCCTGAATGGCCGCCCCGTGCGACAGGTGGTGACCTACCGGGAGACGGTCGGGGTCCGCGTGAGCATCCAGGACGGCATCGGGGTCGGGTCCTCCACGCCGTCGCGCACTTCGCGCTGCTGACCCCTCACCTCAAGCCCCCCGACCGCGGCGTCGATACTGAAGGGGACACCCATCCCCTTCCGAGCCGCCGTGCCCTACATCTTCCCGCGCCTGCAACAGATCATCAGCCGAGGGGACGACCTCCCCACGCTGCCGACGATCGTCCTGCAGCTGCACCGCGTGCTCGATGACCCGCACGCGGGGGTGTCGCGCGTGGCGCACCTCATCGAGCAGGACCCGGCGCTGACCACGCGGCTCCTGCGGCTCTCCAACTCGGGCGCGTTCGGGCGCGCTGGGGCGCCCATCTCCACGGTCGGCGGCGCGATCGCGCGCATGGGCCTCAACCAGGTGCGCGCGGTCTGCACGGTGCTCGCCGTGGTGAAGGCCTTCGGCAACGGGCGCGCGCGATTCGACCATGAGGAGTTCTGGTCGCACTCGGTGACGGTCGCCGCGCTCGCGCGCCGCCTCTGGGCCGCGGTGGGTGACTCGCGCGAGATCCGTCCCGAGGACGCGTACCTCGTGGGCCTCCTGCACGACGTCGGCCTGCTCGTCGTGGACCAGTACTTCCCGCAGGAGTTCTCGGAGCTGCTCGACGCGCGGAGCGACCAGGACGCGCCGATCGGTCCGATCGAGGAGGAGCACCTCGGCATCGACCATGGCGCGGTCGCGAGCCTCCTCATCGGGCGTTGGGCGCTGCCCGAGTTCATCGCCGACGCGGTCTACCATCACAACCATCCGCAGGAGGCACCGCCCGAGGTCGCGCGATTGGCGACGGTGATCGCGGCGGCCGAGGCGATGTGCTGGCAGCTCGACGTGGGCTTGCCGGTGGAGGGACGCCCGCCGCAGCCGGCGGCGGTGCTGCTGCGCGCGCTCGAGGTGCCGGCGCGCGACGTGCACGGGATGATCGACTGGACCGAGGACGCGTACACGAAGGCGGCGCTGCTGCTCGCCTGAGCGTCAGCGCCGTGCCGGCAGGGCCTCGCGCTGGAGTCGATCGAGTTCGCCGCGCACCGTCGGGAGGATCGAATCCCCCTTGGGCGTGCCGATGAGGTTGTCCATCTGGAACGGATCGCTCACCACATCGTACAGCTCGTCCATCCCCTCGAGTTCGCGATACTTGATGTAGGTGTACCGCTCGGTCCGCACCGCGTCGTAGCCCATGGTGAGCGTCCGCGGGAAGACGATATCGGTGTAGTACTCGAGGAGGACCGAGCGCCGCCAGGTGGTCGCGCTGCCGTCGAGCACCGACACGAGCGACACGCCCTGCCGCGGCACGGTGTCGGGGACGCCGGCGAGCGCGAGGAGCGTCGAGGCGAAGTCGATCGTCTGCACCATCTGCGCGGGCGTCGTCGCCGGCCGCGCGACGCGCGGGTAGCGCACGATGAGCGGGATCCGCGCCGACTCCTCGTACGCGAGCCGCCGTTCCTGGTCGAGGCCGTGCTCGCCGTAGAAGTAGCCGTGGTCGCTCGTGAGGACGATGATCGTGTTGTCGAGCTGGCCGAGCGAGTCGAGGGTGGCGACGATGCGCCCGAGGGACTCGTCCACGCCGAGGAGCATCTCGAGGCGCGCCCGCACGTCGGCGTCGCTCGTGCCCGTCTCCGGCGAGAGCGGCGGCAGGCCGGGGATCGCGCGCTGCAGCGCGGGCTTCCGCTCCGGCGCACGGCGCGCGTTCTCGCGCCGCGGCACCACCGCCGTCGCGTACCGCCCGGCGTGCCGCGGCGCCGGCACGAATCCCTCCGGTTGCCCCGACGCCATGGTGCCACGCGTGCCGTCGTTCCGCTGCACGATGTTGGGGTGCAGCGCCTTGTGCGCGAGGAAGACCATGAACGGCGCCGGGCTCGAGTCCCGCAGGAACCCGACCACCTGGTCGGTGAGCACGTCGGTCACGTAGCCCTCGACCACGCGCCGCGTGCCGTCGAAGTTGAGCGACGGATCGACCGCCTCTCCCTGCCCGCGCATCGCGACCCATCGCGTCCAGCCCGGCCGCGGGGAATCGTCGTTCCCCATGTGCCACTTGCCGAAGAACCCCGTGCGATAGCCGGCGGCCTCGAGCGGGATGGCGAAGGTCGCGAGCCGATGGCTCGCCGAGTCGCGCGCGGTGTTGTCGACGATGCCGTTGGTCCGCACGTACTGGCCGGTGAGGATGCTCGCGCGACTCGGCGAGCAGAGCGGCGTGCTCGCGAAGGCGTTGAGGAAGCGCGCCCCCTCGGCGGCGAGGCGGTCGATGTTGGGCGTCTCGGCGAACGGATGACCGGCGGCACCGAAGTCGTCCCAGCGCAGGTCGTCGACGAGGACGAAGACGATGTTGGGACGCGCCGGCGCCGCGGGCGTGCAGGCGATCACGGTCGCGGCGAGGAGCGCACCGACCGCGCGCGCGAGGCGCGCGTGACGAGGACGTTCGAGAGGACCGGTCACGGCGGCAACGTTACCGCCCCCCGAAGGCCGACGCTAGATTCTCGACGTGCACCCTCGCCAGTCGATCCGTCGCGCGATCGCGATGTCGGCACTCGCCGCGCTCGCCGCCTGCGGCGCACGGGACGTCGCCGACGCCTCGCGCGAGACGCCCGCACCGGGCCCGGCGCCCGACGGCATGGTCTGGATCCCCGGCGGCACCTTCGCGATGGGCGACGACGGACCCTTCGCGCTGCCGCATGAGCGACCGGTGCATGCCGTCGCGGTGAGCGGGTTCTACATGGACATCCTCACCGTCACGAACGCCGCCTTCGCGCGCTTCGTCGATGCGACCGGATATCGAACGGTCGCCGAGCGCGCGCCCGCGCTCGACGAGCTGATGCGCGGGATGCCGCCGGGGACGCCGCCACCGTCGGCCGACCTCCTCGTGCCGGGGTCCCTGGTGTTCACGCCGACGTCGGGCGAGGTGGACCTGCGCGACGTGAGCCGCTGGTGGCGCTGGGTCCCGGGCGCCAACTGGCGTCATCCCGGCGGTCCGGGGACCGACCTCGCCGGCAAGGAAGCCTTCCCGGTGGTGCACGTGGCCTGGGAGGACGCGGTCGCCTATGCGCGATG
>JBGATT010000249.1:0-2416 GCA_044229035.1 Gemmatimonadaceae bacterium | reverse complement strand
CACATCCTCGACGGCACGCTCACCGGCGATGCGGTCGCGGCGCACTGCGCGGCCTTCGAGGCGGCGATCGGCGCGGCGGGCGGCATCGACTTCCAGCTGCTCGGCATCGGCAAGACGGGACACATCGGCTTCAATGAGCCGGGCTCAGGGCTCGAGAGCCGTACCCGGCGCGTCCACCTCGACCGCGTCACCCGTCGCGACGCGGCCAGCGGCTTCTTCAGCGAGAAGAACGTCCCGCGCGAGGCGCTCACCATGGGCATCGCGACGATCCTCGCCGCGCGGGAGATCGCGATCCTCGCGACCGGCGAGCACAAATCGGCGATCGTGCGCCGCGCGGTGGAGGGGGAGGTCGACCACGGCGTCCCGGCGACGTTCCTGCAGCGACATCCGGACGCGACCTTCTACTGCGACGGGGCTGCCGCGGCGGAGCTGACGCGCGTGGCGACGCCTTGGCTGGTGGACGAGGTGCAGTGGACGGATGCCCTCGAGATCCGCGCCGCGATCTGGCTCTCCGGGGTCACCGGCCGCGCGGTGCTCAAGCTGTCCGAGACCGACTACGAGGAGCACCATCTCTCCGGCCTCGTCGCGCGGCATGGCGAGGCCGGCGACGTGAACGGCAAGGTCTTCCGCGCGCTCAGCGAGCGGATCCGGGGGCGCGCGAAGCTGCCGCACCATGCCCGCATCGTCTGCTTCTCCCCGCATCCGGACGACGACGTGATCTCGATGGGCGGCATCCTGCGCAAGCTCATCCAGAACGACAACGAGATCACCGTCGCCTACATGACGAGCGGCAACATCGCCGTGTTCGATCACGACGTGCGCCGGCATCTGGACGTCGTGATGCGCGTGGCCCGGGAGCGCGGCTTCGCCGAAGGGAAGCTCCAGACCTACACGGACCGGGTGCTCGAGGCGATGGCCGCGAAGCAGCCGGGCGAGATCGACCCGCCCGAGGTGGCCGACCTGAAGCGGATCATCCGCGAGTCCGAGGCCGTCTCCGGCATCGAGACGCTGGGACTGGACGGCTCGCACGGCCGGTTCCTCGACCTCCCGTTCTACCGCACCGGGACCATCGAGAAGAAGCCGGTCGGTCCCGAGGATGTTGCGATCGTGAAGGCGCTGCTCGAGGAGAAGCGCCCACATTACATCTTCGTCGCCGGCGACCTGAGCGACCCGCACGGCACGCATCGGGTCTGCAAGGATGCGATCGACGCGGCGGTCGCCCAACTCCACCCCGTGCGCGCGCATGGGCCGCAGGAGCCGCCCCCCGAGTACATCGAGCGGACCGGCGGCGCGTGGACCCCCGAGGTATGGCTCTATCGCGGGGCCTGGCAGGAGTGGCCCGTCTCCGAGGCGACCTGGCTCGTCCCGCTCTCGCGCGAGGAACTGCGCCTCAAGATCCAGGCGATCTTCAAGCACCAGTCGCAGAAGGACTCGGCCCCCTTCCCCGGCCAGGACGAGCGCGAGTTCTGGCAACGCGTGGAGCAGCGCAACACCGGCACCGCGGACCTGCTGGACCGGCTCGGCCTGGCCGAGTACAATGCCATCGAAGCGTACGTCGTCGATTGACCCCCTCCCGTGAGCTCATGTCGCATCTCGTCGTCGGTGTGGATGGTGGTGGCAGCAAGACCCAGGTGATCGTGGCCGACGGCCGCGGCAAGGAACTCGCGACCCTCACGGGGGCCGGGAGCGCCATCCGCCCGGGCGAGGCGCTGCATTCCGCCGAGGTCATCGGCGCGCTGGTGCGCGACACCATCGCGACCGCCGAACAGGAGGAGCGGCCGCGCGTGCTGGTGGTGGGCGTCGCCGGCGCCGGGCGCGAGAAGGAACGCAAGAACCTGCTCCGCGCGCTCGAGGGCGAGGGCATCGCCGATGAGGTGGTGGTCACCACCGACGGCGAGATCGCACTGGAGGACGCGTTCGGTGAAGGGTCCGGCATCCTGCTCATCTCGGGCACGGGATCGGTCGCGTACGGACGTGGCCCCACCGGCACCTTGCTGCGGGCGGGCGGCTGGGGACCGACCTGCGGCGACGAAGGGAGCGGCGCGTGGATCGGCCGACGCGCGCTGAGCGTCCTCACCGCGTCGCACGATGGGCGCGAGCCGGAGACGCGTCTCGTCGGCGCCGTGCTGACGGCGCTGCAGCTCGACGAGGTCGATGACCTCATCGCGTGGGCCGCGGCCGCGACACCCAAGGACCTGGCCGCGCTCGCGGTCCCGGTGGTCGCGCTCGCGGCCGAGCGCGACCTGCGCGCGAACTCGATCTGCACGATCGCGGCCGAGGAGCTCGTGCTTCACGTGCGGACGCTGGCGCGTCAGCTCTTCGTCGACGAACGTGCCGCGGTCCCCGTGGCCCTCGCCGGGGGAATGCTCAAGCGCGGTTCGTTCCTCCGTCGGCTCGTCGAGCATCGCCTCAAGAC
>JBGATT010000114.1:0-11123 GCA_044229035.1 Gemmatimonadaceae bacterium | reverse complement strand
CTTGGCGATGCCGAGGAGCACGGCGGGGAGGACGCCGGCTCCGCCCGCGGTGGGTGCGGCGACGATCACACCCATCGCGGCATTCACTTCCTGCACGGCGAGCGCCCGCATCAGGACGTCGCGGAAGACGGTCCCGGCGAGCGGCCCCGCGGGACCGGTGCGGAGCTTCGCCGCGTCACCGCCGACGAGGCCGGAGTTGGAGCGGAGGTCGCCGACGAGTCCCTGCTCGACGGCGTGGCGCATGACGGCGAGGGCGCGTCCGAGGGCCTCGCGGATGTCGGCGACCGGGCGGCCCTGGTCGCGCGACTCGATCTCGAGGGCGACGGACGCGAGCGTGGTGCCCTTGGCCTCGGCGTCGCGGATGGCATCGTGCAGCGAGCCGTACATCAGCCACCGACCTTGTCGATGCGGTGCGTCCATCGCACCCACGGGAGCGCGCGCAGGTCGTCGCGCACCTTCTCGTTGGGCTGCTCGTCCACCTCGATCACCATGAACGCATCGCCGCCGCGATGCTTCCGCGAGAGGCGGAGCGTCGCGATGTTGACGCCGTCCTCGCTGAGGATGCCGGTGATCTTCGCGATCGATCCCTTGATGTCCTCGGCGACCATCACGATGGTGTGATGCGACGCGTCCACCTCGACGGGATAGCCGTCGATCTGTGACACCTTGATGCGCCCCGCGCCGAGCGACGCGCCGAGCATGACGTGATGCCGGTGCTGCCTCGTGACGGTGATGCGCACGGAGTTGGGATGCACCTCGGGCTCGTCGCCGAGCGTGGTCTTCTCGAAGCGCCAGTCGAGGCCTTCCTTCTCCATGATCGCGAGCGCATCGCGCAGACGCTCATCATCGGGCCGGAATCCGAGGAGCCCGCCGACGATCGCCTTGTCGGTGCCGTGTCCCTCGCCGGTGCGCGCGAAGGAGCCGTGCAGTTCGATCAGGGCCTTCTCCGGCGTGCCCGCGACGAGGTCGCGCGCGACCAGGCCGAGGCGGCAGGCACCGGCGGTGTGGCTGGACGAGGGCCCGACCATCACGGGCCCGATGATGTCGAGGATGGAGACCATGCGGATAAGCTAGCGGAGTGCTCCCTACGGCGAGAGACGAGACCATGCCGCAAGGACGCGTCCGTCGGCGCCGAAACGCTCCGGACCGGCGATGCGCTCTTCGGCCCACGCGGCGAGTCGTGCCCGAGCCGCCTGCACCGTGGGCGAGTCCGCGCCGCCGCGGCGCTCGATATCGGCGGCGAGCCAGTCCTCCGCTCGCTCGTCCACGTTCTCCGGGTACGGCTTCCCGGCACCGAGCCGCTCCGGCCACTCGCGCGCGGCCGCGACCAGCCGGCGCGCCGATGCCCAATCGCGCTCGCGCATGGCGTCGATGGCGCGCATGAGCTTCGCCTCGCGGTAGAGCGCGTGTCCCTCGGCACTACCCTCGTACGGGATGATCTCGATCCGGTCGAGGATCCGCTCGGCCGCCGCATGGTGCCCAGCGGCCATCTGCGCGCGTACGAGGGTGAGGCCGAGGATGTAGCTCGCCGGGATCCGACCGTAGTAGTCGCTCGCGACCGCCTCGGCACCTGCCGCGTCGCCAGCGGCGAGCAACGCCTCCGTGAGTCGCTTGCCGTACCGCCACTCGCCGCGATCGAGCTGCGCCGCGCGGCGGAGGTCGGTGATGCGGTCGGCGGTCGGTCGCCCCGGGAAAGCGGCACGCGCCGCGTAGAAGGGCGCGAACCCCGGACGGTCGCCCAGCTCGACGAGGAGCGGACGCGCCTCCTCGAGCCGCCCGAGATGCCAGAGCCCGAGCGCGCGATAGTAGCGCGGCTTCCAGTCGTCGCTCGTGGCGACGACGTGCTCGAGCGCGGCGATCACCTCGGGGCGGAAGGGGAAGACGCGGAGCGGCGGGAGCTCGTTGGCCCGCGCGATGAGCGCGGTCGCATTGGCCGGCCGGAGCGCGGCGCGCCAGTAGAGGGCTTCGGGGTGGTCGTTGAGCGCCTCGAGGAGCCGCTGCGCCTGCGCGCGCTCGCCGACGCCGATATACCAGGACGCGAGCTGGAAGAGTTGCTGCTCGGGCAGCTCGGCGCGGACGCCGCTGAGGAGGAGGCGCGCCGGATCCTGCGCGCGCCGCGCGAGCAGGCGCTCGTACCGCGCGAGCTGACTGAGCGGATCGGCGGCCTCGAGCGCGGCCGTCGCCGCCGACAGCGGCACGGGAGCGCCGTTGCGACGGGCGATCACCACGCGCACACCGAGCGCATCGAGGTCGGCGGGATCGGCGGCGAGCGCCTTGTCGGCATAGGCCGCGGCGCGACGCGCGTCGCCGTCCGCGAGCCAGAGCTTCGCGAGTTCGGCGTAGGCGGCGACGCGGTACTCGAGCGTCTGCGACGCGATCTCGAAACCGTCGCGCGCGTCGGCGAACCGACCGAGGTGACGGTTGGCGAGCCCGTAGTAGTAGTTGGCCGCACCGTCGTAGGTATCGACGCTGAGCGCCGTGCGGGCATCGCGCCGCGCCGCCTCGTAGCGCATCGCGCGCAGTTCGAGCGCGGCGCGGTCGGTGAGCGCGGGGACGAAGTGCGGGTCCTTCGCGAGCGCGCTGTCGAGGAGCGGGCGCGCGCGGTCGTACTCCCGCTGCCGCATCAGCTCCTTGCCCTTGAGGTGCAGGCCGACCGCCGACGTCCAACCGAAGTCGCGCGGCGTGGCGATGGGCCGGTCGAGCGCGACGGTGGCGGGGTCGCCGTCGAAGACGAGGCGATGGTCGCCGAGGATGATGCGCAGGTCGCGGAGGGCGACGCCGGGCGCGGTGATGGTATCGGCCCAGGGATGGAGGGGGGACCGCACCACGCGTCGGGCGGCGAGGCGCTGGCCCTTCGCCTGGATGATGAGCGAGTCGGCGACCGGCTCGGCGGGCGAGAGGGCGAGGATGATGCGATCGCCGTCCTGCGTGACGTTGAGTGCCCCGGCGGCGCTCGCCGTGACGAAGCCCTTGGTGCCGACGACCGGCATCCACCGTTCGGTCCAGCGGTCGGTGAGATGCGGCGTGAAGCCGCGATGCTTGAACGGGGTGAAGGTGCTCCCCTCGGCCGACTGGTTGAAGAGCCGCCCGGACTGGAGCTCGGAGTACTGGCCGTCGCGGTCAGTGAGCAGCTGCTCCCAGATCATCCCCTGCCGCGAGAGTCCCCAGATCCAGATCTTCTGCCCGGGCTTCTCGTCGCGCGGTGCGACGCGCGCCATGCCGAAGTCGTGATCGCGCCAGTAGGCGCCGAAGAAGTCACCGGCGCCGCCGAACACGTGGTAGGACTTGTAGGGCCCGAAGTCGTTCCGTTCGTAGCGGCTCACATCGGCGTTGCGCGCGGTGTTGATGGGCCACTCGCCGGGCTCGCCGTCATGTCCGATCCAGCTCGTGCCGGGGAAGACGTACTGCAGGTCGCCCCGCGTGGGGATGCCGGCGGTCATCCAGGTGTAGTAGGGCTGCTCGAGCGACGAGCCGTTGTGCCAGGTGGAGCTCGTGGTGAAGTAGGCCTGGTCGGGCGCGAGGCGCGTCTCAACGCGCCACGTGGTGTTCGTGAGGAGGTCGAGCGCGCCGACGATCGCGCTCACGCTGCCGTCGGCGTTCTTGCGGACGACGTAGTCGACGGGCGTGGAGACGTTCGGCGTGTGGCCGATGATGCCGTAGTTGGCCTCGATGCCGCCGCTCGTCCAGGGGCCGCGCATCGCGATGTCGCGGAACTTCACCACGTGATTGAAATAGATGAACGGCCGGCCGGTGCGCTTCTCGATCGCCGCCCAGATCTTCCCGCCGATCTCGGGGAGGATGAGCACGCGGATGAAGTCGTTCTCGAGCTCGACGACCTTCCAGGCCTGCGGTCGCGCCGTGGCGGTGAAGCCGTCGAAGCGGAAGTACGGGTAGATGCGTCCGACGACGGGGATCGGGTCGGGATCGCTGAACGGGTAGGTGGGGAAGGTGTCGCGGTACTCGCGGACGCGCGCGGTTCGCGCCTGGACGACGGCGCCGCGCTGGAGCTCGCGCGACTGCGCCATCGCCGGCCACGCGGTGAATCCGAGGACGGCGAGCAGGGCGAAGCCCAGCGCGCGGGGTCGTGTCGTCGTCGGCATGCTGGTCACCGGAGGACGAGGAGGATGCCCTTCCCCGGCGCGAGCGTGATGCGCTCGTCCGGGCGGATGCTCCGCGCCTCCTGCAACGCGCCCACGGCGGGGGCGGTGATCGTCGCGCGCGCCGGATCGATCCCGAGCGCGGCCCAGTCCACCTGGGGGAGGATGCTCACGGTGTCGGCGGCCCAGCTCGCGATGGCGACGAGCGCGCGGCCGTCCTGCTTGAACACGGTCGCCTTCACGTCCTCGCGCCCGGTGCGCACCTGCACGTTGGGGGACCAGTAGCCGTACAGCTGCGACCCTTGCATGCCGAAGTCGTCCCACAGCTTCCAGAGCGGACGCGGGTCGGCGTTGCTCGACCAGGGCATGCGGTTGGTCATGCCGTGGACCATGCCGCGCCACGGATTGCCGCCACCCTCGAGCATCTCGCCCATGAGGCCGAACGGGATGCCGCTCACCTCGGTCATCCAGAAGTCGGCGGGGCTCTTCTCGTAGTCGAAGTACTCGCCGAACCAGAGGCGGTCGATGTACGGGAAGAGCTCGAGGTAGAGCATCGCGCTGTTGATGAACCCGTCGCGCTCGTTGTACTGGTTGGCCGAGTGGAGGTCGAGGATGCCGGGGCGCCCGTCCTGGCGGAGCATGCGACGCACCCGCTTCATGGTGGTCCGGTCGAACGCGACGTCATCGAGGTAGAGGCCGTCGATGCCCACGTTGTGCACCAGCCAGTTGATCCCCTCGATGTAGTAGTTGTGCCAGCGGCTCATCCCGCTGTTGACCACCGCGGCATCCTTGAGCTCGGGGACGAACCAGGCGGCGATGTAGTCGTCCTGCAGGTGCTCCTGGAGCCACGAGTACCCGCCGCCGCGGCCGGGGGAGAAGACCTCGTGCCCGAGCGAGCGGAGGGCGTAGAGCTCGTGGCTGCGATTGGAGAGCTCGCGCACGGTGTTGTAGATCTTCACCTGCAGGCCGCGGCGGTGCGCGTCGTCGATGTAGCGCTTCATCGCGTCGTGCGCGATGAAGGGATAGTTGATGTACGGATTGATCGCGTTGGCGTGATGGATGTTCACGACGGTCGCGCCCGTCGCGACGACGGTGTCGAGCGGCGAGTACTTGTGATAGAAGCGGCGCGACCACTGCGCGTCGGTCTCGAGCGGATGGAAGGGGGTGACGAGGAAGCGGGCGTCGAAGCGGAGCGAGTCGCCGGCCGCCATGAGCCGCCCGCCGCTCGTCGCGCGCACCATCACCGCGTCGGGGTCCTCGCTCCAGGTGATGTGTCCGGCGCCGCCATTGCCCCACGAGGTGGGGAGGAGCAGCGGCTTCTGGAGATAGAAGTTGGTGTTGAGCGGCCGGATGTAGTGCTCGTCGCGCAGGGAGAACCAGAGCCCGGCGTTCACACCGCCGAGCCAGGCGCCATCCTGGTTCTTCTTCGCGACATCCCAGGTCCAGTCGTTGAAGCGGGGCCGCCGCTGGCCCTTCAGGCCGAGTCCCATCGCATAGGTCGCCGCGCCCGGGGCGTAGGGGATGGTGAGCGCGACATCCTCGAGCGCGACGCTGCGCCTGGCGCGAAGCCGCATCTCGTACGAGAGACTGCCGTCGAACTCGAGCGTGCCCCGGACCTCGAGGTCCCAGGCGCCGGCGTCGGTCGTGGCGGTCCACGAGACGGTGCCGGGCTCCTGTCGGGTGAAGCGGAGATCACCGGGACGCGGGACGGGATCGCCCTGCACCGCAACGGGGGCCTCGGGGGCCTTCACCTGCGTCACGTCGAGCCGGATGGGGGCCGCGATCACGGCGTTGGGCGTGGCCTGGAGCCCGGTCATCTCGGGCGTGAAGTAGGTCTCGATGCGCGCCGGGAGCCCGTTCGCCCCGAGCGTGATGCTGCGCCCGAGGATGCGCAACGTGCGCCCCTCGACCGCGATCGGCGTGTACGGGGCGACGACGTCGTTGCGATGGCCGAGCGTGGAGTTGAGCCACGCGAGGCGGGTGAGCTTCTCCGGCTCGTCGGCACCACCGACGAGGACGGAGTCGGGACGCACGACGATGGTGAGGGCGACCTTGACCGGTGCGGCGCCTGCGGCGGTGACGGTCGCGTCGCCGGTGTAGGTACCCGGGACGGCGTTCATCGGGACGTCGACGCCCGCCCACATCGCCTGCACCTGGCCCGCGGCGACATCGACGCGCGCGGTGAAGGGGCGGCCGTCCCAGCCGGTGCCGCCGTTGTTGATCGACGTGAGGCGCGCGGACGGGATGACGTTCGCGCCGGCGCGGAGGTCGCCGAAGGTAACCTTGAGATCGTCCGTCGCGCGGCGCGCGTACACGCCGAGCTGGAAGGCGAGGAACTCGCCGCGTCGCGCCTCGTCACGGAAGGTCGTGGTGGGACCGCGCGTGATCCAGCGCAGCGGCAACTGGTCGCGCATGCGGATGGAGTGGAGGCGGTCCTCGGGGAAGACGAGGAACGACTTCGTCGCGTGCGCCGCATTGAGGCGCTCGACCTCCTTGCTGGTCGCGATCACCTGCATCGGCGCGAAGCTGTTGAGCGAGTCGATGGCCTCGAACCGAAGGACGGTCGCGCGCGGCGGCTGCGGGACGCGCTGCTTCTCGGCGAGCCAGGCGGCGTCCGCGGTCTCGGTGACGGGGAGATAGGTGACGTTGGGATAGTTCGAGCGACCGCCCGACTTGTAGGGCAGGTAATACACGTAGTAGCGCCCCGGGCCGGCGACGGGCTCGAATCCGATGACGCCCTCGCTCTGGTTGAACGTCCCGCGCGTCACGTTCGCGATCGGTCCACCGCCACGGGCGGGGACGACGAGGACGCCCTTCGACTCCGGATTCCGGTCCGGTCGGCGCCACGGGAGCGTCACCGTCGCGAATCGGCCTGGCGCGGTGACCTCGACCACGGCGCGGTGATTGCCGAGCGTCTCCGAGTCCCAGGCGGAGTCGGCGACGGTGAACTGCTGGGCGCCGAGCGGGACGGCGATGAGGAGCGAGAGGAGGGCGAGAGGGCGGGTCATCCTCGAAAAGCTACCGGCAGCGGACGGGACTGCCACTGCCCTCTCTGGTGACCGCCGTCGCGGTCAGCCCTTGAGCACCTTCGCCAGATACCGCCCCGTGTGCGACGCCTTCACCTTCGCCACCTGCTCCGGCGTCCCCTCGGCGACGATCGTGCCGCCCCCCGACCCGCCCTCGGGCCCGAGGTCCACGATCCAGTCCGCCGTCTTGATCACGTCGAGGTTGTGCTCGATCACCAGCACGGTGTTGCCCCGGTCGACGAGCTTGTGGAGCACCTCGAGCAGCACGCGCACGTCCTCGAAGTGCAGTCCGGTCGTCGGTTCGTCGAGGATGTAGAGCGTGCGGCCCGTGTCCCGCTTGGAGAGCTCGGTCGCGAGCTTCACGCGCTGGGCCTCGCCGCCGGAGAGCGTCGTCGCGCTCTGGCCGAGGTGGATGTAGCCGAGCCCGACGTCCATGAGCGTCTGCAGCTTGTGATGGATGCGCGGCTGGTTCTCGAAGACCTCGAGCGCGTCCTCCACCGTGAGGTCGAGCACCTCGGTGATGCTCTTCCCGCGGAACTTCACGTCGAGCGTCTCGCGGTTGTAGCGCTTGCCGCGGCACTGCTCGCAGGTGACGTAGACGTCGGGGAGGAAGTGCATCTCGATCTTCACGAGCCCGTCGCCCTGGCATGCCTCGCAGCGCCCGCCCTTCACGTTGAACGAGAAGCGGCCCGGTCCGTAGCCGCGGAGCTTCGCCTCGGGCATCTCGGCGAAGAGGTCGCGGATGGGCGTGAAGAGCCCGGTGTAGGTCGCCGGATTCGAACGCGGCGTGCGCCCGATCGGCGTCTGGTCGATGTCGATGACCTTGTCGAGATGCTCGAGCCCCTTGATGCGGTCGTGCTGGCCCGGCACCACGCGCGCGCGGAAGAAGTGCCGCGAGAGCGTCTTCTGCAGGATGTCCTCGACGAGCGTGCTCTTCCCCGACCCGGACACGCCGGTGACGGCGACGAAGAGTCCGAGCGGGAACTCGGCGTTCACCTTCTGCAGGTTGTGCTCGCGCGCCCCCTCGATGCGCAGCACGCGCTCCTTGTCGCGCGGACGGCGCGTGGACGGCATGGGAATGGTGCGCACGCCATTGAGGTACTGGCCGGTGATCGACGCCTTCACCGCCATCACCTGCTTCACCGTCCCCTCCGCGATGACCGAGCCGCCGTGCTTGCCGGCGCCGAGCCCGAGGTCGATCAGGTGGTCGGCCTCCATGATCGTCTCCTCATCGTGCTCCACCACGAGGACGGTGTTGCCGAGGTCGCGGAGCCGCTTGAGCGTGTCGAGGAGCCGCGCGTTGTCGCGCTGGTGCAGGCCGATGGAGGGTTCGTCGAGGATGTAGAGCACGCCGACGAGCCGCGACCCGATCTGCGTCGCCAGCCGGATGCGCTGCGCCTCGCCGCCGGAGAGCGACTCGGCGGAGCGGTCGAGCGTGAGGTAGTCGAGGCCGACGTCCACGAGGAAGCGGAGCCGCTCGCGGACCTCCTTGAGGATGGGCCCGGCGATCCCCTCGTCGAGTCCGGGCTTCCCGTTGCCACGCACCGGGACGCTCTCGGCGAACGCCAGCGCGTCGGCGGCGGAGCACTCGGTGAACTCGCCGATGTTGCGCCCGTGGATGGTGACCGCGAGCGATTCCTTCTTGAGGCGACGGCCGTTGCAGTCCGGGCACTCGGCGACGACCATGTACGCCTCGAGCTCGCCGCGGATCGCGTCGGAGGTCGTCTCGGAGTATCGGCGCTGCACGTTGGAGAGGATGCCCTCCCAGCGCGACTCGTCCTCGCCCTTCTTCTTCTGGGTGCCGAAGAGAAGCTCGAACTTCACGCGATCGGGGAGTTTCCCCCAGGGCGTGTTGAGCTCGAACTTGAGCTGCTTGGCGAGCGCGGGGAGGATCACGCGCCGCAGGTAGCCGTCAGGCTCGCCCCAGGGGAGGATGACGCCCTCGAGGATCGAGATCGTCGGGTCACCGAGGATGAGTTCGGGCGAGGCGGTGCGCTTGGTGCCGAGCCCCGAGCAGGTGGCGCAGGCGCCGAAGGGGGAGTTGAACGAGAAGTGGCGCGGCTCGAGTTCGGGCATGGAGATGCCGCACGCCGGACAGCCGTACTTCTCGCTGAACATCTGCGTCGCCGCCTTGGGGCCGTCGTGCCGCACGATCTCGGCGAGCCCTTCGGCGAGGCGGAGGGCCGTCTCGACCGAATCGGTGAGGCGGCCGCGATCCTCCTTCTTCACGACGAGCCGGTCGACCACGATGGAGACGTCGTGGTTGAGCTTGCGATTGAGCTTGGGCGGGTCGGCGAGGTCCACGAGCTCGCCGTCGACCAGGGCGCGGACGAAGCCCTGCTTGCGCGCGTCCTCGAAGAGGTCACGGAACTCGCCCTTCCGGCCGCGGACGAGCGGTGCGAGGATCTCGATCTTCGTGCCGGTCGGCCAGGTGAGAACGATCTCGGCGATCTGCGTCGGCGTCTGCTTGGAGACGGCGCGCCCGCAGTTGGGACAGTGCGGCGTGCCGGCGCGGGCGTAGAGCAGGCGCAGGTAGTCGTAGATCTCGGTGACGGTCCCGACCGTGGAGCGCGGATTGGCGCCGGCGGTCTTCTGCTCGATCGAGATCGCGGGCGAGAGCCCCTCGATGGCATCGACGTCGGGCTTCTCCATGAGCCCGAGGAACTGGCGGGCGTACGCGGAGAGCGACTCGACGTAGCGCCGCTGGCCTTCGGCGAAGATGGTGTCGAACGCGAGCGAGGACTTGCCGCTGCCCGACAGCCCGGTGATGACCGTCAGCTTGTCCCGTGGGATCGTGACGTCGATGTTCTTGAGATTGTGCTCGCGGGCACCGCGGACGATCAGGGAGTCGCCTGGCATAGTCACGGAAGTTCTTCCGGCGACGGGGTTTATGGAAGGGAGCAAGGCTGAAGGCGGAAGGGTGAACGACGACCCGCGATGCGAAGGGGGGCGGGTCCAAGCCTCCCCCGGACTCGTTCCGGGACGTGCAACACCCCATCTTTCACCCTTCAACCTTCAGCCTTTCTCCTGAGTGCTCGACCCCCTCGACCGCCCCGAAGCCGGTTCCGCCCCCGACCCCGAGCAGCTGCCGCTCGGGATGTTCGAGGGCATCCCGCTCGTCCCGGTCGAGACCTTCGGTCCGGATGACGAGGTCATCATCGTCCCCGTCCGCGAGCCGCCCGTCTGCGGTGAGTGGTCGTACGACGACAGCGAGCTCGAGGAGCCCCGATTCGTGGCGCGCCGCATCGACGGCGTGGCGGCCCCCACGATGAAGGCGACGCCGATCGCGCCCATCCGGACGGTGGTGGACTCGCGGCCGGCGGGCCAGCCGGCGCCGCGGCGGTCGGTGCCGGTCGCCGGGTCGGTGGTGACCATCGCCGGGGCCGCGCGGCCCGACGCCGCCCCGTCCCGGGCGCTGCGTCCCTCGATGGAAGCGCTGCGGCTCGCGTTCGAGCAGTCCCCCGGGGACACGGCCCGCGCGCTGGCGTACGTCGCGGCGCTGGAGAAGAAGAATGACGCCGTGGCGGCGCTCGGCGTGCTCGACCGCGCCGAGGCGTCGGGCGGCGATCCGTTCCTCATCCTCTGCGCGCGGGCCAGCGCGCTCGGCGCCACGCTCAAGTACGATGACGCCGAGTCGATGATCAAGAAGGCCGCGAAGCTGCGCCCCGAGGCGCCCGAGGTCTTCCTGCAGATGGGGATCCTCGCCTGCCGGCGCGCGCGCTGGCGCGAGGCGGTGGAACCGCTCAAGCGGGCGATCGCGCTCGCGCCGGAGAACGCCTCGGCGCACTACCACGTGGGTGAGGCGCTGAACCAGACCGACGACAAGTCCGGCGCGCTCGCGGCGTACCAGCGGGCGGCGGAGCTCGAGCCGGACCACTGGCGCGCGCTCAAGGGCGTCGGGATCGTCCTGGACCGTCTCGGGCGTTCACCCGAGGCGGCCGATTTCTATCGACGGGCCCGCGACGCCCAGCGCGCCTGAGCACGACTCCACTCCCCCACA
>JBGATT010000113.1:0-11221 GCA_044229035.1 Gemmatimonadaceae bacterium | reverse complement strand
CACAGGGGGGCCAGCGCCGGGGGGACGAGCCCCCTGTGTCCCCTGTGCCCCCTGTGGTTCATGCCGTTGCGGTGGTGGTGGCCGTGGCCGTGGTGGTGGCGGTGACCGCGAACCTCCGCCGTTCTCTGTGCCCTCTGTGCCCTCTGTGGTGAATCAGTTGAGGGAATCAGAGCAACGACACCGGATCCCGATCGACGACCAGCCGCAGATCGCCATGCGAAGGGACCTCGACCCCGGTCATGAGCCCGCGGATCAGGCGCGTGAGTGGCGCGGGGGTATGGGACTTGAGGATCGCATGCCAGCGGAACCGCGTCTTGAGGCGCTCGATGGGCGCGGGCGATGGGCCGAGGATCGTCACGTTCAGCCCGAACTTCGCGTCCGCCGCCACCAGCCAGTCGGTCACCTGCCGTGCGAAGTCGGCGACCGCGAGCTCCTCGAGGCCGCTCACCAGCACGTTCGCGATGCGGAGGGTCGGCGGATACGGCGGACTCTCGCGCGCCTCGAGTTCCTCGGCGGCGAAGGCGAGGAAGTCGTGGGTCGCCGCGTGGCGTACGGCGTGGTGGCTCGGCACGCGCGTCTGGATCACCACTTCCCCGCCCTTGGGGCCACGGCCGGCGCGACCGGCGACCTGGCTCAGGAGCTGGAAGGTGCGCTCGCTCGCGCGGAAGTCGGGGAGGTTGATGCCGATGTCGGCGTCGATCACGCCCACGAGCGTCACGTTCGGGAAGTCGAGCCCCTTCGCGATCATCTGCGTGCCCAGCAGCACGTCCACCTCGCCGCGCGAGACGCGGTCGAGGATGGTCGAGTGCGCCCACTTCCCCGACGTGGTGTCCACGTCCATCCGCGCGATGCGCGCTTCGGGGATGCGCTCCACGACCAATCGCTCGACCTGCTGCGTGCCGAGGCCGCGCTGGCGTTCCATCGCCGCACCGCAGTCGCTGCAGTCCTTCACCGCCGACTCCTGGTGCTGGCAGTAGTGGCAAACGAGCCGCTCGGGCGTGCGATGGTACGTGAGCGAGATGGAGCAGTTGGGACAGGTCGCGACGTGTCCGTCGGCGCACTGCACGAAGCTCGCGTAGCCGCGACGGTTGAGCAGGAGGATGCTCTGCTCGCCCTTGCGCAGGCGGTCGCGCAGGAGCGCTTCGAGCGGCGCCGAGAGCACCTGGCGCCGCGCCTTCTCGTCGGGGGTGCTCGCCTTGAGCTCCTGCCGCAGGTCGAGGACGCGCACGACGGGGAGGGCGCCGCCACCCACGCGGTCGGTGAGCGTGAGCAGCGTGAGGCGGCCGTCGAGGGCGTTCTTCCAGCTCTCGAGGCTCGGCGTGGCGCTGCCGAGGACGCAGCGCGCGCCGGTCTCGCGGGCACGGACGAGCGCGACGTCGCGCGCGTGGTAGCGCGGCGTCTCGGCCTGCTTGTAGCTCGCCTCGTGCTCCTCGTCCACGATGATCGCGCCGAGGTCGGCGAGCGGCGCGAAGATCGCCGAGCGCGCGCCGACGGCGATGCGCTTCTCCCCGCGGCGGAGCGCGCGCCAGGCGTCGAGGCGCTCGCCGTCGGAGAGGCCGGAGTGGAGGACCGCGACCATGTCGCCGAAGACGGCGCGGAAGCGATCGACGGCCTGCGGCGTGAGCGAGATCTCGGGGACGAGGACGATCGCGCTCTTCCCTTCGCGACGCACGACCTGCTCGAGGACCTGCAGATAGACGAGCGTCTTGCCGCTGCCGGTGATGCCGCGGAGGAGGAAGGCGGCGCCCGGTGCGCCGGCGAGGATCGCGTCGATCGCGGCCTGCTGCGCGGGCGTCGGCGTGATCGCCGGGGCGGTGCCCGCCGGGCGAGTGGCGAAGGGATCGCGATGCTTCCCTTCCCGCTCGGCGCGCGCGAGGCCGCGCTTCACGAGGGCGTTCACCACGCCCGCGGAGACCGCGTGCCGTTCGAGCAGCAGCTTCACCGGTGCGCGGCCGCCGAGTTGCTCGAGCAGCTCGTAGAGCGCGCGCTGCTGCGGCGCGCGCTTGAAGGCCGCGTCGCGCTCGAGGAGCGTGGGGAGTTCCTGCGCGATCACGAGCAGCCGCTCCGACTTCCCCTCGGGGGCGGGCTTGGCGGCGACGCCAAGCGCGGCGGGGAGGACGGCACGGCAGACGAGGCCGAGCGGCACCACGTGATAGTCGGCGATCCAGCGGCAGGTCGCGAGGAGGTCGGGCTGGAGCGACGGCTCGGCGTCGGGGACATCGAGGACGGCGAGCGCCTTGCGGTCGCCGAGCGCGACGCCGTCGCTCTCGCCCACGCAGAAGCCGATCGTGCGCTTCCCCTTCACCGGGACGACGACGCGGCTCCCCGCGACGAGCGGATGCCGCGTGGCGTCGGGGACGGCGTAGGTGAAGGTGCGGAGGAGCGGGAGCGGGAGCGCGACCTCGACGAGACGCTGGGTGGCCCCCTCACGCCCCGCGGAGGGGGGCGCGGTCACACGGGCGGTCGGCCCGCGCGCGCGGGCGGCTCGTCGTACACGCCGTCGGCGTGCATCCACTCGTAGATCACGCGGGCGAGGTCGTGCCCGCGCTGGAAGCGCGCGTCGGGGTTCTTCTCGAGGCAGCGCATGGTGATCTCGCAGAGCGTGCGCGGGAGGTGCGGCGCGACGTTCTGCAGCGGCGTGGGGAGCTCGTGCACGTGCTTGTAGCCGATCGCGTAGCCGTCTGGGCCGTCGAACGGCGTGGTGCCGAGGAGGCACTCGTAGAGCATCACGCCCACGGCGTAGAGGTCGGCGCGGCCATCGACGAAGCGGCCCATCGCCTGCTCGGGGGCCATGTAGTGCGGCGTCCCCATCGCGCGGCCGCCGGCGGTGAGGCGGCCGTGGAAGTGCGCCGTCGCGATGCCGAAGTCGGTGAGGATCGCGTTGCCGTCGGTGTCGAAGAGGACGTTGTCGGGCTTCACGTCGCGGTGGATCACGCCGGCGCGGGCGGCGTAGTCGAGCGCCGTGGCGACCTGCGCCGCGATGCGCGCCGCGCGCGGCGGCTCGATGATCCGCGTCGCGCCGAGGTCGTCGGCGAGGCAGCCGCCGGCGATGAACGGCATCACGAGGTACACCGCCTCGTCGGTCTCGCCGTAGTCGAGCGGCGACGCGATGAACGGGTGCAGCAGCCGGCTCGCCGCCTCGGCCTCGCGCCGGAAGCGCTCGCGCATCTCCTGCTCGCGCGCGAGGTGCGAGTGCAGGACCTTCACCGCGAGCGGGCGGTCGAGCAGGTGGTGGCGCGCCTCGTAGACGTCGGCCATGCCGCCGCTGCCGATGCGCCGGACGATCTTGTACCGCTGGCCGGTGGCCTGGCGGAGCGAGGTGATCAGGTGGTCGGGCGCGTCGATCGCGACCGGCACCTCCGGCAGCACGAGGCTGCACTGCCCGCAGGTGCGGGCGGCGCTCCGGTTCCAGGTACCGCAGTCAGGGCAGAACACGCTGGGAATCTACAGCCAACCGCGGCGCTTGAGGACCCAGATGAGCGCCCCGCCCAGCCCGAGCTGGACGGCGAGCATCACCCAGAAGCCGTGCGGCCACCCCGAGAGGGGGATGTTCGTGAAGTTCATCCCCCACATCCCGCTCACCACCACGAAGGGCACGCTGAGGGTCGCGACGACGGTGAGGCCCTTGGTCACCAGCCCCATCCGGTTGCTCACCTGCGTGAGGTACGAGTCCATCGTGCTCGAGAGGAGGTCCCGATACGTGTCGAGCGACTCGTTGAGCCGGATGACGTGGTCGTAGATGTCGCGGAACCAGATCTGCGCGTCGGCGGGGATCACCGCGCAGGGACGGTTCTGCAGGATGTTGAACACCTCGCGCATGGGCGAGAGGTGCCGCCGGAGCTGCAGCACGAGGCGCTTCACCGAGAAGATGTCGCGCAGCGACTCCTGGTCGAAGTGCACGAAGACCCGCTCCTCGAGCCCGTCCACGAAGGCGTCGAGCTGGTCGATGATCGGGAAGTAGGCGTCGACCGTGGTGTCGAGGATGTTGTGGAGCAGTCGCGCCGGACCGCGCTCGAGCAGGTCGGGGCCGAGCCCGAGGCGCTGGTGCGTGGCATCGACGCCGGGCGCATGCGGCCCGTGCACCGTGACGACGAAGTTGTGCCCGATGAAGCAGGAGAGGTTGAACGTCTCGATGTCGTAGAGGTCGGTGGTCTCCTCGACGAACCGCACGGCGCGCACCACGCAGAAGGCGTAGCCGGGGAACTCCTCGAACTTCACGCGCCCCTCGGCGGAGCGCGTGTCCTCGATGCTCAGCGGATGGAAGTGGAACGCCTTCTCGAGCAGCTGGTGCTGCGCGTCGCTGCGATGGTCGATGTCCACCCAGAGCAGGCCGGTGCCCGCCTGGAGGATCGCCGCGAAGTCCTTGGGATCGAGATCGCGGCTGACGTTCCCCGCGGCGTCCCGGTACCACGAGCGCGGCCGCGTCTCGGTCACGACGACGACCGGATGCTCCTCGGTGATCGGCCGGATCCGGAGCGTCTTGCTCGCGCGCTTCTTGCGTGCCATGCCGAGAAGTTACCGCAGGGCCTCGAGGTGCGCGACGACCGCCGCCGCCACGCGGTCGGGTTCGTACCCGCCCTCCAGCACGCTCACCACCCGGCCGCCGCACCATCCTTGGGCACGCTCGACGAGCGTCCGCGTGAGCGCCCGGATGTCGTCCAGCTCGAGGGAGAAGCCGCCGAGCGGGTCGCCGGCGAGGGAGTCGAAGCCGGCCGAGATCATCACGAGGTCCGGGGTCCAGCCGTCGGTCGCGGCGTCGATCGCGCCGAGGAGCGCGTCGCGATAGGCCGCGGCGGGGAGGCCGGCCGGCATCGGGACGTTCCAGACGGTGCCGTGCGGCCCGCGATCCTCCGCCGCCCCCGAGCCCGGATACCAGGGCCACTGATGCATCGAGATGAAGTGGATGTCGGCGTTGGACTCGACGATCGCCTGCGTCCCGTTGCCGTGGTGCACGTCCCAATCGACGATGAGCACCCGGCGCGCGCCGAGCTGCTGCGCGCGCAGGGCGCCGATGGCGACGTTGCCGAAGAGGCAGAAGCCCATCGGCTGGTCGCGCAACGCGTGATGGCCCGGCGGCCGCACGGCGACGAACGACCGTGCGTTGCGGCCGTCGATCGCGCGTTCCACCGCCTCGAGCACGCAGCCGGCCGCCGCGGTCGCCGCGGCCCACGAGCCGGGACTCGCGGTGGTGTCGGCGTCGAAGCGGCCGCCGCCCGCCTCGCTCATCTCGCGCACGCGCGTGATGTTCGCCGGCGTGTGCGCGAGCGCGAGCTCGGCCTCGGTCGCATGACGCCCCTCCACATGCTCCAGCGCCATGAAGAGTTCAGGGTGGTAGCGCATGGCGCGCGTGATGGCGCGCATGCGGCCCACATGCTCGGGATGGTTCCAGCCGTTGTCGTGCATCCCGACGTCGGAATGCGAGATGAAGGCGAGCGTCATGCGGCACCTCGGGCCCGGCGCGACGCCCACTCCGCGAGAAGCAGGAGCAGGGCGACGGCGCCGGACCAGGCAGGGAGTGAGGAAGGCACGGTGCGGCTTGGTGGCGCGTCGGCGACGGCGGGGCCGAGTCGCTGCACGAGCGCGGCGAGCGGCGCCTCGTCGAAGGTGCGCGCGTTCACGCCGGACTCCGCGCGCGCGGAATCCGCGGTGGACGACGGCACGGCCGCCGCGGCGGTCGCGACGAGCTGGTTCCAGAAGGCGCGGTGCGCCGCAGGACCATCGCGCTCGGCCTGCATCCGCCAACGCCAGGTCTCGTCGTAGCCGACCTGCACCACGCGCCCCGCGGCGACGCGCCGCGCCGCGATGGCGACCGCGTCGTCGCGCCGCTCGAGCGGCACCGCGTCGGCGCGGAGGGAGACCAGCGGATGGAACGGCAGCGCATGCTTCGGCTCGTCGCGATCGAAGGCGTCGCGCTCGCCCTCCGCTGCGGTCCCGGCGCGCGCCGGCGCGAGCGCGGCGAAGGCCGGCGCCCCGGCCGCATCGCCGGCGAGGACGAGCCCGCCGCCACTGCGCACGAAGCGCGTGATCGCACCGGCCTGCGCGCCCACGGCCGAGTCGAGCACGATCACGGCGGCGTGCGTGGCCAGCGAGAGCGGGGCGCTCCCGCCCTGCGTGATGCGCAGCGTGTCGGCCAGCCGCACGCGCGCATCGACGAGCCACCCCGCCTCCTCGAGCGCGGCGATGGTGAACTTCGTCTCCCAACCGAGCCGGCCGAGCACGAGCACGCGGCCCACCCGCGCGCCGAGGGGAGGCTGCGTGGAGGCCGCCGTGCGCGCCGCGCCGTTCGCCTCGGGGCCCGCGACCATCAGCACGCGCACCGACCCCGCGAGCCCGCTCGTCGTGAGCGCGCCGCCCCCCGCCGCGAGCGAGTCCAGTGCGCCGAGCGAATCGCCGAGCGTCGCCGCGGCCTCGCCGGCGACGGCGATGCGCGTCCGCGCCGAGGGATCGCGCACCGGTTCGCTCGCCACCGCGAGCGCCGCGACGCTGCCGCTCCAGGTGACGCGCGCGCCGCCCCGCGCCAGCGCGGCCAGCGAGTCGCGCGCCTGCGCCTCGAGCCCGCCCTCGGCGCGCACATGCACCGCCGGCGTCCCGCTCGCGGTGCCCGCGAGGATGAGGCGCACGAGCGCGACCACGAGCAGCGCGAGCGCCCCCGCGCGCAGCAGCCACTCCACCCGCTCGCGGTCAGCGCGAGAGCGCATAGACCACCAGGTTCACGCCGAACTTCGTGTTGTCCACCGAGAAGTAGCGCTTGTTGTCGGGATGGTAGTTCCACTCCGAGCTGTAGTCCTTGCTGCTGTAGAGCACGGCGATGCGGTCGCCGCTGAGCACCGCCTGCAGGTGCTTGTGGACGAGGTTGTCGCCCCAGCCGTTGAGCTCGTGGCTCGTCGTCGGCGGGCCGTCGGCGAACTGGAAGAACGACCGGTAGATCGCGTGGTCGTTGGGGAGATCCTTGAGCGGCCCGACCGCGCGCGCGATCTCCTCCCACGCCGACTTGTGGAACTGGCCGTCGATGTCGTGGTTGTGGTCGTCCACGAAGAGCAGGCCGCCGCGTGCGCAGTACTCGCGCAGCGTCGTGCGCTCCACGTCGGAGAAGCGCACCGGCAGATGGCCGGTGAGGTACGCGAGCGGATACTTGAAGAGGTCGCGCGACCCGAGCGGGACGATCACGCCGGTGGGCGCGACGTCGAGCGTGGTGTAGCGCGCGAGCGAGTCGATGAGGTTCGCCGGGACGAGCGGCGCGCTGTCCCAGTCCCCCGAGTCGTACTGCACCGTGGCGAAGGTGAAGTCGGCCATCACATCCCCCACGGGCCGAGGCCGTCGGTGCGGACGGGCGCGCCGACGAGCGCGCGGCGCGCCCGCTGCAGTGCGGCCGTCACGTCCCCGCCCCGTCGCACCGCATCGGCGGCGGCGGTGAGCGCATCGGCGGCGACCCGGTCGGTGGCGGGGAGCGAGAGTCGCAGCAGCAGGAGCGCGTCGGCGGCGGCGAGCGGCTCGGCGACGACCTGCGCGAGCACGCCGTCGAAGCGCGCGAGCCGCGCCTCGCGCTCGGGGTCGAGCGCCGGTCGCGCCGCGCGCGCGGCGGGCGCGCCCTTCTCCTTGCCGGTGCCGCGCACGCGCGCGAGATCGACCACCACCCGCGGCGGACGCCCGCGGAGATAGATGCGCTCGGCGGCGCGCGCGCGCTGCAGCGCTTCGATGGCGCGCTCCATCCAGGGGATCGCGCCGGCGGGACTCCCCGTCTCGAGTTCGGTGGAGGCCTGCCACATGTGGTTGTAGGCCTCGAGGAGCGGGCGGTTGATCGCGACGACCGGCGTCTCGTCGCCCTCGCCCTCGAGGTTGCGCGTGGGATCGACGCTCGCGGCGCGCTCGGCGGCGGCGAGCACCTGGTCAGGGTTCAGCGGGCGTTCGGTGCCGTGCTCGTGCCCGTCGCCGGCGAAGTGCGCGTGCTCGCCCTGGTCCTCGCTCAGCCGCGTGAAGACGATCTCGCCGACGCGCTTGCGGAGCTTGTTCTGCTCCACCGCGAGCTGACGCGCCTCGCGCGTGGTCTGCACCGGCCCGATGCGCCGCTCGCGCGCGCGGAGCTCGGTGGTCAGCTGGAGGAGCATCCGCTGCGAGAGCGCGTTCTTCTCCGGCTCGGTGGGCGGCATGGGATCGACGCTCACCGAGTCATACTCGTCGGCGCGGGCGATGCGCAGCGTGCGCGTCTCGCTCGCGCCGCTGCCGGGCCCGGTGACGTCGTTGCGGTCGCGCGCGACGGCGCGCAGGTGCACGAGGTCGCCCGGCGCGAGCTTGAGCGTGTCGAGCGCGAAGGCGCCGCGGAGCTGCGCGCGCCCCGTCCCCGCCGCGTAGCGCGTGGCGGCGATGCGCCCGCCGCGGAAGGTGAACGTCTCTCCCGCCCCGCTGCTCACGATGTACTCGAAGGCCGCGTCGGCGAGGCCGTGATCGTCGGTCAGGTCGGCGGCGAGCTGCACGGTGCCGGTCGCCGTGCGCAGCACCGTGTCGCGCGCGGGTTGGTCGAGCCGCACCACGGGGACGGAGTCGGCGAACGATTCGATCACGAGCACGCGCTCGCGCGCCGCGCCCTGCAGGCGGACGCCGAGCGGCTCGGCGGGTGCGGGGAGCGTGAGTCGCCAGCGGTCGCCGCTCGCGGTCGCGGTGAGCGCGGCCGTGCCGGCGACGGCGCGCACGCCCTCGCCGCGCCCTTCGATGGTGATGCGCCCGCCGGCGAGCGCGCGCACCGCGGACGGATCCTCGAAGACCTCCTCGCCGAGCCCGGTGTACGCGGGCGGGCGCACACGGACGACGATGGTGGCAAGCGGATCGGCGACCGCGCGCGCGGCGGCGCCGGGGCGATCGAGGATGTCCCCGACGGCGGGCGTCGCCACGCGCCGCAGGGCGGCGGCGGGGACAAGGAGCAGCGCGATCGCGGCGACGAGCGCGAGGATGGCGGGTCGCTGGAGGGCGGCGCGTGTTGCCTTGCGTACTTCGTCCTCGAGCGGCGCGGCCGCGATCGGGGCGAGCAGCGCGTGCGCGATGTCCGTGTGCGCGACCGTGCCCCCCGCGGGCGCGGCTGGCGTGGTTCCCACCGCCGTGACGAGCGCGTAGCGCAGCGCCGGGATCCGTTGCTCGAACCAGAGCGCGACCGCTTCGAGATTCGCCTCGAGCGCGGGCTTCACGCGCTGCGCGATCTCGCGCGCCAACACGAGCAGGGCGGCGAGCGACGCGATGGGCCATGCGAGCCGTCGCACCGCGATCGGGAGCCCGACGAGGAGATCGACGACGACGAGCAGCAGCGCGATGCCCATCGCGACGGTGAGCGCGACGAGCATCGCGCGCGCGCCGACGGCGAGCGCGAGCGTGCGACGGGCGCGCAGGAGGCGTGCTTCGACCGCGGCGGCGCTCATCCGTCCCTCCGGCGCCGCAGCATCCACTCCGCGGCGAGCGCGAGGAGCGCGCCGCCGAGGAGCCAGGCGGCGAGCGTCGCATCGGCGGCGACGGCAGCGGTGAGGAGACGCGCGGGCACGGCCGACTCGTCGCGGGCGAAGGCGCGCGCGGCGGAATCGCTCACCGCGATGCCGCGCGCGCCGCCGCAGGGTTCGACCATCGCCTGCAGGAACGCGGTGAAGGCGGGGCGCAGCGTGAGGTCGCCGGCGAGCGGGATGCCGACGCCAACTTCTCGCACGCAGCCGGCGCCGATGCGGCGCTCGGTGGCAGCGGCGGCGCCGTCGCGCCAGCGGGCGATGATGCGCGCCGAGTCGGCGGTGAGCGGCAGGCGCGCGAGCGTGGCGACCATCGTCGCGGGGCGCAGTCCGAAGGCGGTCACGCCATCGGCGCGCGTGGTGACGGTGTCGGCCAGCGGCCAGTGCACGAGCACGCGGCCGGGCTCGCGCACCCAGTCGGAGTCCGCGGCGACGAGCGCGCTCCGCACGAGCCGCACGTCGTGCGCGCCCCGCGTGGCGCGGAGTCCCGCGAGCGCCGGCGCGAAGGGGTCATCGGCGAGCGGTGTGTCGAGTCTCGGGGCGGCCCCGCGCAGCGTGTCCGCCACGCCCGTGGGCCGCACCAGCGTGATCCCGCCGGGCCACTCGGCGCGCGCACCCGCGGTCGCCGCATCGAACAGCTCCTCGGCGAGCGGCGAGACGAGCACCATCCGCACCGAGTCGGCGCCGCGCGCAATGGCGCGCGCCTCGCGCACGCCGGCGACCAGCGCGGCAGAGAGGATGCCATCCGCGGCCCGTGTCGCGGCGACGGTGGAGTCGTTCGCCGCGAGAGTGCGGACCACGGTGTCGAACGCGACGACGACGCCGCCATCGCCCGCGCGCTCGCTTGCCGTGCGCCACGCCGCCGCGGCATCCGCCACGCTCGACGACGCATCGAGCAGCACCACGGTGCGCACGCTCGGTCCCGGCGCATCGAGCACCGGACGGGCGAACGCGGCCCCGATGAGCAGCGCCGCGAGCATCCGCGCGGCGAGCAGCAGGAGATCGGTCGGTCGCGACGAGCGCGAGACCGCGCGCGCCTCGCTCTCGGGGACGAAGCGCGCCGTCGGCAGGATCGCGCGCGGCGGGCGGCGGGTGGAGAGGAGATGCAGGATCACGGCGCCGAGTGCGGCGAGCACGCCGACGGCGAAGGCCCAAGGCGCGAGGAAGCTCATCGCCGCGGCTCCGCGCCGGCGGGCTGGGCCGCACCGCGCGCGACGCCGGCGGGCATCACGATGCGGCGCACGAGCTGCTCCGCCGGCGCATCATCGACCACCTCGTGGTACGCGATGCCGTCGGCGCGCAGGCGGGAGGCGACCTCGTTGCGCCAGGCGGCGAAACGCGTGCGATACGCCTCACGCGTATCGGCGACGAGCGGCCGCGCGATGCGTTCGTCCTCGGGGTCGGTCGCGAGCACCGCCTCGTCGTCCGGCTCGAGCTCGCGCCGCGCGACGACATGCAGGAGGTGCGCCTCGCCGCCCTGCGCGCGATGGCGCGCGAGGGCCATCCGCAGCGCGTCGGCATCGCCGAGGAGGTCGGTGACCACCACGCAGCGCGACGCGGAGGCGGCGACGAGCGGCGCGAGGTCGATCGCGCCGTCGCACGTGGTCTCGTCGAGCGTCCGCGCCAGCTCGGCGATCACGCCGCCACGCGCGCGCGGCGGGAGGCGACGCGCGCGGCTCGCCGACGCGACTACGAGCCCCACCGGATCGGCGCTCGCGTGCGCGACCGCCGCGAGCGCGACG
>JBGATT010000112.1:0-11278 GCA_044229035.1 Gemmatimonadaceae bacterium | reverse complement strand
GCGAGGAGCAGGTCGCAGCCGGCGGCGATGGCCTCGATGGCGGCGATCCCCTCGTCGTCGCCCTGGCGCAGGCCAGGGGCCGAGAGCGAGTCGCTCACGATCAGGCCCTCGTAGCCGAGCTCGCCGCGGAGGAGCTCGGTGAGAATGGGGCGCGAGCGCGCCGCGGCGCGGCCGGTGGCATCGAGCGCGGGATAGGCCGCGCTCGCCGCCATGATGCTCGCGACACCGGTGTCGGCCGCGGCACGGAAGGGGAGCAGGTCATCGGCCCAGAGCGTGCCGGCAGCGGTGGGGATCGCGACGGGTCCAAGGTGCGGGTCGGCGTCGGCGCGCCCCATCCCGGGATAGTGCCGCACGCACGCGAGGACGGCCTCGGCCTGCATCGCGTCCACCCACTCCACCGTCCACTCGGCGGCGCGCTGCGCGTCGAGCCCGAAGGTGCGCGCGCCGAGCAACGGATTGGCGGGTTCGCGCTCGAGATCGCCGCTGGGACCGAGCGCCCAGTTGATGCCGAGGCCGCGCAGCTCACGCGCGGTGAGCTTGGCGGCACGGCGCATCACGTCGGCATCGCGCAACGCGGCGAGCGCGGCGAGGGGCGGCAGTCCGGTCGCATCGCTCACCGCACCGCCCGGCCCCCCGTCGATCTCGGCGCCGATGAGCAGCGGGAGGCGCGAGCGGCGGTGCAGCTCGGCGGTGAGCGCCGCGACCGCGGCGCGCGACCCGCCGCTGATCCAGAAGCCGCCGACGCCCACGTCGATGGCGTCGCCGATCATCTCCTCGAGGTACGTGAAGCCGAGCCCCGGGTCCCACCGGAGCTGCGGGACGAGGAGCGAGGCGAGCGGGTGCGTCACCGCGGGTGGAAGGCGCCGAGGAGGCGCGGCCCGCGCGCGCCGGTGGCGCGCGGCACGTTGCCGGCGCGCCCTTCGAGGTGCAGCCACCCGAGGAAGGCGAACGCGACCGCCTCCTTGGCATCGCCGTCGAAGAAGACGCGATCGAAGGGCCGCACATGGCGACCGGCGAGGGCCATGGCGATCGCCTCGCGCAGGACCGGATTGCGCGCGCCGCCACCCGAGAGGAGGATGTCGTCCACCGGCTGCGGCACGAAGCGCTCGAAGGCGAGCGCGATGCTGCGCGCGGTGAACCAGACGGCGGTGCAGATGATGTCCTCGTCGGTCGCGGCGGGCCGCGCGGTGCGGCACCGCGCGACGAAGTCGGCGATGAACCGCGCCGTGTAGCGCTCGCGCCCGGTGCTCTTGGGCGGCTCGACGGCGAACCAGGGATCGGCGAGGAGCGCCTCGAGGACCGCCTCGATGGGCGTGCCCTGCGCGGCGAGCGCGCCGTTCACGTCGAATGCGAGCGAGGGGCGCAGCAGGCGCGTCACGCCATCGATGATGCAGACGCCGGGGCCGGTGTCGAAGGCGCGCACGCCGTCGAAGTCGGCGCCCTGCGCGCTGCGCGGCGGGACGACGGTGAGGTTGCCGATGCCGCCGAGGTTCTGCAGCACGCGCCAGTGGGTGTCGTCGGCGAAGAGGAGGGCGTCGGCGATGGGAACGAGCGGCGCACCCTGCCCCCCCGCGGCGACATCGCGCACGCGGAAGTCGGCGATGACGTCGAGGCCGGTACGCTCGGCGATCACCGCCGGCTGGCCGAACTGCCAGGTGCCGTGCGGCGGCTCGTGCCAGACGGTGTGGCCGTGCGAAGCGACGGCGTCGATCTCCTCTCGCGGCACGCCCGACTCGGCGATGGCGGCGACGGCGGCGTCGGAGAGCCAGCCGCCGAGGGCGAAGTCGAGGCGCGTGTACTCGCTCGGCGTCGCGCCCTCGAGCGCCGCGGCGAGGCGCGCGCGCGTGGCGGACTCGTAGGCGCGATCGACATGCGCGAGGAGCTCCGGCGTGACGCGCCCCTCGCCATCCTCGTGGAAGCGGACGACGGCGGCGGTCACGCCATCGAGCGAGGTGCCCGACATGAGGCCGACGAGGACCCGAGGGCGCGATGCGCGCGCGATCGAGGCGTCGGTGTCGCGCACGAGCTGGAGCGTCACGCGGTCTCCACCGGCGGCGGCGCGTCGGGGACCACGCGGCGGATCACGCCACCCGCCTCCGCGAGCCGCGCGAGCGCCGTGGCGCGATCGAGGCCGAGCTTGTGCATGGTGATCGCGACCTTCACATGGCCCTGCGCGTCGGCGAGCAGCCGCCGCGCCTCGTCGCGCGTGAGGCCGCAGGTGGTGATGACGAGGCGCTCGGCGCGGTCCTTGAGCTTGTCGTTCGAGGTCTGCAGGTCCACCATCAGGTTGCCGTACGTCTTGCCGAGGCGGACCATCGCGCCGGTGGTGATCATGTTGAGCACCATCTTGGTCGCGGTGCCCGCCTTGAGGCGGGTGGAGCCGGTGACGACCTCGGGGCCGGTGATGGGGACGATCGCGACATCGAGCGCGGCGACGAGTTCGGGCGCGGGGGGCGAGCAGGCGAGGATGCCGGTGCGCGCGCCGAGGGTGCGCGCGTGCTCGAGGGCGGCGCGCACGTAAGGCGTGGTGCCGCTCGCGGCGATGCCGAGGACGAAGTCGCCGGCCGTGACGTTGGCGGCGGTGAGGTCGGCGCGGGCGCCGTCGGGGCGGTCCTCGGCCCCCTCCTGCGAGCGCGTGAGCGCGGCCGGTCCGCCGGCGATGATGCCAACGACCATCGACGGATCGCTGCCGAAGGTGGGCGGGCACTCGGAGGCGTCGAGGACGCCGAGGCGCCCGGACGTGCCGGCGCCGAGGTAGAGGAGTCGGCGGCCGTCGCGGAAGGCGGCCTCCGCGAGTTCGATCGCGCGCGCGATGGGCTCGCGCTGCGACGCGACCGCGTCGGCGACGCCGCGGTCCTCGGCGTTCATGAGGTCGACGATCGCGAGCGGGCTGGCGAGGTCGATGTCGGCGCTGCGCGGATTGCGGCGCTCGGTGACCCGGGGATCGAGCACGAGGGGGCGGGGTCTGAGAGGGGCGGCGGGGCGCCCGGCGTCGTCGGTGTCGCCTGCGGCCCGCGTCCCCTAAGTTATCGCACGTGATGACCCCTCGCATCCTCCTCGCCTCGCTGGTCCTCCTGGTCGCCCGCCCCGCGGCGGCGCAGATCATCAGCGTCCCCTCCGCCGACGACGCGCGCCGGCCGCTCGCGGTGAGCGCCACGTTCGGGTTCCTGCAGACGCAGAGCCGCTTCGACGGCCAGAGCGGCGTGCTCTGGAGCCTGGGCGAAGCGCTGCAGTACCGCGCCGCGGTGGAGTTCGGGATGAAGAGTGGCGCGCTCGGTGTGGCGGCGGCGCTCGCGAGCGTGCCGATCCGCCGCGACGGCGGGACGGCGCCACTCAATTCCAACGGCGAGATCGAGCTGCGGCAGCTGCTGGCGACCTTCCGCACACCGGAGATGGAAGGGGCGCACCAGATCGTGGAAGTGGGGATCGGCGCGTCGCAGTGGGCGAACTACTCGGGCACCGACCAACTGACGGCGGCGGAGGCCGAGCCGCGCAACGCGTTCACGCTCGTGGTGGGCTACGGCTTCGGCTTCACGGTCGGCAGTCGCGCCGCGCTCACGCTGGTGCAGGACGTCTCGACGCTGTGGGGCTCGAAGGAAGGGTTGCCGAGCGGCGCGTCGCGGATGGTGCGGCAGTATACGACGCGCGTCGGGATGAGATATCGGTTCTTCGGGCGACGATGAGCGCTTGGGGTGGATGAAGGCTGAAGGATGAAGGGTGAAAGTGAACGGCTCCTTCTTCCTCGTGTGCCCTCGGTCTCGAGCGCGTTCTCCGTCTTCTCTGTGTCCTCTGTGTCCTCTGTGTCCTCTGTGGTGACCAGCCGTTGCAGTTCCCCCGCACCCCGAATCGCCATGCTCGCCATGTTCCGCCGTCCGATCGCCCTCGTCACGCTCGCCGCGTTCGCGTTCACCGCCTGCCGCCCGACGGCTTCCGCGCCGGCGCCTGCCGCGCAGGCCACCGACGCCCGCTACTCCGGGACCTTCGCCGGCGGATTCCGCTTCCCCGAGGCGCGGGAGGCGGTATTCGGCGCGCATGCGATGGTCGCGAGCAACAGCGAGCTCGCGAGCGCGGCGGGGCGCGAGATCCTGCAGGCGGGCGGCAACGCGATGGACGCCGCGGTGGCGGTCGGGTTCGCGCTCGCGGTCACCTATCCGTTCGCCGGCAACATCGGCGGCGGCGGGTTCATGGTGATCCGCATGGCCGACGGCCGCACCGCGGCAATCGACTACCGCGAGATCGCGCCGCTCGCGGCGACGCGCGACATGTTCGTGGACTCGGCGGGGAAGCTCACCGACAAGAGCGTGGTGGGGCACCTCGCGTCCGGCGTGCCGGGGGCGGTCGCGGGGATGGATGCGGCGCTCCATCGCTTCGGGACGATGTCGCTCGCGCAGGTGATGGCGCCGGCGATCCGGCTCGCGCGGGAGGGCTTCACGGTGGACAGCGCGCTCTTCCGGTCGCTGAGCGGCGCGAAGCAGCGGATCTGCCGCTTCGAAGGGTGCGCGACCTTCTATCCCAACGGCGAGACGGTGGCACCGGGCGCGCGGCTGGTGCAGGGGGAACTCGCGCGGTCGCTGCAGCTCATCGCCGAGCGGGGGCCGGCGGCGTTCTATGACGGGCCGGTGGGGGCGGCGCTCGTGGCGGAGATGGAGCGCGGCGGCGGGATCATCACGCGCGAGGACCTGCGCCGCTACGGGCCCAAGTGGCGCGAGCCGGTGGTGAGCACGTATCGCGGCCACACGCTCATCACCATGCCGCCGGCGTCATCCGGCGGGATCACGATGACCGAGACGTTCAACATCCTCGAGACGTTCGGGCCGCTGCCGGCCTTCGGGACGCCGGAGTACATGCACCTGGTGGCGGAGGCGTTCCGGCGCGCGTTCATCGACCGCAACGCGAAGCTGGCGGACCCCGACTTCGTGCCGGTGCCGCGCGAGGAGCTCACGAGCAAGGCGTACGCGCAGCGGCTCGCAGCGCAGATCGACCGCGCGCGCGCGTCGGTGACGCCGGCCTTCGACCAGGGGCGCGAGCCGGAGCACACGACGCACTACTCGGTGGTCGATGCGCAGGGGAACGCGGTCGCGACGACGACGACGATCAACGGCGGTTACGGGTCGGCGGTGTGGGTGCGCGACGGCGGGTTCTTCATGAACAACGAGATGGACGACTTCGCCGCGCAGCCGGGGACGGCGAACATGTTCGGGCTGGTGCAGGGCGAGGCGAACGCGGTGCAGCCGGGGAAGCGGATGCTCTCGGCGATGTCGCCGACGATCGTGCTCGACCCGCAGGGGAACGTGCTGCTCGTGGTGGGGGCGGCGGGCGGCCCGACGATCATCACGGCGGTGACGCAGGTGATCCTGAACGTGATCGAGCACCGCATGACCCTGGCCGACGCGATGCGCGCGCCGCGGATGCACCATCAGTCGCTGCCGGACGAGATCCGGGTGGAGAGCGTCGGGTTCCCCGAGGCGTCGCTCGAGCGGCTGCGGGCGATGGGGCACAAGGTGGTGACGACGCAGGGGATCGCGAACGTGAATGCGGTGATGCGGGTGCCGGGTGGGTGGCACGGCGTGAAGGAGCCGCGCGGTGCTGGGGCGGCGCTCGGGTACTGATTCACTGCTTTCACCACAGAGGGCACAGAGGGCACAGAGAACGGCGGAGAGGTGCGACTGCTTTTCACCACAGGGGGCACAGGGGGCACAGGGGCATCCGTGCGCGGGAGCCGAGCTCGGTGGGGGCTCACGGTCCTTCTCTTGGGAACGACAACGACAGCCGTCGATCCCGAGTTGTTCCACCCAAAGAGCCGTTCCCTGTGCCCCCTCAGCCCCCTGTGGTCAATGTCGTTGCTCCGAGGAAGGCGAAAGGATGAAGGCGGAAAGAAGAAGGCCGGAGAGCGCCAAGCACCCTCCGCCCTTCTCTGTGTCCTCTGTGCCCTCTGTGGTGAAGGCCGTTCAGCCGTTCACCGCATGCCGCATCACGCCCGCGGGATGGTGAGCGCCTTGGAGATCGCGATGGTGATGGTGCCGTTGGCCGGGAGGCAGCCCTCGTAGTCGGCGGTGCCGGCGGCGACCGCGCCACCCGCGGCCGCGCCGACGGCGGCGCCGATCACGGTGCTCTTGGTGTTCTTGCCGAGGAGCTGGCCCGCGACCGCGCCCACCGCGGCGCCCGTCGCGACCTTGCCCACCTGCTGGCCGGTGCTCTGCGAGCGCACGGCCTCGATGGTCGCGACCTGGGTCACGTCACCCTCGACGGCGAGCGTCTGGGAGCCGATCTGCACCGAGACCACGTCGAACGCGAACTTCCAGTTGTCCTTCGAGTTCTTCGAGATGGCCGACTCGGTGACGGTGAGCGTGACGACCGAGCCCGCGGGGATGCGCGCGCCGTTGCTGCCGGTGACGTCGGCGCCGAGGGTCGCGGTGAACGTGTCGCCCGCCTTGTGCGTGTTGGTGCACATGCGCGCCGCGGTGGTGACGGCGAACGAGGTGCCCGCGGCGATGGTGCCGGTGCGCGCCGCCGGCGCCTTGGTCGGCGTGGTGGCGACCGGCTTGGGCGCCGGGGCCGGAGCCTTGGTCTCGGGCGCCGGCGCGGGGGCCGGCGTCGGGGTGGTCGCGACGGCCGTGTCGGACATCGCCGCGCCGGTGTCCTGCGGGGCGAGCTGGATGTCGCGCGCGGCCGCGTCGGTCTTCGGCTCGCCGCCGCAGGCCGCGACGAGCGCAACGATCATGAGCGGCGCGATGGCGCGCCGGATAGTATTCGACAGCATGGGGATTCTCCGTGGGGTGTGGGGGCGTCCTGACCCCCGTAAGATCGGCCCCCCGCACGCGCAAAGCAACGATTCCGCCTATTTGTGACCTCGCTCACACGCCTCATCCCCTGGGCCAGCCCCTACCGGCGGCAGTACCTCATCGGGCTCGCGTGCGTCGCGATCTCCACGGCGCTCTACAGCGTCCAGCCCACGCTCGTGCGCCGGGCGATCGACGCCATGGGCGCCGATGCCCCACTTCGGGGCGTCTTCACCATCGCCGGCCTGATGGTCGTGACCTCGCTCGTCACGGGCTGGTTCCGCTTCCCCAGGCGCGAGATCCACACCGGGGTCTCGCGCATCGTCGAGAACGACCTGCGCGACGCGCTCTTCGCGCGGCTCACGCGGCTCGACCCGGCCTGGTTCGCGCGCAACCGCACCGGCGAGGTGATGGCGCGGCTCACCAACGACCTCGGCGCGGTGCGCATGGCGGTGGGCCCCGCGGTCATGTACCTCACCAACACGATCTTCGGCGGCGTCTTCGCGCTCTCGTTCATGATCGCGATCAGCCCGCGCCTCACGCTGCTCGCGCTGCTGCCCATGGTGCCGCTCCCGCTCGTGATGTGGGGACTCGGCCGCGCCATCCACCAGCGGTTCGAACGGGTGCAGGCGCAGTTCGGTGACCTCACGACGCATGTGCAGGAGCACCTCTCGGGTGTGCGGATCGTGCGCGCGTATCAGCAGGAGGGAGCCGAGGTGGGGCGCTTCGGGGCGCTCAGCGCGGAGTACCTCGAGAAGAACCTCGGGCTGGTGCGGCTCAACGGGCTGATGAACCCGAGCTTCACGCTGCTCGCCGGCCTCGGCGCCGCGGCGGTGCTCTGGTTGGGCGGCGGCATGGTGCTCGACGGTACGCTGAGCATCGGCGCGTTCGTGGCGTTCGGCCTCTACCTGGCGAACCTCACCTGGCCGCTCATCGCGCTGGGGTGGGTGACGAGCCTCTTCCAGCGCGGCGCGGCGTCGATGACGCGGCTGCTCGGGATCCTCGACGCCACGCCGGCCATCGCCGATCCGGCATCCGCGGCGATGCTGCCGGCGACGCAGGGCGGCCGCGCCCTCACCTTCGAGGGCGTGCGCTTCGCCTATCCGGACAAGGCAGGCGGGCTCGGCCGCGACGTCCTCGATCGCATCTCGCTCACCGTGCCGGCCGGTGGGACGCTCGGCATCGTCGGTGCGACGGGGTCGGGGAAGACGACCTTGCTCGAGCTGATCCCGCGCCTCGCCGACCCGACCGAGGGGCGCATCCTCCTCGACGGGGTCGACCTCCGCGCGCTGCCGCTCGCGGTGCTGCGGCGCGAGATCGGGTTCGTGCCGCAGGAGAGCCTGCTCTTCAGCGAGACGATCCTCGACAACCTCACGTATGGCGGCGCGAGCGCCGACGACGCGCGCTGGGCCGCCGGGATCGCGCAGCTGACCGAGGCGATCGACGGCTTCCCGGCGGGCGAGGCGACGATGCTCGGCGAGCGCGGCGTGAATCTCTCGGGCGGGCAGAAGCAGCGGGCCGCGATGGCGCGCGCCCTCGCGCGGCGGCCGAGCGTGGTGATCCTCGACGACGCGCTCTCGGCGGTGGACACGCAGACCGAGGCGGCGATCCTGCGCGGACTCCGCGAGGCGCTCGCCGGGCGCACGGCGATCATCGCGTCCCACCGCATCACCGCGATCCGCGACGCGCACTGGATCATCGTGCTCGACGGGGGGCGCGTGGTCGAGCAGGGACGGCATGACGAGCTGCTCGCGGCACGGGGGCGCTACTGGGCGCTGTTGCGACGGCAGCAGCTCGAGGACGAGCTCGCGGGGGAGCCTCCGGTGGTCCATGTGTGACGAAGGCCATGCCGGGACGTCTTGTAAGGTGAACCCTTAGACCGGAGCATCCAGATGCACTCACTCGCTCGAAAGGCAGTCGTCGCCGCTTCACTCATGCTCGTGACCGCCACCGCCTCGCAGGCGCAGATGACGGAATCCCGCTTCGGCGCGAAGGCCGGCATCGCGCTCCCCATGGGCGACTTCGGCGACGCGGTGGGGCTCGGCTTCCACCTCGGTGGCCACCTCACGATGCCGCTGCAGGGCAAGCTCGCCCTCCGCGTCGACGTGGACTACGGCCGGTACGGCGGCGAGGATGGCACCGGCATCGACAACGTCTCCCTCCTCGGTGGCGTGGCGAACCTCGTCTATCGCATGGAGACGGGCAGCGAGCTCAAGCCGTACCTCCTCGGCGGCATCGGCTTCTACAACACGAGTATCGAAGGGAACGGTGGCGGCTCGGCCGACGAGTCCGACCTCGCGTTCAACGTGGGCATCGGCTACGACTTCAAGTTCGGCAACTCGAACCTCTTCACCGAGCTGCGCTACCTGTCGATCCAGTCCGATGGCTCCTCGATCAACACGCTCCCGATCGTGATCGGCCTCCGGTGCTAGTCCGGCGGTCCAGCGACGCAACGCGGGGGGCGGCCATCGGCCGCCCCCCGCGCGCGTTCCTTCCCTGCCCTGCCCTCAGGGCGCCGCCAGTCCGCGGACGAAGGCATCGAGTTCGGCATCGGTGATCGGTGCGAGGCGGGTCCCGAGCTGCGCATTGAGATCCGCGACGAGCGCCTGCACCCAGTAGGCGTTGAAGACGGTCCCGGCGTGCCCGTCGGCGACGGCGGCATGCGTGAGCGCGTCGCCCTGCGAGAGGGTCACGGTGAGGCCGCCGATCGTCTGGGCACGGTAGTCGCGCGTGACGTTCGCGCCCGACGCGTCCCAGCTGCCCCAGCGCGCGGCGAAGGCGGCGCGATCATCGACGAACGCGACGCCGGGCGTGGCCGCCGCGAAGGCGCGCAGCGCGCCGTCGAACGCGTCGAGCAGCCGCTGCTGGGCCGCGAGCCCCTTGGCGTCCTTGAAGAGGTCGAAGTGGGGCGGCCAGTTGGCGTTGTCGAGGATGCCGACGAGGACGATGCGCAACGCGGGCTGTGCCCCGCGCAGGGTGCGCACGCTCGCGAGGATGGTGTCGGTGCATTCGCGCGCGAGCCCGCGGAACGCGTCCGCATCGCCGTCGCGCGAGAGGCGCTCGAGCACCTCGCGACGGCCGAGGTCGTTGATGCCGATGCGGAAGAGCACGAGGCCGTCGCGCCACGACCCGGGATCACGCGCGATGTCGTGCCGCAACTGCTCGACCTGGCCGCGCGGACCGGTGAGGTTGGCGCAGCGCGCACCGGAGTAGGCGACGTTCCACGCGTAGTCCTGCTTGCGGGGCGAGCGGAGGCGGATGCCGACCCAGGCCGCCACGCGCGCGACGCGCGGATGCACCCCGCGCGTCCCCCACGCGCCCTGGTCGATCGCGTCGCCGCGCAGGCGCGCGAGGATCTCGGTCCACTGGTAGGTGACCGCGCGCTGCGGCCCGCCGCGCTCGGGCGACCCGTCGGCGAACGAGACCGAATCGTGGAAGGCGTGGCTGTCGGAGTTGCCGAGGACGGCGAGACGCATGCGGGTCGGGGCGGCGGGATCGGGACGGGCGTCGGGAGCGCCGCACGCTCCCGACGCGCTCGCGAGCAACAGCAGCAGCGCGGTCGCGCGGCGGCGCGCGCGAGGCCCGCTCACGGGACGAGGGCGCCGAGCCACTCCGCGGTGTCCTTCACGAACGAATCCACCTGCGCGCGCGAGCCGAACACATGGTCGAGGTGCGAGGCCCAGACGACGTCGAACTGCGCGGGCGTGAACGCGGTGGGGAGCGCCTCGCGGACCTGCTCGGGCGCGTTGCAGTAGTGGCGGACGCCGGACGAGAGGACGAAGCGGAGCCGGCCGCCGTGATCGCGGAAGGCGCGCGCGCGGCGATCGGTCTCCTCGGGCGAGGCGACGAGCAGTCCGTAGTAGCCGGGCGGACGTCGCAGCGGATCGGCGCTGCCGCGCCAGCGGTCGATGCGGGCCTTGAGGGAGCGGCCGGTGAGGAAGTTGCCCCAGGCGCGACCGCTCGTGAGGGAGCGCGCCAGCTCGCGGCGGTGGAAGCCGCGCGTGCGATGGACCGTCGGGTCGAAGAGCACCGCGGCGTGCACGCGCGGATCGTCGGAGCCGGCATGCAGCGCGTTGTCGGCGCCGGAGCAGAAGCCGACGAAGGCGATGCGCCCCGCCCACTTCCCGTCCTTGTCGCGCGCGCAGGCGAGGTCCACCGCATCGCGGATGTCGGCGGTGACGGCGGCCTCGAGCGACGGCTCGGTGGGCCGCCCGCTGTCGCCGATGCCGGAGAGGTCGAAGCTGAGCACGGGATGCCCGCGCGCGGCGAGCGCGCGCGCGAGATGCACCGCCCCGCGCGACGGCCCGATGCGGTGCAGGATGCCGGCGCCGAGGATGATCACGGGGATCCCCGTCGCCCCGCCCTTGGGTTCGGTCCAGATGCCGAGGAGCCCGCCGTTGCGCCCGAACAGCACGGCGCGCTCACGGTGGGCGCTCACGGCGGGGGTGCTCGCGGGCGTCGTCATTCGCCGAGGGCCTTCACGAGGCGGCCGAGGAGTT